>CAZQGT010000006.1:0-37834 GCA_964593005.1 uncultured Planctomycetales bacterium
CAAAATCATGCTGGATATCCATAAGCTTATTTACCAGCTCTCTCTTATGATGGTTATAAACCAGGGTAATTGCCCCGGCTACCTCAAGATTTCCCTGCCATTGTTCCTGGATAAGCTCCTGGCGGATTAAATCACGAAAGGCCTCAGAACGGTTGGTGTATTTCTTACCCTTGATCAGGCGGTCAAATTTGATCAAAAGGTCTCTGTCTATTGAAACTCCGAAACGGATTAAAGCCATATTCTTCTTTTAATAGTGCTACTAATTTAATAATAGTAACATCCTAAGAAGCGGCTGTCAAGGCCTCTTTTCTCAAGGTAAAGAATACCGGTATGGCCGCTATTTCAACGGCAATGCTGAATAATATAACTGCGGCTATAGAATAATCATAAAGCAGGCCGCAAAACGCGCTGCCGATAAGAATCGCCAGTCCGTAAGCGGTATTAAATATCCCATAGCCGGTACCCCTCTTCTTCAGCGGAGTCAGGTCGGCAATAGCGGATTTCATAATTGTCTCATGCGCCCCCATAACTATGCCCCAAATAAGCGTGCCGGCTAAAACAAACAAAAAGTTTGTGGAAAAAACAAATACGGGTATGAATATTGAAAGCGCCGGGATAGTAATCAAAGTAACCAGGCCTGCCTTTTCATTGCTCCGCCTGGCCTTGAAAACATCATAAAGCTTGCCAATAGCCAGGGCTGCCAGGGCATCAACCCCCATAGCTAAGGCGTAAAACAAAGGAATCTGCGCGTCGCTTAAAATATGCTTAGCCTTAAAATGATAGCCGACTAAAGCAAAATTGGCAAAACCCAGGGTAGTTACAAAAGTAAAGAAGGTATAAATCCAGAAAACCTTGCTTAATTTATCTGACTGCTGAGTTTTGGCTGCCGAAAACTCTAAAACTTCCGGGTTAGGCAGCCGGCGATAAGCAATAAAAATACAAAACATAACCAGGGCCAGCGGCAGCCAAAGCAGCGAATAACCGGCTTGATAATCCGCTAATGACCTGGCCCCTTTGCCTAAGAATATAAAAAGTACGGTAAAAATAAGCGGCCCGATGATTGCGCCAATCTGATCAAGCGCCTCGGCTATGGCAAAGCCAAAACCTGTCCCTACCTGTTTAGTAGCCTGGGAAAGTATGGTATCTTTTGCCGGGCTGCGCAGGGCTTTTCCTAATCTTTCTATAATAATAAAGACAACCGCCATCTGCCAAATACCGGTCAAGGCAAGCAGAGGCACGCTGATCAATAAACCATAACCGATAAAAGTAAACAACCAATAGGCTTTTGTCTTATCGGCAAAATAACCCGAAGCCAGGCGGATAGCATAACCTAAGAATTCTGCGAGGCCGGCGGCTAAGCCTACTATCGCGGCATTGGCGCCCAATGTTTTAAGGTATGGGCCGTTAACGCTGCGGCCAGCCTCATAAACCATATCTCCGAATAAACTGACCAGGCCAAAAAGAAAAATAAGCTGGAATGCTGCTCTTTTTTGATTATCCATAGTAATTAATTATATCATAAATAGGGACAGCGACCATTTATAAATAGGGACAGCGACCATTATCCTAGTAGACTCACAAAGATAATGGTCGCTGTCCCTATTTATAATTAACGGTAGAATTTTGGCTTGGGGTATTTATACGGCTTCTTCGCCTGAGGATGCCTCTGCTGCCCATGGTTAGGCCTGCGCCCGGAAGAACGCCCTGAAGAATGGCTTAAACCCTGGCTGGATTCGCTAAATTTATCAAGAGTGAGTTCAGCATGTTTTGATACAGGCAAAGTGGCCTTGATAAGCTTCTCAATATCGCGCACATCATGCCCCTGATCAGGCGTAGCAAAAGAAATAGCATGGCCCTTATGCCCTGCCCTGGCAGTCCTGCCGATACGATGCACATAATTCTCCGCATCCTCGGGCAAGTCATAATTAATTACCAGTTCAATCCCGGTAACATCAATTCCCCGAGAGGCAATATCAGTAGCAACCAGCACCTTGTATTTACCGGATTTAAAACCGTCCAAAGCTTCCCGGCGCTGGCTGAGCGAACGATTGGAATGAATCTCTGCGCAAGTATGCCCCATATCCCTGATTGAGCGGACAATTTTCTTAGCATTATGCTTGGTACGCGAAAATAAAAGTACTGTGCCATGGTATTGGGCAAGCAGTTTCTTAAGCAACTGAGTCTTTGCCTCTTTTTTTACAATGAACAACTCCTGAGTTACTTTTTCAGAGGTTGTCCCTGAAGGGGCTATTTCAACGCTTAAAGGTAATTTCATATATTTAGCGGCAATGTTCATAATTTCTTTAGGCATAGTCGCTGAAAAAAGCATAGTCTGCCTTTCTTTAGGCAGGAAACGTAATATCTTCTCTATTTGCGGGGCAAAACCCATATCCAGCATACGGTCCGCTTCATCAAGCACAAGCATAACTACGCTGTCCGGCAGGAAATTCCACTGTGACATATGGTCAATTAACCTTCCCGGGGTAGCGATTACCAGGCGGGGATCTTTTCTTAAAGCCTGCACCTGGGGATCCATAGGCGCCCCGCCGATAAGGCAGGCAGTCTTCATACCAAAGGCATGGGCAAGTATGCGGCAGGCCTCATCAATCTGTATAGCTAATTCCCTTGTCGGCGCGAGCACCAATCCTATCCCGTTCTTCTGCACCAGGCGCTGGACCATAGGAATAGCAAATGAATGTGTTTTCCCGGTTCCTGTCTGGGCAATACCCACAATATCCTTGCCTTCAATAGCCAAGGGGATTGCCTTCAATTGGATAGGTGTCGGCACCTTAAACTTCATCTGGGCTAAAATATCCAGGATTTTTGGGGCAATGCCTAAGCCATAAAAATCCAAGTTTGCCTGATTGGGATTGTTTGTTACTGCTGTTTTATTCATCAAGAAACCTTACCTGCCTTAACTTTATCGCCAGAGGCCAAAAGGCCGAGATGGATATGGCAATAATCCTCATGGTTATATATACTCAATATATGTTTACAGTGCAGGTATTTGCACTTTCTTCCCTTAAGTGAAGTCTTTACCTTTTTAATAATACACCCCCTAGCCTGCAAAGGCACACCGGCCACTTCCTCTTTAGGCCGGGTGCTAGACCCAAAAAAGCCGCAAAGGTTAGTTGCCCTCTCTTTGCGGCTCAAACTAAGAAATTCCCTAATCTTTAATCTATTATACCACTTTAACAGGAATTGTCAAACATAAATACTTTAGCCTAACAGATCCTTTACCTTCCCTAGCAATACCTGCGGTTCAAACGGCTTGGTAACATAACCGTCTGCGCCCACAGTCTCCCCCATCTTTTTATCTGCCTCCTGCGCCCGTGCGGAAAGCATGATTATGGGGATATGTTTATACTTCTCATCAAACTTGAGCATCCTGCATACCTTATAACCATCTAGCTTAGGAAGCATCAAATCCAGTATAATCAGGTCGGGCTTTTCTTTCTGGGCCTTTGTAAGGGCCTCCTGGCCATCGGAAGCGGTAATTACATCATAACCGGCATGTTTCATCCTGTTTTCCAGCATCATAATTATATGCGGTTCATCATCAACCAGTAATATTTTCTTAGCCATTCTTTCCTTCCTCCTGCCTAACTAAGGGCCTCTTTTATTTTATCAAATAAAACATCCGCGCTGGAGCCATCCCGCGGAAAACCAGCTGTCTTGCATCTTATCTTTATTTTCTTATCCAGGCCTTCTTTAGTTAAATATTCCTCAATAGCCTGGGTCAACCTCATCTGGATACTTTCAATATATTCATTCTTGGTAACCGGGAGCACTAATAAAATAGCGCTGTCATCCTTAACCGCCAGGTCTGCCTGCCTGCGCAGGTGCCCGCCGACTATTTCATAAAATTTATTCATCAGCAGGGTAATCTTTTTGCTATCAAATTCTTTTTTAACAAGCGCCAGGTCGTCAATATAAAAAAGAAAAATTGAAAGCGGCTCGTCATTGCGCACCGCCTCCCTTAAAGAATCAACTATATACTGCCTAAACAACTCCTTGGAGGTATATTTAAAGAGGGTGAAAATAAATTTAGTCCCCTTATTTAACTTACTTTCTACCCGAATCTGCCCTTTATGCAGTTCAATAATACTTTTAACAATGGATAACCCCAGTCCGATCCCTTTTTCCCCCGGCCCATATACGCGGCCGAACTGCTGAAACCTGCTAAATACCCTGGAGAGGTCTTTTTTGGCTATCCCCCGGCCGGTATCTGATACGCAACACTCCACCATTTTTGCCTTATTCTTTATAGAAATGCCAATCTGGCCTTTATCGGTAAATTTAATGGCATTGCCCAGAAGGTTGATAAATACCTCAATAATCCTATCCCTATCAACATAAATTTCTGTTCTCCCCTTTGGGTAATCCTCAATTAATTCCAACCCCTTGTTCTTTATTTTAACGGAAAGAGAATTCACCGCGCTTTTTGCCAATTCCACAATATCCAGCGTTTCTTTTTTTAAAATGATTTTCCCGGATTCAATCCTTGAAATATCCAGCAAGCCGTCAATAATCCTGGAGAGCCGGTCAATATCCTCAAGGCACATAGATAAAAATTCTTTCTGGCCGGCAGTGGTCTTGCCGAGGAACCCCTCCAATATCTGGCTTATCCCTTCCCTCACCGAAGTAAGCGGCGTGCGTAATTCATGGGAAACATTGGAAATAAACTCATTTTTTATCCTGTCAATACGCCTGCGCTCGTCCATCGCGGCTTTGAGCATCTCTGTTTTCTTAAGCTCAGAAATATCGTGTATCAATAAGACGAAGGCGCGCCTGCCCTGCCACTCTATAGGCATCTGCTGCAATTGGGCTATCCCTAAATCTTTATTCTTTCCGGGAATATTTATTTCTGTTGTTTTCTCTCCCGGCAGCGGGAATTCAAATGGCTTACCGCATAAATCCTGCCTCTGGCGGTTAAAAATCTTTGTCGCCGCCAAATTGGCAAAAAGCACAACTCCGGCCCTGTCCGCTACGATTATTCCGTCGTGGTTTTTTTCTATGAAGTTAAGCAGGCTTAAATCTTTGGATATTTTCTCTGGCATTGTTTTAAGAATATGTAATTCTATTTTAGATTATACTTCTTCTTGCGCCTCAAAGCTAATCATTTTTTATTAATAGGGACAGCGACCATTATCCCAAGATACTGCAAAAGATAATGGTCGCTGTCCCTATTTAATGCTCGTGAGGAACTTTGCCTTAAGCAGCCCCTCTTCCCACTCCCCGGCAGCCGTTGAATCCCAGACTATGCCGCCGCCTATGCCCATTTGGCCGCAATTACCCTGGATTAAAAGCGTACGGATAGGAATATTAAAAAACATATCCCTTTCCGGGGTTATATAGCCAATAGCTCCGGTATAAATCTTTCGCTCTTCTTTCTCTAACCGGCTTATTATCTCCATAGCGCGTATCTTTGGCGCTCCAGTAACCGAGCCTGAAGGAAAGAGTGAAGAAAAAAGCTTATAAACAGATATATCCCTGTCCACTTTAGCCGTAACAGTAGAAGTCATCTGGCAAAGAGTTTTATACTTAGCCACTTCAAATAACCTGGGCGCTTTAATATTAAGCCCCAGCCTCCCCAGGTCATTCCTTAAGAGATCAGCGATCATCACGTTTTCCGCCCGGTTTTTTGAATCATATTTTAGGCGTAAAGAGGAAACTAAATCCGAAAGAACATCTGTGCCTCTGGGCCAAGTGCCTTTCATAGGTTTAGTAACTATATGTATAGATTCTTTTTTAATAAAGAGTTCCGGGGATAAAGAAAGGATATCAAAACCTTCAGCCTGGATATAAGCAGGATATGGCACCGGCTGCTCATTCAAAAGTTGTTTGTAGAGGGAAAACGCATGGCCATGGAATTCAAACAACAGCTTTATGCAATAGGTAATCTGGTATACATCGCCTTTGGCTATATAATCACGGATAGTGTCTATATTTAAAGAATACTCATCGCGGCTGATGTTTAAACGCATGTTCTCCGGCAGTTTTGTAGAAGGCTGCCCAAACAGTTCAGCCACATGCTCATCAGGTTTTTTATAAACTCCGAAATAAAGAAGCGGAAAATCATACAGCCTGCGTGAAGAAAACTTTTCTTCAAAACAATACCCTGCTTCATAGGATAAAAACCCCGCCAGGTAATAGCCCCGGGAAATGGCCTGCTCCATATCTTTAAAACACAGAGACATTAAAGAAGGTTCAAAACAGGATATAATACGCTCCGGGCGGCTGAATAAACGCGGCTTTTTCTCAAACTGAATTAATACTTTCATTAAAAGGATAAGCCCTTAAAACTTATTAGTTAATCAGGACTTCTGTGATTGTCATGCTTACCTTAAGCACAGTCTCTTTTTTTTGGGGGGTCAGGCGAAAATCCGATACCCTGAGCAATTTCGGAGAATTCTCCAGCTGGTAAATAAAATCTGATAAGTTGTTGATCTTTGCCTCAACCTCAACTTTAACGCTGTACTTCTTATAAAACTCGGATTTTTCAACTGTTCCGGGCTTCATATCCAGGATAAAAACAGAAACGCTCTTGGCCATTTTCTCTATGCTGCTCAAAAGGCCGGCAATTGCTTCTTCTTCGGATTGTTCTTGCTTTATGTTTTGGGCGAATTTTTTATACTCGCTGTTTATTGTCTGCTCCTGAGCTAAAATAAGCATTGATTTTTCCAACTTCTTTTCCTCTAAGGAAATCTTGCCGTTAAAACTTTCCAGCTTATTTATAACCGGCTTAAATACCACCCTCTCGAGAAAAACAATGGAGATTACCGCGACCGTAATATAAAATAAGCGTTTTTCTTTTTTAGATAGCCTTGATAGGAATTCCATATTTATAGTTTATGTTTATCCATAACTTTATACTTATCCGCCAGAGGGCAGGAAATCTCAAAATCCGTAATCTCCTTTTCCCCTTCCTTGCGTTTAGTGGCATATTTTGTCTTCACATTCTGGAAATAACTGGATTCCTCTAATTTATTCACAAAACTAAAGACCTCGGACATTTCATTAGACTGCCCGCGGAGAGTCAGGTTTTCCTTGCCGTCAAAACTCATAGAAACCAAATGCATCTCAGGCGTAATCGCCTTATGCACCTCATAAAGAAGGTTAAGCGACATCCCCCTTGTATATACCCGGTCTTTTATCGTCTCAATTCCCCGGATCATGCTATTTAACTCTTTAGTTTTATCCTGTATCTCTGTAAGCCGCTGCTTTAGCTGCCCCAGGTAGCGCTCCTTATTATACATCCTGCCCAGAAATACCCCGGAAACAGCAACCAGGATAGATACTAACAGTATACCCATAATATACAAATCTTTCCCTTTTTCTTTTACCGCTTTGCCTATCTGATGTTCCTGGGGAATAAGGTCAATTTTATGCTCAACTATCGGCAGGCCCAGGCCAAGAAGCCCGGCAAACGATAAATCCGTCCGGATCAGGTTATTATAAGAATTTACCCCTTCCTCTGTCAAAGGGATATCCTTAAATTGATCTATAATTTCCACAGACGAGCCAAACTCTTTTTCTAAAATATCCCTGTTTAAGCTGTCCCCGACCAGCCTCGGACGGCTGATTATAATTTTCCCGATCTCCTTGCCGATTATTTCGTTCTGGTAAGCATATATAGAGTGGTTCACCTCTTCAACAAACTTCTTCTGCCAAAGCTCAAACTGCCCGGGAAACTGAGAAAATCCCAGTGAGATACTCCTGCCAAAAACCAGCTTGTCATTAAGCACCACCTCAAAATCGCTTGCGTCATAATCCACTTCAATTAATATGTGCACCTTTTCAGGCGCGATCTTTTCCCGATAAACCAGGCTCCTCCAGTTCATAAGGCCTTCAGAGCTAAAACTAACTTTCTGCACTTTTAGCCCGGCCGACTCCAGTATTTTAAAATACCTGTTGACGATATCCCTGTGCACAATAACCAAAAGCACCTTAC
Source organism: uncultured Planctomycetales bacterium (assembly GCA_964593005.1). GTDB lineage: Bacteria > Omnitrophota > Gorgyraeia > Gygaellales > Profunditerraquicolaceae > UBA6249. Next base: position 7,955 of record CAZQGT010000006.1, read on the forward strand.
TGTAGCCTTCCGTATTGCTGCCCAGGATCTGATAGTCCTTGATTACCTCATCGCTGGCATAAGGCGTTTGCTTGCCGATCTGCAGCTCAATCATATCTTTGATCTCAAGCGGGTTTGAAGAAGGCAGGTCAAGGTTTCTGGTAGTTGTCTGATGCCGGGGTATAGAAAGAATGAGATGACGTGAATTTATCTTAAGCTCTGAGGCCAGGCCGGAAATCTTAAGCGAGATTTCTTCGTCGGATAGATTACTGATATCCACGGCCTTAATCATGGAGATCTTTTTCTCGCGCTTAATCGCCTTTACCTGGATTAACCTAAGCCAATTGTTGTCTATCTGGCAGACGGTTGTAACCTGTTCCTTTTTTTGGAATATTTTTACTAAATTAATTTTCATGCCAATATAATAGTTGAGGAGCTTTATCCTTTTGGCGTTTCAGCACACAAACAATCTCTCTTGAGCGCGATCCCCTCTCATTCTTAAGTATCCCCATAGAGCTAACCCTGAAAATATCCGATTTTACTTTAAACATATTCCTGGATATCAGCGTATTTATCTGATTAGCCTCCTCGGTAAACAAAGAGCCTACGTTCATAATCTCTACGGGGGCCTTAAAAATATAGTCATCCTCGGTACCGGTGAGTTCATCGCTGCCCTGGCGAAATTTAATTATCCGCTCGCAAAGATCGCTGTTTAAACCTAAAGCGTACAGGCATTTAAAACCGGCGGTGTTAATATTTACCTGGCCTGTGCCGTAAACAGTAATTACTCCTTTAATCTTGGAAAATATCTCCGGGGTCATTCCTTTAACCAGCAATAATTCCTCCGCTACCTGAAACTTGCCGTTCTTGCACTGATAACCCGCAGATAATCCCTGGTAATATTCATTCTCAGCTCCGCCGGTTGAAACAGCTACATCTTTATCTCTCCAATCCAGGATTGAACCGGCAAGGTCTATTGCCTCTTCCGCCTCAACCTTGCCAATTCGCTCCAGAAGGGATATCAACACATCCGAGTCAACGCTATTTATATCTATCCTGCTAGACTCATCCATTGCCCCGTATAATGTAATTTCTTCCTGCTCAGCCTGGTTGCCTATCTTATAGCTAACGTTAATAAAGCCTCCCGCGAAAGCCAGCTCCTTAAAAAACTGCTGATTATTCGCCCATGTTTCATTCAGGACATCAACCCCTTCACTCTCATCCACATATAATTCAGCAACCGCTCTTTCTATGCCTGCGCGGGCCAGGTAATACATCTTCAACCTGTCCTGCAGGTGGTCAACAAATTGCAGCTGCGTCCTGACCATAAACCCCAGATTAACCACCAGGATGGTCAAAAAACCTAAAACCCAGAGAGTAATAATCAATATGCTTGCGCGCTGGCTATTGCTTCTCTTTAACATAAAATCGTCTTACTGGATAAGCTCTATTTTCTGCTCTCCCGTACCAATGGGGATAAATATTGTTTTAGTAAACTTTGACTCCTCTTCATTGCCGCCTTCAAAAGTTAACTCTATTTTTAACGCCTGAGGTATGGTATCCTGCTCCTCCTTTATCCAATCGTCCTTCCATTTATAATCACCGCTGGCATTATCAAGATAACAGTATTCTAATTTCAACTGCTTGACTCCGCTAAACACCGTGCTATATTGACCGGATTCCCCCTTTCCAAAGACCTCCGGGTAATTCTGGACCCTGCGGCAAAAGTTTTCTTCATCATCAAGAAAATAACTGATCCTGCTTACCTGATTATCAACAAGGCCGGCGAAATAAACAGTATCTTCGCTGCCTTCAAAAGGGATAGTGGCAAACTTAAACGTGTTCCTTAATTCCATACTCATCTTCTCAATTACCAGCCTTAAGGCGTACCCCTTACTCTTAGCCTGGTTGGCCTTCTTCCAGACATTAATCCCGCTGGCAAACACGGAATAAACGGTTACGGAAACCAGTAGGATTATCACCCCGCTGATAATAAGCTCAACCAGGGTAAACCCGGCGGAAAACCTTAATCCCTTATTCTTTCTATTTATCATTCAGGATTGTTAAATAAGTGCTGAAAATACTTGAGCCTCTGTTACGTCCATCTCTCCAATTAACAGTAGCCGTGACCTTATTTAAATCTTCATATTCCTCATCCTGGCTCAGGCGCACCTGCCAGTCGAGCTCTATATTGCCGGCCTGCTCCACTCCGCTTGTATCATTCAGAAATGCTTTCAGGCCATTCTGCTTAACCGCTATCTCCACTTCAGCCATCTTATCTTCGGCTAATAAAGTTGCCGCGAGGTTGCTCTGGGAAATACGCAGGATATTAACGCATTTGGCAAGGCCCTGCAAGACTAAAATCAGCCCCAGGGACAAAATAGCTATGCTAATCATTATCTCGATTAGCGTAAAGGCCTTACTTCTGCCAGTTGCCGATGTCATCTTCGCTCTCTATGCCGTCCGGGCCCAAAGAATATAAATCATAATCCTGGCCTTCATGGGTAGCTGGATATTTATATTGATACGCCTTGCTCCAGGGGTCAAGAGGCTCCTTTTTAAGATAAGGCCCGTTCCAGTTTGATCCCTCGGAAAGATCCCCGGGTTTCGTGGATAAAGCGCTAAGCCCCTGCTCCGTGGTCGGGTACCGGCCGTTATCCAGTTCATAGAGATCCAGCGCGGTTGCTATATTAGCGTTGATATCTGTCTTGGCTACCGAGGCTTTTGCCTGCTCTGACCTGCCGGATAGCCTCGGCATTACCATAGCCGCTAAAACACCAAGGATGATGACGACCAGCATTAATTCAATAAGCGTAAACCCTCTTTTTCTCCTCATTAATCCCCCTTAATTATTGCACCGCCATATTTATCTCAAAAATAGGCAGCAACATCGCTATAACAATGAACCCTACTATTAAACCCATAACCAGGATTATCGCCGGCTCAAGCAAAGAAGTCATTATCTTATTTATCTTCCTTACCTCGCGTTCATAAAAAACCGCCACTTCAAGCAATACCTCCTGCAGGTTTCCTCCCCTTTCCCCGACTGCGATCATATTTATCAAAAACGGCGGGAACCAGCTAGACTTTTTCATGCTCTGGGAAAGCGGAGTGCCCACGATAATATCGCCATGCACATTTTCCAGCTCTTTCCTGAATATTTCATTATTTATTGTCGGTACGGTTATATGGAGGGCATCAAGCACCGGGACTCCGTTGGCCAGGAGCAGGGCAAAGGTCCGGGTAAACTCCGCCAACATCGCCTTTTTACTGAAGTTACCGATCAAGGGGAGCTTCAATATAAATTTATCAAACGCGGCTTTTCTCTTTTCAATTAACTGTTTTTGCCGCAGCGCGAAAATAGCCGCGCCTATGAATATAACCCCCAAGTACCAGTAGCTCCTGATCCCGCTGCTTATGGAAATTAAAATCTTGGTCGGTAAAGGCAGGGACTGGTTATTTTCGGTGAACATAGATGCTAAACGCGGAATACCGAAAGTAAGCAGGATAATAATAGTAATCAAACTTACTATCGTTATAAAGATCGGATATGCCAGGGCAGAACTTATATTAGCCCTTACCTCCTCCTGCTCTTCGCGGAACTTAGCCAACCGGTTCAAGGTTTCGTCTAAAACCCCGCCGGATTCTCCGGAGCGAACCATATTTACATAAAGAAGAGGAAAAACCCTGGGGTATTTACTTAACGCCTCGGAAAGGGTCATGCCGTCCTTTAACTGTCCGGATATAGCGATTATTATTTGTTTAAGTTTCTGGTTTTCCGTCTGGGAAGAAAGGATATTGATTGCTTCAAAAAGCGGCACTTTAGATTTCACCAAAGTAGCCAGTTGGTCGGTGAATACATTTAAATCCCCGGCGCTTACCCGGTCAAAGAAATTTAAGGCCGGTCCTTTATTTTCCAAAGGTTTCCTGGCATTACCAACAGAATGGCCTTCTTTCAGGCTTAAGCGGATAGGGACATAACCCATCTGCTCTATCTTATTTACAGCCGCTTCTTTAGTCGCTGCCTCAACAGTGCCGTCAATAATCTCCTGCGGACCCTTCTTCGCCTGATAAACAAATATTGGCATATTATTTCTTCTCCACTAATATTACCAATTCATTATCCTGCATACTGGCAATCCCGCTCTTAATGGCTATGGGAGGAATATTATCTATTCTAAGTACCCCATCTTTAAGGCAGGATATAATTGGTTGATGAAAATCCATAATTGACAATTCCCCTTCTTCCCCGGGCAGGACAACCTGAGAAACCAGCTCCTGGAATATGGATGAGGCTGTCTTTATATCCAGCACCGATACCTTAAACATCCTTCGATTATTCCTCTGCCTGAGTTACCCTTAATATCTCTTCAGGAGTAGTCAGGCCGTCAATCACCTTTTTCCATCCGCATAAACGCAGCGTTTTCATCCCCATATTGACTGCTTTATCCCGCAATTCATCCGTGGAAGCCTTTCTTAACATCAGCTCCCTTATAGCCTTATCCACTACCAGTATTTCATGGATCGCGGTCCTGCCTTTATACCCCGTAAAATTGCATTCCTTGCAGCCCTGCCCCTTATGAATCTTGATCTCTTCCGGCTTTAAGTGTTTTAAGCTGGTTTTACTATTGGCGATATCCTTGCTTATTAACGCTCGGATATTCTCGGGCACTGCCGTGTCAATCTTTTTGCATTCCGGGCAGATTAAACGCACCAACCTCTGGGCAATAAATGCCTCGACTGAAGAAGCCACCAGGTACGGCTCAATACCTATATTCAGCAAGCGGGCTACCGCTCCGGCAGCATCATTTGTATGCAGAGTGGAAAAAACAAGGTGCCCGGTCAGGGCGCTGCGGATTGCCAACTCTGCCGTCTCAAAATCCCTAATCTCTCCTACCATCATAATATCAGGATCATGCCTTAATATGCTTCTTAAACCCTGGGCAAAAGTAAACCCTATCTCCGGGATAACCTGGATCTGGATTATCCCCTCCAGCTCATATTCTATCGGGTCCTCAATAGTTATTATCTTATTCTTACTGCTTTTTATGTCATTCAAACAACCGTATAATGTAGTACTTTTCCCGCTCCCCGTCGGCCCGGTAACCAGGATTATACCGTGAGGCTTCTTGATTAATTTTGCCAGAATCTCTAAATCCTCAGGCGCCAGGCCCAGCCTCTCCAGGCTAAAAAGCATACTCATAGGAAGAATTCTTATAACCATCCCTTCGCCATAACGCGTGGGGATAATTGAAATCCTCAAGTCCAGCTCTTCCTGTCCTATTTTTATCACAGAGCGGCCGTCCTGGGGAAGGCGGCGTTCCACGATATTCAACCTGGACATTATCTTTATACGCGAAATAATTGCCAGAAAAAAACGCTCTATATCCGCCGGGACATTAGCATTATAAAGTATACCGTCAATGCGGTACCTGATATTCATCTTGCCCCGGAATGGCTCAATGTGGATATCAGTGGCCCTTTTTTGATAAGCCTCCAAAATTATCTGATTTACCAGCTTAACTACCGAGGCGTCTCCAGCCAACTTTTCTATATCTTCAATTTTACCGGTTTCTTTCGGGGTTTCCTGATCCCTGGTATCTTTAGGGGCCTTGGCAATAATCCCCTCTACGGTTTCAGCGCCTACCCCATAATGCTCTTTAATCGCTTCCATAATTTCCGACTCTGACGCCAGGGCCGGCTTTAAATCATAGCCTAAAAATATCCTTAAATCATCCAGCGAACGCAATGGGTCGGAAGAGGCAATCAGTAACTTATTATCCACGAACTTAATCGGCATAACTTTATAATACCAGGCAAACTTGGCAGGAACCTTTTTTATTGCCAACTGGTCAATAGTAGTTTCCTTTATTTTTATAAAAGGCACATTGAATTGTTCGGAAAGCACTTTTAAGAAATCTTCCTGGCCTAAGTAGCCTTTTTTAACCAGGATTACCCCTAAAAGCTCACCGGTCTTAGTCTGTTCGTTAAGCGCATCCTCTAACTGTTCAGAAGTAATTAATTTCTTGTTAATCAGCATTTGCCCGATTTTAATTAACATTTCTTTTAGTCTCCCCTAATTTAAAAGTTATTCGGAAGCGCCCCGATCATATAAAACTTCTCCGCCAACACTTTATCCATCTGGCCGGCGACTATCCTCTCGCAGCCCTCTAATGTGGCATCCAGGGGAACATATTCCCCTTTTTTGCCGGTATAAGCTTCAGCGGTGAAAAATGGCTGAGTAAGAAAGTTTTGCAGCTTGGCAGCCCTTTCAAATATAGTCCTGTCCCCCTGAGAAAGTTCTTCTACCCCTACGATAGCAACAATACGCCTGAGTTCTTCATACCTGTTAAGTATCCTTAAAACATCCTGGGCGGTTTTAAAATGCCTTTTGCCGATAATCATCGGGTCAAGGAAGGCGCAAGAAGAAGTTAAGGGATCAATGGCAGGGAATAAACCCAACTGTACATAACGCCTGGACAAAATAACAATAGAATCCAGATAGCTGAAAATACAAACTACCGCCGGGTCAGTCAAGTCATCGGAAGGCACATAGACTGCTTCCATTGCCGTAATTGATGCCTGTCCGATTGAACGGATCCTCTCCTGGAATTCGGCCATTTCTGAAGGCAATGTAGGCTGATACCCTGTCTCAGAAGGAATCCTGCCGAGAAGAGTGGAAAGCTCAGTCCCTGCCTGGGCGAACCTGTATACATTATCCACAAACAGCAAAACATCTTCCCCTTCTTCGGCAAAATTCTCCGCTATAGTTAAGCCGGTATTTACTATTTCAAACCTGGCTCCGGGAGACTCATTCATCTGCCCAAATACCAAAGACGACCTGTTTAAAATCTCCTGTTTTTCCAGTTCATAATACAGTTCATTACCTTCCCTGGTACGCTCCCCTGCCCCGGTAAAAACGCAGTAACCTTTCTGCATCTTAATAATATTATGCATAAGCTCAAGGATGATTACGCTCTTGCCGCAGGCAGCGCCTCCTAAGATACCGTTCCTTGATCCCTTAATCAAAGGGAACAGCAGGTCAAACATTTTAATCCCTGTTTGCATAACCTCAAACTTTTTCTCTTTACCGTCGCCGGTATCAACAATAGCTATCGGCTGTTTTCTATGCGTAGGCCTGATCATCTCCGCAGGGACATTTACCGGCCCTTTCTTATCTACCGGCTCTCCTAAAACATTAAGTATCCGGGAGCAAGTTGCCTCTCCTACCGGAACGCTGATAGTCGCCCCCTTGGCAAACGCCCTGGCGTTCCTGCGCAGGCCAAAATTCGGGTTTAAACTGATACACCTCATGGTATTTGTTTTATCCGAATCAGGCTTGCTCAAATATTCTACTACTTCAAGCACTATCCGGTGGCCGTCAAAGGTCTCGGTCTCAATAACATCATAGATAGCCGGAAATAATACGTCAGCGGGAAACTCCACATCTACAATCGGGCCCTGGACTGAAACTATCTTGCCTTCCTGCATTAAAGTCTCCTCATATTTAAGATACGGCCCCGGTCTTAATCAAGGCCATCCGGCTGACAAAAATTTCCCTGGTATTTTTATCGCTTCGCTCGTGCATAGTCCGAAAATATTGCAAGCGCATCTTCTTCTGCTGATCCCTGAGCTCATTAGTACTTCTTTCAAGGTGCATAACCCGCGCCGCCCATTCAGAAAGCTTGCTTTCCCAATATATAAGATTAATTAACTGGCCGATCCATATCTTAACTAAATATTCCACCGTTGTTTTTAGCGAAGAGTCCAGGATTATCTTTTCATCAGTCCCGGCCTCCCAAAACCTAGGCTTAACTTCGCTTAATCCGGTTGAGGCTGACTCCTGGGGAAACAAAAACCTGCAAGGGAGCAGCTGAAATTGTTCTATCTTCTGCACGGAGAAAGAAACAAAATGCGGATAGACTATAACCGTACTGCTTAAATTCTTGCTGAAAAACTCTTTTATAATATAGTCCCTTAACTTCATTACCCCGCTATAAGAGATCTCATCGTCAATACCGGAAAAACTTGTATACTTATATTCATCCTCACTGATATACCTTGCGCCTTCTTTCCCTACTACCGTCACCAGGTCACCGCTCTGATACTGGCTTAAGCCATAATTTACTACCGCCATATTAAGCTCGCCAAGAAATCCGGAATCTGAAGTTATTAAAATAATATTCTTCGCGGAAGGCTCAGCTTTTAGAAACGGATGCTTCAGACCCCCAACGTCTACCTTCGCAAACAGGTCTCTTAAGTAGCCTTCAAAATCATCAAAGCTCCTTCTTTTGCTTTGAAGATGAAAATATTCAGTAGCAGCAACGCCCTTTAAAACCTCAATGATGCTTTCCATTACCTTATTAAACGCCAGATCCTTGCGTAATACGACTAATGGAATCATTCTTGCTCCTTAGAAGTTAGCTGTTGCTTGCCGCAAAGAAGTCCTCAAATGCCTTATCCAGGCCTCTTTCTATTCCTCCGGTAAGAAGCTTTTGAATAGTAAGCTCCTCGACTAATTCCGGATGTTCTTTAAGCAGATAACTGAATATGTTGTGTTTAAAGTTTTCTCTTTGCGACTCCTCCAGGATCTCAGGCAGGTCTTTATTAAATGCGTAAAAAAGCACAATCATCTCCTCTACTGAAAGAGGCCTTGATTTATCCTGCATAAGCAAATCTTTCAGGGCCTGCCCCCGTTTAAGTCTTAGCTCGATATCAGCGGACAATTTAGTCCTGATAGTAGTCAGGGCGGCTAATTCTTTAGCCAGGGCAAACTCTCTTTTTAGCGAACGGCTTACCTTTTTTATCGCCTCGCATTGTACCTTGCTGCCGATACGCGAAACAGAAAGCCCTAAATCAATAGCCGGCTTGAAACCCTCATTAAAAAGAGAAGCGCTTAAATAAATCTGGCCGTCAGTTATGGAAACAAGGTTGGATTGGATAAGGCCGGTGATATCGCCTTCCTGTGTTTCAACAATCGGCAGGAAGGTCATTGAGCCGCTTCCTTTTTCCTCATTTAATTTACCCGCCCTCTCCATCAGCTGTGAATGGGTATAAAACATATCCCCGGGATAGGCTTCTCTGCCCGGGCTTCTCTCTAAAAGCAGGGAAATCTCACGATAAATCCAGGCATGCCGGCTTAAATTATCAAAAGCACAAAAGACGTCCCTGCCATGATCCATAAAATACTCGCCCAGGGCAGCCGCCGCATAAGGGACAAGGTACTGCTCCGCGGGAGAGGTTGAGGCGGATGCTGTCACAACAATGGTCCACTCCATGGCCCCGCTTAACCTTAGCTGCTCCATAATTTTTAAAAATGAAGACTGGCTGCCGCCTATCCAGCAATATATACAAATTACATCTTTACCTTTCTGGTTTATAATCGCGTCAATAACCAGGGTAGTCTTACCGGTAACCCTATCCCCAAGGATAAGTTCTCTTTGCCCTTTCCCTAAAGGTATACATGTATCAATGATCTTGGTCCCGGTAAGAAAAGGCTCCAAAATAGGAGCCCTGTCCAGGACCCCGGGCGCATTACGAAAAATCGGATAAGTATCAACACCCTCAATCTTGCCTTTACCGTCTAAAGGCTGGCCAAAGGTATTTACAACCCGGCCGAGGAAATTGCTGCCCACGGGAACCTCAAAAACACCCTCTTCTCCATAAACAGTATCCCCGATATGCACCTTATTCTCGTCGCCAAGCACTAAGACAAGGACATCCTTCTTGGTAAAACCAATAACCATGCCCATCAGGCCGGGAGCAAGCTCAATCAATTGCCCGTTCACACAGGAGGCAAGCCCGTCTATCTTTATGACCCCTCCCTTGATTTCCCTGACTGTTCCGACATCCTTTATTTCTAATGGTTTTAAATTAATCTCTTGCATCAGCCCTTCCCTGTTTGCCCAACGCCTTCTCTGGCCTTATCCTTCATTATCGGGACTATTCTCTTAAACTTATTCCTGATACTGCCGTCAATAACCACAAAACCGCTCAAGCGTATAATCAGGCCGCCGACTATTTCCGGGTCAACCGTCTCTTCAATAATAATATTACGTTCAAGCTTACTGGATAAGGCCTGCTGTAGTCTCTGCTTTTGCTGGACCTCAAGCGGGAAGGCGCAGACAATCTCAGCCTTATCCCCCTGAGCGCGGATCTTCTCTTTATCCAGGCCGGCAACATCGTCAATTAATTCATCGATCACCTGCTCATGCAGCACCTTGCGGATCCTCTCGGTAAAAATATACTTCACAATGTCCGCCGCCAGGTATACCGCCTTATCCTGCATATCTAAAAGCAAATCATTGTATTTCCTCTGGCTGTCCCGCATTCCTTCACTAACAATACGTTTGGCTTCTTCTTTGGAAGACTCAAGCAAATTTCTTCTTGTCTTTTCTCCGTCCTCCTTAGCCTGCTCCTTTATATTTTCAGCCTCAAGCTTACCCTGCTGGATTTCAATTTCAGCCTGCTTTCTTGCCCTCTCAAACTCCTCCTTGAGTACTTTTTCTTTCTCCAGGTTTTGCTGGTTGAGTTTTTGCAGCCGGTCTAAAGCCCGGCTAATATGGCTATAAAGCAACCAGCGCAAAAATAAAACAATTAAAGTAAAAGTAGCAATCTGAATAAGAATTATCTGCCATACCAGCATATTAGCTCCTATCTAAAGAATAAATTACTGCCCGAACAAGTTATAAACCACCAGCAACCCGATAATCGCTATGGCCTCGGCGAAAATAAAAGCCAGGACCATTGAGATCAATATCTTAGGGGCAGCCGAAGGATTCCTGCCGATTGCCTTGACCCCGGAAAAACCAACTGCCGCGATAACCGCCGACGGGCCCAGGGTACTAATCAGCATTATAAGAATTATGGTTAAGTTCTTCATAGGTCTATCTTCTCGTCATAAGTACACAATCTGTTCTTCCCTGTTTTCTTAGCCCTGTAAAGCGCCTTATCAGCGCGGACAACCAGTTCGCTCTTAATCTGGGCGTTCATCGGGAAGCTGGCCAGGCCCACGCTCATCGTAATAGGCAGTTTGCTCCTGACTATTGTCAATAGCCTTTCCCCGGCTTTCTGGGCGCTAAACTGGTCTGTCTGCGAAAGGATTATAGCAAATTCCTCCCCTCCGTACCTGAAAACCATATCATTATCGCGGGTTGAGCTGACTAAGAGTTGCGCGAAGCTATGCAATATTTTATCCCCCTCGACATGCCCTTTTGTATCGTTATATTTCTTAAAATCATCAAGGTCAATAATGAATATTGAAAACGCCTGGGGGGAACGGTTTAAATGCGAGATATTCCAATCCAGCATTTCATGGAAATGCCTGTGGTTATAAACACCGGTCAGGCCGTCCATAGTCGCGATATCCTGATAGTATTTTCTTTGCCCGGCCTGGATCAGCAGGAATGTATTCTCTATCGCCCGCCTTAAAACCAAATTCAATTCTTCGCAATTTATCGGTTTCATCAGATAGGCATATAAGCCTTCCTTCATTGCCTCTACCCCCAGATTAACAAAGGCATAGACAGTCAAACCGATAATATTAATTCTCTGGTCTATTTTCTTAAGCCGGCGGACTAATTCAATCCCATTCATATCGCCAATCTGCATTTCTGTAATAATGGCGACAAAATACCCTTCTTTGGCCAGGTTTATTGCCTCTTGCCCGGTGGTTACCCGATGTAGTTTATACTCCGGGTTCACCGTCAAGCCTTCGCTGATAGCCTGATAAGTCTTATCATTATCCTCTACGACTAAGATATTAAATTCACGGGCCTTTACTTCATTCCTCATCAATCTAATCCTCCGGCTTTTAGTTTTCTGTTAAATCCATAACCCAATTTTTTTCCAGTTCATCCAACCCTTTTAATTTATAGACTCCTTTGAGCGACTGTTGCCAGTCAGGTTGATCGCGAAGCGAACGGCAAAAATCCACAAATTTGCTCCTGCCATACCTTCTTAAGAGGAAATCCACCAGGCTGGCAGATTCATTATAAAAAATAAACGGAATAATCACGCTGGATTCCCTGATTTTAGACAAGTCATCCAGGTGCGTATATAATTTCAAGTTTACCAGGCATTTAGCGGTTGCCAGGCGCTCTTTGCTTTCATACTCCTGCATACAAGCCACCCCCTCGTCTAACCAAAGAGGCAAGGCTTTATTATATCCAACAAATTCCCTAAAAATAATATGGCCGATCTCGTGCGGCAGGATAGTATCAAAAAACATCTCCTGCCAGATATAAGTAGAGATCTCTTTTGTTACTACCTGGACATGGCCTCTTGACCAGCCGATAACCCCGGTTGTTTTTAAATAAGTGTCCGCGTCAGGATAAAGAAAAATCTTGCAGCGGTTATCCCATACCCAGAAATCAAACCTGACAAACCCCAGGTATTCGGTAATATTCTTGTAGCAGCGTTCCGCTTCCCTCGCCAGACGGTTAATATATTCGTCCGGGGCATCCTGGTAATAAATAAGAAAGTGCTTGCTTTTTTCTACATTTTTCCAGATATCATCTGCGCAAAAAGCCCGCAAAGGGAGAAATAATAACAATACTAAGAGCAGCCAGCTAACCCGTATTTTATTTCTCATTAGCATAAAGTTCCGCTATCTTAAAATAAACGGAATATCCAATAAAATTTTACCACATTAAGAATTTTAAATCAAGCACTTAATAGGGACAGCGACCATTATCCTTAAGGATCAGCTTGGCGAAATAATGGTCGCTGTCCCTATTAAAAAATGGGGGCTGCCCCTGCATTCGGAACACCCCCTTAAAAATAACCTAAATTCCTCGCCTGACTGCTCTTAGACAATTAAGCCGGCCCTGTCATTGACCCATAGGCTCATCGCTCTTTTCTGCTTTCTTTTCAATCTGCGCCATTTTCGCCTGCTTGTGCCATACGAGAAAGAGCCCGAATGAAAGGACACCTAAGAAAATAACCACCAGCAGAATTATCCACCAGCTGGTCTTAACAAATACCTTATTGAATGCCAGGCCAACGGCAGGCTTGGCCTGAAGCAGCATGGCCTCTACCCTTGCTAAATCTTCTTTAATCGTATTTAAAATCTGCATATTTGCCCTATATACTGCGATATGGGAATCCGGCAGGGCATCCATAGCCTTCTTCTGCGCTTCCAGAATCTTATCAATCCTGGACTGGATCGTCTCCTTTATAACAATAGCCTTGCTATAGAAAGAACTGCCCTTTAAATCCTGGAGCATTTCATTCATTCTTTCTATAATAGCATTCAGCTCGCTTTCAGGAACTACCCATACATCTTTAAGCTCTATCTGGCGCTTGGCTATTTCTCCGGGCCCGAGGGTGAACTCTTTATACACATAATAAAGGTTTTCCTGGACATCGTAGCTTACCGAAAGATCGCCTAAATCCACTATATCTTCAGGCTTGCTTTCCGCGGGCAAATAAGCTTTAAGCATAGCGGCCTGGCTCTTGGTAGATGAAGGGTTCACTACCACCGCGTTCATTAATATACTGCCCGGTTCAAGCCAGGTCTTGGTTATCGGCTTATCATTGGTCCTTGAGATTATTTCATTGGTTAGCTCGGCAGTCGCCTTAATCTCTAAAGTCTTCTTCTTAAGGTAATCCACATCCTCGCGTCCCTTTTCGGATACATCAATCATCTTATCTATCTTAACGCTCTGTTGTTTAGCAATTTCTTTCATCTTATCCGACGCGGCGGAGAGCTGATCAAAAACAGTCTTCTGGATATCATTGGTCAGTTCGGTAATCTTATTGCTCATTGAGCCTAAGTCGGTCATTGTCCCGACTATTCTTTCTATACTTGAGCTGACAATACCTATACTGCTAGACAAATTCTTCATCTGGTCGGTATCAATATTAGATAACTGGGACATAGAGACAACCGCGGCGCTGTTGATATCTTCTAAGTCGGCCCCAACTATCTCTATAGTTATACCATCAATAGTCCCATATGTAGATTCCGAACAGACAATAGAGAACGAACCTTCGCCCCAGGCCCCTAAGAAATTAACATCATATTCATAAACACCGGTAGTGCCGATCTCCTTCATCACTCCTTTAGTTATGCGCTGTTTATTATCCGGGTCATATACATCTATTTCCGGGCTCAAACCGGAATCAACTTGATAACGTATTTTTAGGGTGTTGCCTGTTTTAATAAAACTCTCTCCATTCAATATGCGGCTGGAAGTTTCTCTGCCTACCTTTTCTTTTAAGTCGGTAGCGGCAGTATTAATCGCTGCCTTATTTTCTTCACCGATAACCGTAACCTTGCTTTCTATTGACTCTTTAGCGCTGGCAATAGTTGATGCGACTTTAGCCTGGGTCTCTGTCGCTGTCTCATCAATCTTTTCCTTTATCTCCCGGGAACTTTCAGAGATTGCTGATGTAATAGCCACTACCCCCGCATTCAAGGAGTCAGCTATATTGTCAATCTGCGAAGCTGTGCTTATCTCAAAGGTCTTTCCTCCGTAATGGAACGCGCCTTCATACTGGATCCTGAAACGCACAAAATACGATTTGCTGGTTACCAGGCCGGGGTGCACCCACTTTGTCCAGAAGACGCCGCTGGCATCTGAATCCGCAGCCGCATACTCAAAACTCTTAATTTCATTATCCGCGTCGTCATAAATTATTACAAGCGCTCCCTGCAACCCGGCTATTTCAGTAAGCAGTTTTTCTTCTTCCTGCAGCCAGCACTGTATGCTTAAGGTATCCGCTGAAGCGTCATAAGTCACCGAAGAATATACCGTCCTGGTCTTTGTTACTAACTGGGTAGCCAATGTTACGGTAAACTCCTTGCCGTCGGCATCCGCTGCCCAAGGAGAAGGCTGGACAGTAGCATCCAGATAAGCGTCTCTTGACCATACAGTCTGATAAAGATGCCCAGGGTAATAATAAAGCACTATATCATCGGCATCCACTCCTCCGCTCCTTATAGATGCGGAACAGCTCAAACCGCTCCTTTCTTCCCAAACCGCGTTATCATTAGTTACATCCAAAGTATATACGCTTAAACCGTCCAGGTCACCCACCAGGCCGTCGGCATCAATAACATTCCAGGTGACTTTATAATAACTTATCGTATACTGCCTGCTGGCATATACCTCAGCATCAGTAGCATCTTCTATCTTAAAATAAACATTGCTGTTAGGAGAACGGTCAATAAGAACAGCGTCGGGGATTGTCCATATATAGAACCCGTTGTTGGCGGTATTTGCTGCCAGGGAATTCCAGGTAGTGCCGCCGTTCTTTGAGTAATATAAGTTTACTTTGCTGATCGTACCGTTAGTGCTCCACTCTACCATCTGCTCCCTCCCTACAAAGAGCTTTGTCGCGGCAGCAGGGCTGCTAACAGATAATGAACCTATAATCTTAAAGGCGCTGGAGACAGTAGAAATAAATGAATACCTGTTATTAGTAATCTTTAATTTAACATCACTGGAATGCCTGTCTGGGACGGTCCAATTCTCATAAGAGCCATCGTTCTGCGTAGAAGCGGATATTGTTACCCAGGTAGGATTCTCTCCCACGCCATATTCCAAACGCACGGTATTCGCCGCGTCGCTGCTGCAGGCAGAATAGGCGCCAATACCCTGCCAGGTAATAGTATAAGAACTCCCGGTAACCAGCGAGCTGGCCGGCACATTAATATCAAACCCGGGAGAAGCCAGCTCAAACTGTTCCGATTCCCCAATAACTGCCTGGCCAAAGAGAGCAGTGGAATTCAAGTCAGTAATCTTTATCCAGCCGTTCTCTGAAATATAATCAGCGAAGTCTTCGGTTATATCCCAGCTATAGGAAGTCATTGAACTATTAGTATCGTCCAATATTATTTTAGAAGTGGACTCATCTTTAAAATACTCAATCTTTAAATGCTCGCTGACATTGCCTACGCTGGTCCAGCTAATCAGCTTGGCGGTATCATAGATTGCCCATAAATCAGCGGCTACGGGAGAAGTAATTGTTATAGTAGGAAGCTTGATTGAGAAATTAGCCAGCGAAGCGCCATTGCCGCCGTTTGTCAGGCCCTCAACCTTAACCCGGCATTGGCTGGAAATAGTATTGGGCATTGTCCACTTATAGCTGAACTGGCCATCGGCAACCGTTATATAATTGGCGTATATGGCGCCGTCCCCGGAGGTATTCTGGAATATCACATAAGGATAGGTTGCGCCGCCGTCAATTGAATAGCTTATCTTGATATCTTTGCCTAATGTCCCTGTTTCAGTCCAGACAATATTATGCTCTGTTCCGGATATCCACTCTTCCCCGCCGGCAGGCTGGATGATTGTGGCAAGCGGGGCAGTTATTGAGAATTTGCTGCTTACCAGGTTTAGAGGGGTATAAACTCCGCTTACCAGCCTGATTATGCCCATATCTTCAATTTTTATCTTTACATTACTGCTATAATTAACCGGCACAACCCAGGAAAGCGTATAATTGGTAACCGTGCCGGCGGTTACGGCTGCAATCTTTTCATCAAATGAATCCGTATTGTAATTAAATATCATATTTGGATAGGTTGAGCCGCCATCAGTGGAATATTTGATTACCACATTCTTAGTAAGGCCTGAGCCTACTCCGCTCCATTTTATATCCTTGGTGAATGAAGCTACCCAGTTATCATTGGCAGCAGGAGAAACAAACTGAAGCGAAGGAACCGTCACGATATTGAAAATACCGGAATCAGCCGTAACATCCCCGCTTATCTGGTATAAATGTATCTTTACGTTGTTCAATGTGGTAGACGGACAGGTAAAATCCTTGCTCCCGGTATTAGCGGTAGAATTGGTAATCAAGGTTTCAAGAATTCCGTCTGCGGTATAAGTTATCCTTAACGACGAATTACTAAGCGCCTGGCCTTCAGAATTCCATTTAATCGCGTACTTAGCCCCGGTAACCCAGCTGTCGCCTGCCAGCGGAGCGGTTATCTCTAATTTACCGCTGGCATTAATGCTGAAGGCCTCGGAGGTATCCGCGATCGCGTTATTATCCAGGTTAGTTATGGCTATAGTCGCCGTATCTGTGGGTTCAAGATCTACTCCCACTACCCAGGAATAACTATACAACCACTTGCCGCCGGAAGATGTCCTTTGTATTGCGCCGCTATAAATATCAACCGTAACTTCATTGGCCGCGTCAAAATACTGTATGCTAAAGCTTGTCCCTGATTCACCCTGGCCCTCCCAAGTTATATTATTGGTTTCATTCCTTACCCAGGTAACCCCTTCTTCAGGACTAGTTATTTGTATATAAGCAGTGGCTATCTCAAATGCTTCCGTGACGCCGGTAATAATATTATTATCCGCGTTGGTAACCCTGATGATTACCCCGGTATCAGGAAGATTAACTGCCTCCGGGATTGTCCAGGTATAAGACCACTTATCTTCATACCAATTTTCGCCTGCGGACTTGGTAACCTGCGCAGTGCCGCTTACACCTTCTTCGTAAATAGTTGTCCATACGTTCTTGGCAAAATATTGGATCTTGAAATTATTGCTGGTTGCACCCTGTGTAGTCCATTCTATGGCATTACTGCTTCCAATAGCCCATTTAACGGCTGAAGAGGCCGGAGAAATAAACCCGATAAATCCGGCAACCGGCCTTATGCTGAACTGGCCGGAAGTTACCGTAACATCGGTATATGAACTATCAATACAAGTTACCCGCAAATATGCGTTCTCCGAGAGCATACTTACATCTACGGATAATGTAAAATACAGGTTGCTATTCGCGTCAACACTGGCTAACCCTTCATGCACGGTTATCGGTGAAGTAAAATTAATGTCGGTGCCGAATTGCACTGACCAGCGGCTGCCGCTCCTGGATATATCCCCTGCGCTAACCCGCCATTTAATAATCTCGCTGTCTCCGACAGAATACACATCTCCGGCGGCAGGAGTGATAAATTCCACCTCTACCGGTAATATAACTATCCCCGCGCCTTCACCTTTATCCACGGTATTACCATTAGCATCTTTAATCGTGACTTTAAAATTATCCGTTGTCTGCGAATAAGCAGGATTCACTATACCGCTTATCGTAAGGCTTACAGCGGAAGAAACATTTACCCCGGCATCTAAAGATACGCTCAAGGTGCTTCCCGATAAGCTTAAAGAACCTGACGGACTGCTTACTGCCGCCCCGCTAAGGTTATAGTTACTGTCAAAAACAACCTCAATCTTACTGGTAACCGGGATAGCGTGGACCGCGGTAAAATTAATAGTATATTCGGTGGAAGAACCGGCGTGATTATCCAGAGGGCTTACGGAACTTATAGCCAGCGAGCCGGAAGTAACTGCCAGGCCGACAATAGTCCCGGTATCAATACTCTGCTCTCCGGTATACATAGTGGTAACTACGAAATCTGAAGTAGTCTGCTCGTAAGCAGGGTTTGTAATGCCTCCAACCTCAACACTTATGGCGCCTGTTGCTGCCGCGTTTAACTTGAATAATAAATAACCATCCTGGCTTCCCGCTCCTGTAAGCAGAGTAAGGCTTGCTCCGCTGGAGCTCTTTATATAAGGAGAAACCACGCTATAGTCGCTGTCTAAAGTAACCTTAATGAAACCATCAAGAGGAATGGTGTGCGCAGCGTTAAAATTAAATGTCAATTTAGTATCCGCATTAAGTACGCCGGATGAACTTGCGCTAACTGATAAAGCAGTCAAGGCGCCTATAGTAATATCCTTACCTGAGACCTTGCCTGAATCCAGGGCATAGCCTTCAGCATCAAATGTTTTTATGGAAAATTCATCTGTTGTTTGCGCGTATCCGGGGTTGGTAAAAGTGCCCATAGTCAGGCTGACTGCTTGATTAGCCGCGACCGCGGTACCTAGAGTTATACTGACTACATTAGAATTCACCGAAGCCATAGCCCCTGCATTGCCATCCACGCTCCCGTCCAAAGCAAAACCATAGTCAGCATCAAAAGTAACCTTAACCTGTCCGCCCACACCTATGGCATTAACGGTAGTAAAAGCAACGGTGTAATTGGTCTGCGCCCCAGCCACATAGTTTCCTCCGGCGGCAGCCACAGAAACCCCTGAGAGTTGCCCGGCGGTAATCTCCACTCCGCTGGCTGAACCAGCATCAATACCACTCTGGTTAGCTGCCTGCGTGTTAATCGTAAAATCATCCGTAATCTGGCTATAAGGAGGATTAACAATGCCGGCTATGGATATTACCAAAGGTGTGCCCGCCGGCTTAGCAGTGTTAGTCTGCAGCATAAAATACGCCTCATCAAGGTTCTTCTCAAAAGAATACCCTGACACCAGATATAGGTATGCTCCGCTTACATTATAATCATTATCTATATCTATCTTAATATATCCGCCGCTGGGAATAGGATGTGCCGGAGTAAAAGTAAAATTATAAGTTGCCTCGGAATTTACCTGCAAATTACTGGAACTGATACTCACGCCGCCTAATACTCCCGGCTCAAGAGTAACTCCGGTTGCGATACCCTGATCAATTAAACCATCTTCGGGATTCCTGGTCTTCACAACGAAGGAATCCGTTGCCTGAACATAAGACGGGTTAATTATATTGGATATGGTCAGAGATACATTTCCTGAAGCAAATACCTGTTCGCCTAAAGTAACCACCAGGTCTTTATTGCTGACTGCCACTGTAGATCCGGCATTGCCGGTTACATCCGCGGAAGTTACTGATGCCAGGTCATAGTCGGAATCCATAGTTATGGCTACCTTACCCCCTACGGCGATTGCGTGTTTAACCGTAAAATTAAAGGTATAAGCAGAAAGCTCGGCAATCTTGAGATTAGATGCTGTTGCCGAAAGCCCGCTGAGCGCGCCGGTAGTAGTAGTAACGCCGGCAATGCTGCCGGTATCAATATTTAGCTCATTAGCCAGTTGTGTAGCTATTGTGAAATTATCGGTTGTCTGCACATAAGACGGGTTTCTTATGCCGCTTAGCTGGATAGAACATGCCCCGCTGCGCTCCTGGGTGGTCCTCATTAATAAATACCCGGAGCCCTTGGAAGATATTAAATACCCGGAGCTTAAGTTGACAACATTATCCAGGGAGAAATCCGTATCAAAACCTATCCTGATATACCCATTGGCAGGGACCAGATGGCTGCAGGTAAAATTAAAGGTATAAGTGGTGCTCTCGCTAGTCCCCATTACTTCATAAGAAGCAGCGGAAACAGAAAGGCTGCTTAATGCGCCGGTTTGGATAACCTTGCCGGATATTGTGCCTTCATCCAAAGAAGTACCGGTGGAATCTTTTGTAACCAGCGAGAAGGCTTCGGTAGTCTGCGCTCCGGGATTCTTGATGTTCGGAATAACAAAAGAACATGCCTCCCCTGCTTCCAGCTGGGCATTTAATGTAACAATCAGCACATTGGCGGAAACAGCTATGCTGGCGTCAAAACCGGACATACTGTTTACGCCGGTAAGCACATAATCGGCGTCAAAAGTAATCTCTACCCTTCCTCCGTCATCTATTGTGTTAACCGGCACAAAGTTTAAAGTATAAGTAGTCGTCTCAGTAGCAACCAGGCTGGCTGCCTGCATCGAAGCTGACTGCATAGGAGCAGGAGTAATATGCAGGCTTGAACTTATGCCTGTATCAATTGTGGCGCTGGATGCGGTCTTGGTAGTCAGGGTAAATGTTACATCCATTGAGCGGCCGGGATTATCAATATTACCCAGCCTTACGGAATAAGATGTACCCGCCGACAAAGCAGATAAAACCTTAACCACAACATAATTTGTAGATTTGTCGGATATTTCAAATGTAGCGGTCGGGCTGATAACATAAGAGATACTCGCGTTGTATTGTGAATTTAAATCAATCCTTAAATAACCATTGGCCTCTACGCTGTGCGCAGGAGTAAAAGTAAAGATATAATCTGTCCTGGCTCCTGCTATCAGGCTTCCTGCGGCAACGTTGATACCGGTTAGCGAACCGGCTGTAGTAGTTACGCCTGCGGCTGAACCTTCATCTATAGATGCTCCCGCGGCGGTCTTGGTCTGTATCAAGAAGGAAGATGTTGTCTGGACATACGCGGGATTGATGATATTGGAGATACTTAAAGAAACAGTTGTGGAGGCCGCTGCCCCCGTGGAGAGTACTATGTTTAACTTTTTACCGCTTATTGATTCAATAGCAGGAGTACCGGTGCCCGAGACATCCTGAGAGCCCACAGAGACCAGGCTCAAATCATAGTCATCATCAAACGTAATAACCGCTTTGCCGCCAGCCTCTATGGCATGCGCGGTCCTAAAGCTAAAACTATAGGAACTGGCTACGCTTATCGCGGGATTAACTGCGGTCGCGGATAATTGAGTGAGGGAACCGGGAGTAATGCTTAAGCTCTGGGTAGTCCCCGTATCTATTACCTTATTATCGCTTAACTGGGTAGTAATAACAAAAGGATCAGCTGATTGAACATAAGACGGATTTATCACATTACCTAACTGCAGAGTATTTGCCCCGATGAGCTGGGCGCTTCTCTTCAGAAGGATAAAATTACTCTGCTTGTCGGTTATTACATAAGCCTCGCTTAAAACAGTAGCATTGGCAAAAGAATAATCACTGTCAAAAGACAACTTTACGTATCCGTTAACCGGTACGGTATGCGCTACCGTAAAACCAAAGCTGTAAGTGGAGGTAGCGCCTATCTCCGTAGAACCTGCGGTTACCGATAAACCAGTCAAGGTTCCGGCAGTTATGGCAACGCCTGCGGCAGTACCTTGATCAAGTTCATTCCCGCTTGAATTCTTGGTAAGTATGGTAAAGTTATCTACTGTCTGCACGCCGGGGTTCTTAATATTGGAAAACACTATTGAAACAGCTGTTTGCGTGTTAATCGCGGTAGCTGTAGTCAGGATCAGTTTACTGCCGCTTAAACTCAATGTTGCGTTCAACGCGGTTGAGCCTGCGATTAAACCTGAAGCATAGGCAGCCTGGGCCAGGTCATATTCGGAGTCAAAAGTAAATTCAATCTTGCCGCCAACCTCTATTGAGTTAACAGTAGTAAAACCAAAAGTGTATGAAGTAGTATCCAGGGCAACTTTACTGGCCGCGTTTACTGAAACCGCGGTCATTGGAGCTGCCTGTGTGCTTATAGCGGGAGAAACAACCGTATCTACATTATTCTGGGTAGTATTCTGAGTAGTAATAGTAAAAGTAACCTGCTTTACCGAGCCGGGGTTTACAATAGTACCAAGAGTTACGCTTTGCGCGGTAGCAGCCGGCAAAGCCACCAGGGTCCTCAGGGTAACTTTATTTGCCGACCTAGAAGATAAACTAAATGTGCTTAACGGACTGACCACATAACCGGAAGAAGCGTCATAGCTGGAATCAAAATCTATCACCACATAACCATCGGCGCCTATGGCATGCGTGGGAGTAAAATTAAAAGTATAATTTGCAGTATAGCCTGCTACCAGAGAATCAGCGGTTACCGATGTTCCGGTCATCGTGCCCGGAGTAATCACTACTCCGGAAGCTGAGCCCTGGTCAATTGTCCTATCCTGGTCATCTCTGGTTACTATAGTAAAGTTATTTGTAGTCTGCGCGAAAGACGGATTCTTAACATTAGATATGGTTATACTCTCTTCCGTGCCTCCGGCCAATTCATAACCTAATAAAATAATCAGGGTCTTAGAGCTTACCGATACCGTCGCATCCCCCCCCGCTGCAGGCGACATTATTTGAGGCTACTTCAGCGAGAGTATAATCATTATCAAAAGTTATCCTGATCCTGCCGCCTACAGGTATATCATGCTGAGGAGTAATCACAAATGCATAGTCTCCCTGGCTGCTTACCTCAGTTAAAGCCGCGGCAGCGGAAGCGCTGGTTAAAGCTGCGGCTGTAGTGGTAATCCCGCTGCATGTACCCATATCAATTGTATCACCCGAAGGTGTCTGCGTAATTATGGTAAAGGCGGAGTTAGCTGCCACATAAGGCGGATTAATTATATTTCTCAAGGTTACACTGATAGCGCCGCTCCTGGCTTCAGAAGTCTGCAGCCTCACATAGTTGCTGGAGCGGGTTACCAGGGCATAACCGCTTGTTACGACTATAGAAGTAGATAAATCATATGCTGAATCAAACTGTATTTGCACATACCCATCCGCGGGCAAGCTATGCTCGGCGGTAAAAGCAAATGTGTAATCCGTGCTCTTAGCCGCCTCGGTAGAAACCGGCGTGGCGGAAACAGATGAGAATGAACCTGCGGTAATATTAATTCCGGAAATAGTTCCGCTATCCAGAATGCCTCCGGAAATATTCTTGGTATCTATTGTAAAAGCGGAAGTCGTCTGGACGTAGGCGGGATTCTTGATATTGCTTATCGTCAGCGAAACTTGCGCTCCGGATGCAACAGCTGCCCCTGTAGTAACAATCAACTTGCTTCCGCTTGAGGCCACTGTGGAATTGGCTATTCCGGATACATTATATGCGGTTACGGAAGTTAAAACATAATCCGGATCAAAACCTATCTCCACCTTGCCTCCGGCAGCGATAGCGTGGACTGTAGTAAAATTAAAGGTATAAGTTGTGGTAGTGCCTGCCTGCGTGGAAGTCTGGCTGACTGAACCCGCGGTGAGCACGCCTGCCGTAGTAGTAATCCCTGCGGCATTTCCGGTATCTATATTCTTCTGGTTGGCATCCTGCGTAGTAATAGCGAATGCGTCTGTAGTTTGCACGTATGGCGGGTTTTTGACATTAAGTATTTGTATACTCTGGGCTGTTGATTTCTCCGCTGAAGCCTTGAGTAAAATATAACCGCTCTCCAATGAAACAATGGAATAACTGCTGCTGCCGCTATAGGCGCTGCTCAAATCAAAATCAGCGTCAAAAGTTATCTTCACATAACCATTTAACGGTATGGTGTGCTCCGGGGTAAACTGGAATAGATAGTTAGTCACGGTATCCAAAGTAGTATCCGCCGGGGTTGCCGAAAGAGAGCTCAACTGGCCTTCGGTTATTGAAATACCGGATATATCGCCGGCATCTAATTTATACCCTGACGCGTCTTTAGTAACAACCGAGAAAACAGCTGTTGACTGTACAAAAGACGGATTCTGCACATTTGAGATTATTAAAGTAAGCACATTTCCCTGGGAAGCTATTTCGCCTAAGGTCGCGGTTAAAATCTTTCCGCTTACAGAAGCGGTAGAGCTATTGCCCAATACATCCCCGGAGCCGATATTGGTTAAATTATAATCACTATCAAATGTTATGGCTACCTTTCCTCCTATCGGAATGGTATGTATCGGCGTAATCCTTACAGTATAAGAAGTAAGCGCGGAGACTTCAGTTGAAACTGTTGAAACAGATGAAACAGTTATCGGGCTGGGGGTCATAGTGATACCATTAAGGGTCACAGTATCTATGGTATCCTGGTTGGAAGTCATAGTTGTAATATAAAAATTATCCGTTGGCTCTTCAACAGAAGCGGGATTTTTGACATTAAGCAATACTATGCTGCGGGCGCCGGACAAATCACCTCCGCTGGTATTAGTAAGGAGCACATAACCCGGGCCCGTGCTTGCGGCGTAACCTGCTGTCTGCACGGATACATAATCCAGGACATAATCTGAATCAAAAGTTATCTTAGCATAGCCGCCGGCAGGGATTATATGGTCAGGCGTAAAGGCAAAGGTATAATTTGTGGTGACAGCCGGTTGGCTGGAAACCGCGGCAACAGAAACCGAGGTCATACTGCCTCCGGTAATTACCTTGCCGGAAATCGTACCGGTATCTACCCTGATACCGTTGGAATCCTTCGTCACTATCGCGTAACTATCGGTAGTCTGGACACCAGGGTTCCTGATTTCAGATATAGTCAGGCTGACGATCTCCTGCTTGGCTATTGCCGTGCCTAAAGTTATTGTAACTACGCGGCTTGACACGGAAAGCGTAGAGCCATCATTGCCAAATGTGAAAACTGCCGCCGACACATTGTAATCCGCGTCAAAAGTTATCTCAACTTTGCCGCCCGCATCCAGGGCATTGGCAGTAGTAAAGCTGAATGTATATGACGCTAAATCATAAGTTGTATAAGTACTGGCCGTAACAGAGCTGGATGTTAACACACCGGTAGTTATATTTATCGCCGCTGATTGGGCGGTATCTATATCCGCGTTATCGGAAGTAAGAGTAGTAACCGTAAATTTAATTCCTGTTTTCTCGCGCCCTGGGTTAACTATGCCTCCTATACTTATACTTTGGGAACTGGAAGCTAGCACATCCTGAAGCACATTTAGCATAATGATATTATTAAGTTTGCTGGCAATACTGTATTTAGCTGAAGGACTGATAAGATATGCACCGGTAATATTATACTCTGAATTAAATTCTATTTTTACATACCCTCCTGTCGCAACATCATGCGCCGGCATAAAACTAAAGGTATATTGGGTCTCAGCTCCGGCGGCGTAATTTACCGCGGCCCCGGATACACTAGTCAGGGCGCCTGCGGTTGTAGTTACCCCAATAACACTCCCCTGGTCAATTACGACATTGGAGCTGTTCCTGCTCTCTAAAGCAAAATTGCTTGTGGTCTGCACATAAGCAGGGTTGCGGATATTAGAGATGACCAGGGATGCTGCGCTCTTTGCTGAAATAGCCTGGCCTAAAGTTACGGTAAGCACATTTCCTGAAGCTGAAACAACTGAATCAGCAACTCCGGAGACATTTCCTTCCTGAACAGAGGTTAAATTATAATCGGAATCAAAAGTAATCAGGAACTTGCCGCCTGCGGGTATAGCGTGGTCTGTGGTAAAATTAAAGGTATAGCTTGTAAGGGTGCTCACTCCTAAGGATGCCGGAACAACTGTTACAGCGGATAAGGCGCCTGCGGTTGTAGTAATCGCGGGGGCAGTGCCTGTATCAATTACCTGGTTATTGGACAGTTGTGTCTGTATGGCAAAACCTGATAAGGCCCCGGATACAAAGTTCGGGTTAACAATGCTGTTCAACTGAATAGATATTGACCCTGTACGCTCTGAACCTGTCCTGAATAAAAGATAGTTGCTTCCGGTCTCGGTAAGAGCATAACCGCTGGTTGCCGCCGAAGCGCCGGTTAAAACATAGCTGTTGTCAAACTGTATCCTTACATAGCCGTTTATGGGTATATTATGAGCAAGGGTAAAATTAAAGGTGTAATTTGCACTTTCAGCTACTTCATAAGTAGTGGCGCTGGCAGATAGAGCGGTAAGCGCGCCTGCGGTAATCGTCTTTCCCGCAATACTGCCCTGATCAAGCTGATAACCTCCGGAATTCTTGGTTACGATTACATAGGCATCCGTAGTCTGAACACCGGGATTCTTGATATTATCTATAGCCAAAACTACTTCTGTAGACTTTGCAACTGCCGTACCTAAGTTTACAATAAGCTTGCTTGCGCTTACCGCGACGGTTGAACCGCTGTTGCCTGTTACATCAGTGCTGCCTACCCCTGTCAACACATAATCAGAGTCAAAAGTTATTTCTACTTTTCCCCCTGTATCAATAGCGTTAACAGTAGTAAAACTGAAGGTGTGTCGGCTAATATCTAATGCCGTAGTGCTGCCCATAATCAAGGATGTGCCGGTCAGGGGAGCGGGAATAATCACCAGCGGACCATAATCAGAGGTGTCGATCTTTTCTCCTGTTGAAATATGGGTTTCCAGCCTTATAGTCACGTTCTTTGCGTAAGTTGGGTTAATTATACCTGAAAGCTGCAGAGAAAGAGGCACACCGGCATCGACATTTTGGGTAAAGTTTAAGATAACGTAATTCTTAGTAGCCCCTCCCTGTGGAATAACAAAGGTTGATCCGCCAGCTGAAACAATGGCGCTTGCTGCATTATAAGCGCTGTCAACAACATCAAAATCTATCCGCAAATATCCGCCTGCGGCAACCGCATTAGTAGGCGTAAAGTTAAATGTATATTGAGTATTGCTGCTGCCGGCAACATAACTGGAAGGCGTAATCGAAGGTATGGTAATAATACCTGTAACAGTAGTCACTCCGCTGGCACTGCCCTGGTCAATCAAGGCATTGGAGGTATTCCTGGTTTCTAAGGCAAAGTTAGCGGTGGTCTGCACGTAAGACGGGTTCCTGATATTTGAGATTGCCAGCGATACGGCTGCCTTTGCGGCAATCGCCTGGCCCAGGGTTACAGTCAACACATTGCCGCTGGCTGCTACAACCGAGTCTGCCACGCCTGAAACATTTCCTTCCTGTACAGAGGTCAAATTATAGTCGGAATCCATGGTAAACAACACCTTGCCTCCGCTGGGGATGGCATGGTCGGTAGTAAAGTTAAAAGTATAGCTGGTAAGCGTGCTTACGCCTAAAGAAGCAGGCACTACCGTTACCGCCGATAATGCACCTGCGGTAGTAGTAATGGCGGGAGCAGTACCTGTATCGATTACCTGGTTATTGGACAGCTGTGTCTGGATAGCAAAACCTGCCAGGGCGCTGGAGACAAAAGATGGATTAACGATGCTGTTTAGCTGGATAGAGATGGCGCCTGAAAGCGCAGCCCCGGTCCTCTTCAATAACACATAGTTAGCGCCTTTAGTTAAAGAGTACCCACTGGTAACTACCGTGGCATTGGTCAAAGAATAATTATTATCAAACTGTATCCTTACGTAGCCGTTGGTAGGCACGCTGTGGGCCAGTGTAAAGTTAAAGGTGTAACTTGTGCTTTCATTAATTTCAGTAGTCCCCGGGGTAGTAGAAAGACCGCTCAATACGCCAGCGGTTATTGATTTACCCGCAACTGAACCATAATCCAGTTGGCTATCGCTTGAATTCTTGGTCACCAGGTTAAAACTAGCGGTAGTCTGGACACCGGGATTCTTGATATTAGAAATGACCAAAGAAACCGATTCTCCCGCAGAAACCGCAGTACCTAAAGTAACAATAAGCTTGTTTGTGCTTACCGCGACGGTTGAACCGCTGTTGCCTGAAACATTGGCTGACTGGACAGCGGTTAAATCATAATCCGTGTCAAATTCAATTTCCACTTTTCCGTTTTGATCAATGGGGTTAATGCTGGTAAAGGCAGCTGTGTAAGAAGTCAAATCCTGGGCAACATAAGAAGAACCGGTTATGGACAATACAGCCAACGGAGCCGGGGTTATGCTGAATGACGGGGTATCGCTTTCATCCATTATGCCCGCGGATGCGTTAGCGCTCTTAAGCGTGAAAATAACATCTTTTACAAACTGCGGATTGATTATGCCTCCCAGGCTTATAGACTGGGCTTCCCCTGCACCTATGGCGCTGGTTACATTCAAGATAACCTGGGTAGTCGTTAAGTTGGATACCGCGTATTCCCCTGAACCAGTTGAACCGGTAATATATGCCCCAGATACATTATAACCTGATTCAAAACCAATATAGATAAACCCTCCCGCCGCCACATTATGCGCAGGAGTAAACCCAAAGGTATAAGTTGAATTCGCGCCGGCGATCGCGGAAGTAGCGCTGATGGCGGTACTGGTAAAATCGCCTGAAGTTATTGCAGGACCGGAAGCAAGACTGCCGCTGTCCTTATCGTAATCAACCGCATTTATCTGAACCTTGCTGGTAAGCGTTACACTGCCGGTAGTCTGCACATAGGACGGGTTTTTGATATTGGAAATTACCAAAGAAACCGATTGTCCAGCAGAAACCGCAGTCCCCAATGTTACCCGCAGAGTATTGCCATTTACCGCAACGGTTGATCCGCTATTTCCGGAGACGTTATTCGATTGCACAGCGGTCAAATCATAATCGCTATCCATGCTGATAAATACCTTACCGGTGGTAGCGGCGATACTGTTTTCTGTCTTAAAAGCAAATGTGTAACTGGTCAGGCTGCTTACTTCTGTAGAAGCAGGGGTTACGGAAATATTGGTTAAGGCACCCGGAGTCAAGGTAACTCCGGCAATCTCCCCGGAATCCATTACCTGTTGTGTTTCCGTGACAGGAGTCAAGGTCTTAACCTGAAAATTGCTTACGGTATACACATAAGAAGGATTGGCGATCATGCTGATAGGGATGCTTACTGCCTGGCCCGCGTTTATTGCCGCGACTGTCTTGAATTTCAGGTAATCACTGCCCTTCTGCAGGCTATAGAAACTGGCGGTATCAAGATAGGCGCTTCCCAATGAGTAATTGGCGTCAAACTGGATCCTTATATATCCGTCGGCAGGAACAGCATGCTGCACCGTGAAATTAAATGTGTAAGAGGTGATATCGGATATCTTCTTGGAAACCGCGGTTACAGAAAGTCCGCTCAATGTGCCGGTGGTTATACTTATAGATGTTACGGTCGCTGTGTCAATAATTGCTCCGTCGGCAGTTTTGGTTTGAATCAAGAAAGAATCTGTAGGCTGCACATAGACCGGATTCTTAATATTGGCGATAGTTAAGGAAACCGCGGCATTCTTGGCTATTGCCGTGCCGGTAGTTATGATTAACTTGTTTGTGCTTACCGCGACGGTTGAGCCGGCATTCCCCGATACTCCGGAAGCCTCCACGCTCGATAAGCTATAATCGGCGTCAAAAGTTATCTCAATCTTTCCGCCTACAGCTATAGGGTTAGCTGTAGTAAAGGTAGTCGTATAAGAGGCATATTCTGAAACAACATAGGTGTTGGCAGTCAAGGTGGAGTTGCTCAAACTGCCGGCTGTAGTGCTCAATCCCGTAACGCCCACAGTATCGATATCATATAAGGAAGCATCTTTAGTAGTAAGGGTAAAACTCAAACTCTTGACATTCGGAGGATTAACCACATTGGCTATTTCTATTGTCTGTTGCACCCCGCTGCTTAAACCCGCCGACGGGAATTTAATCAACAGGTATCCTGCACCTCTTAAAGTAATATCGCAGGCGGTAGTGCTGCTCATAACCACCGCACCCGGGTTAACCAGGTC
>CAZQGT010000007.1:0-35421 GCA_964593005.1 uncultured Planctomycetales bacterium
TTTGCCGATTATTGTTGATCCGTCTCATGCCGCAGGCAAATGGGGCCTGGTTGCTGCTTTGGCAAAAGCAGGAGTTGCCGCGGGCTGCGACGGGCTGATCATTGAAGTGCATAATCATCCTGAAGAAGCTGTTTCTGATGGAGAGCAGTCGCTTATCCCCGAAAAGTTTTCCAGCCTGATGAATGAGCTTAGGGGAATTGCTGGTTCTGTAGGGAGAGAGGTTCTATGAAATTATTTAACAAGGCAGTAATTATCGGCACCGGATTAATTGGCGCGTCCCTAGGCCTGGATTTAAAGAAAAGGCATTTGGTTTCACAGATTACAGGGTTAAGCCGGCATCAGAGCAATGCCAGGCTAGCTAAGAAATCCGGGGCTATTGATTATGTCGCTTCATCTTTGGACGCGGTTAATGACGCGGACTTAATCATATTGGCAACGCCGGTTGATTCAATCCTTGAGATTGCCTTTAAGATTTCCGGGAGGATAAAGAAAGAATGTATAGTTATTGATGTTGGCAGCACTAAGCAGCAGATAGTTTCTAAGATTGACCGGGTCATTCCTAATTTTGTCGGATGTCATCCATTATCAGGTTCAGAAAAAAGGGGAGTTGCTAATCTTGCCGCGGGTATTTTTAATAATTCCATTTGCATTATTACTCCTACGGTTAAAACTGATAAAAAGGTTTTGAGCAAAATTAGCCTGCTTTGGCGGAAACTGGGCAGTAAGATAATTATTCTTTCACCGGAAAAGCATGACCGTATTCTGGCTTTTACCAGCCATCTGCCGCATGCTGTTGCTTTTTCTTTGATTGGATCTATCCCTGATAAATTTTTAAGTTTAAGTTCCGGGGGATTAAAGGATACTACCCGTATTTCCGCTTCAGATGCCAACCTTTGGAGCGAAGTATTCTTAAGTAACCGTAGAAATATTTTAACATGCCTCTTGGCCTTCCAAACAAGGCTTTCCGTTCTAAAGCTTGCCCTGGCAAGAAAAAACAAAAAGTTATTAATGAAGATTCTTTCAGCCGCGAATAAAAAAAGAGAGAAATTGGGATGATTGTTGCAATTGATGGCCCTGCGGGGGCTGGAAAAAGTACCGTAGCCAAAATTTTAGCAAAAAGGCTGGGTTTTCTTTATATAGACACCGGCGCAATGTACAGGGCGCTGACTTTAAAGGCCCTTGATAATAATGTTGATGTCAGGGATGAGGATAAAATTAACCGCCTGGCTTTAGAAACTAGGATAGATTTACGCAGTAATCCCGATGGATCATTAAGCGTTATTCTTGACGGCAGAGATGTTTCTTTGGAGATACGCAAGCCCCGAATTACGGAATATGTTTCCGATGTTTCTAAGATCAAGGGTGTAAGACAGGTATTGGTTAAGATGCAGAGGGAGCTTGGCGAGAAGGGCGATTGTGTTTTAGAAGGCAGGGATATTGGAACGGTGGTTTTTCCCCGTGCTCAAAAGAAATTCTTTATTGATGCCTCATCGGAAGTCCGGGTGAACAGGCGTTTTAAAGAATTAAAAGGTTTAAATCAGAATGTCGCAGAATCTGATGTGGCCAAGGATCTTTCTAATCGCGACAAGATTGATTCTACGCGCGAAGTTTCTCCTTTGCGCAAGGCAGAGGATGCGATTTATATTGATACAACAAAGCTTTCTATAGAAGGGGTTGTAGAAAAGATGCTGGAGCTGTGTAAATAAATGGACAAGTCATTATTAAGGAATTTTTCTATCATTGCGCATATTGACCATGGTAAATCAACCCTGGCTGACCGTATATTGGAGTTAACCGGGGCTGTGGATGCCCGCCATAAGGGGGATCAACTTCTTGATGATATGGAACTGGAGAAAGAGCGGGGTATTACGATTAAAGCTTCTATGGTCAGGTTGAATTATTTTTCCAAGAAATTTAATAAAGAATATATTTTAAACCTGATTGATACTCCCGGCCATGTGGATTTTACTTATGAGGTCTCTAAGTCCCTGGCTGCCTGTGAGGGTGCAATACTTGTTGTAGATGCCGGCCAGGGAATAGAGGCGCAAACCGTAGGTAATTATTACCTGGCGTTAGAAAATAATCTCCATGTTATTCCGGTTATTAATAAGGTTGATTTAATTTCCGCCGATGTTGCCCGGGTTAAAACGCAGGTGGAAACTGTCTTGGGTTTTAAAGAGAACGAAATAATCCTGGCTTCTGCAAAAGAAGGCCGGGGGGTTATTGAAATCCTGGACAGGATAATTGAAACTATTCCCGCCCCCGCAGGACAGATTGACGGAGCGCTCAAGGCTTTAATTTTTGATTGCCGTTTTGATTCTTTTAAAGGAGTAGTTGTTTTTGTTAAAGTTATAGACGGTCAGATTACCCCTAAAACGAGCCTGAAGATGTTTCATGCCGGTAAAGTCTATAAAATTGAGGAGTTGGGGGTTTTTAAAGATTTGAAGTATTCTGCGGTGGATTCCCTGAGTTGCGGTGAAGTCGGTTATTTTACCGCTAATATGCGAGATCCCAGAGAAGTTATTATCGGCGATACGATTACCGACCCTAAGAATCCGTGCACTGAAGCTTTACCGGGTTACCGTAAGGTCAAGCCTCTGGTTTTTTGCGGTATTTATCCGGTTAACCCGGCTGATTTTCCGGAATTACGCGACGCTATGGATAAACTGAAGCTTTCAGATGCCTCATTTGTTTTTGAGCCGGAGAATTCCCAGTCATTTGGCACCGGTTTTCGTTGTGGTTTTTTAGGGCTTTTACATATGGAGATTATCCAAGAACGGCTTGAACGCGAATATAATTTAAATCTTATTCTTACTGTTCCAAATGTGGTTTATCGTATAAAAACCAAAGATGGCCAGCTTATTGAAGTAGATACTCCGGCTAAGCTTTCGGCTTCTCAAGACATCGCGGAGGCCCAGGAGCCGTATGCCAGCCTTTTAATGATTGTACCGGTAGAATCTATAGAGGCGGTTTGTGATTTTACCAAATCCCGCAGGGGTGTCTTTGTCTCAAATGAATATTTGAGTGAAGATAGAGTGAAGGTGATTTTTCAGATTCCTTTGTCTGAAATAATTGTCGATTTCTATGACCGGGTTAAGTCGATTACGCGCGGCTATGGCTCAATGGATTATGAGTTTAAGGAGTATCTGCCTACAAAATTAGTAAAACTGGATATTCTGTTAAATGGGCAGGTTTGCGATGCTTTTTCTTCCTTGATGTTTAAGGAAAAGGCTACTTCGCGCGCCCATCTTTTAGTAGGTAAATTAAAAGAGTTAATTCCCCGCCAACTCTTTGAAGTGGCTATTCAGGCAGCTATAGGTAGCCAGATTTTAGCCTCTGAAAAAGTAAGGCCGGTCGGAAAACACGCTACGAGCAAGTGTTCCGGAGGGGATATTACCCGTAAACGCAAGCTCTGGGATATTCAGAAAAAGGGGAAGAAGAGACTTAAGCAATTTGGCAAAGTTGAAATTCCGCAAGAAGCATTTCTGGAGGTATTGAAGATATGAGTTTAAAGAAGAAATCTGTATTGCGTGACTGGATTGAATCTATTATTATAGCATTTTTTTTAGCTATGGTTATCCGGACATTTGTTGTCCAGGCTTTTAAAATACCCACCGGATCAATGCGGATGACTCTGCAGGAGGGCGATCTGGTATTGGTAAATAAGTTTATCTATGGGGCTAAGGTTCCCTGGACCAGCTTCTATCTTCCGGCATTACGGGAGCCAAAAAGAGGGGACGTAGTGGTTTTTGTTTATCCGGAAGACAAAAAAAAGGATTTTATTAAGAGGCTGGTTGCCCTTCCCGGAGAGACTGTGGAGATTAAGAGCGGCACAATTTATATTAATGATCAACCGGCAAGTGACGCTATTTTTAAGCAAATTTATTATTATAACCGGGGGGATTTTGCTGCCGAGGGCCAGAAGATAGTCGTCCCGCAAAATTGCTATTTTGTCTTAGGGGATAATTCCCTTTCTTCTAAAGACAGCCGGTATTGGGGATTTGTGCCAAAAGAAAATTTGCTCGGTAAGGCTTTGATTATTTATTGGCCGATTCATCGTATAAGGGCAATCAAGTAAATTCCCCGCCTTGCTTAAAGGCGCGCGGCTTGATAAACTGAATATGAAAGAAGGTTCGGGATGAATATAGCAAATAAGATTTCAACTTTCCGTATTTTAAGCGTCCCCTTTTTTATTGCTTGTCTTGTTTATTACGCTCCGGAAAGGCAGTTCTTAAGGATCCTGGCTTTAATTATATTTATTTTAGGCGCCATTTCCGATGGTCTGGATGGTTTTATTGCCAGGAAGGCTAAACTGCAATCAAAGGCCGGATTAATTCTTGACCCTTTAGGAGACAAGCTTTTGCTGATGAGCGCCTTTATTTTTCTTTCCCCTATAAGCAAAATGGCGTTAAAATTCCCCTTATGGGTAAGTTTTATTGTGATATCAAGGGATGTGATTATTATAATAGGAGCAGTAGTTATATACATGGTTAAGCAGTCTTTAGACGTTCATCCTACAAAATGGGGAAAACTCACCACTACATTCCAAATGCTTTCAGTCTTATGTGTATTATTGCAATATAAAATTGCATCTTTTGTTTGGTGGATAGCGGTAATATTTACTGTTGTCTCAGGGTTTGATTATGTAAAAAGAGGATTTCAAATTCTATATGCTTTGGATAATCGCCGCATTAATAGCTAGTTATTTGTTAGGTTCAATTCCTACCGCCTATCTTTTTGGAAAAGCGAAAGGCATTGATATTCGTAAGGTTGGCTCTGGTAATATCGGGGCGACTAATGCTATGCGCGCTTTAGGGAAGGGGATGGGGATTACAGTTTTGTTATTAGATATATTAAAAGGTTTTATAGCGGTTGTTATTCTAGGTAATTATTTCGGGAATAAGCCAATTTTATGGCAGGTTCAAAACTTACGTATTATCATAGGGTTATGTTGTATTTGTGGGCATAACTGGACTATCTTTCTCAACTTTAAAGGAGGTAAGGGCATAGCTACCAGCTTTGGAGTGCTGCTTGGGCTTGCGCTCACATTACCAGGATTAGGTATGATAATAGGTATATTAATATTAACCTGGATAGCCGTCTTTATGGTTTGGAGAATAGTTTCTCTGGCTTCAATTATTGCGGCAATAGCGCTACCTGTCTCTGCCGTGTTATTTAAACAGCCACTTGTTCTGATTAGCGTAAGCGTTATTCTTTGTATTTTTGTAGTTATCCGTCACAAATCCAACCTTATAAGGATATTCCAGGGAAAAGAACCCCGCCTTTATTTTAGCAAGTTCGGAAAATAAACCTCGTCGATAAACAAAGCAAGCGCTTTCATTTTTAGGCCATTTCCTATTGAAATGGCCTTTTTTTGGTTGCATAATTAAGTAGTACAAGAGATTAGCTATAGAAACCCACTAGCCAATATGG
Source organism: uncultured Planctomycetales bacterium (assembly GCA_964593005.1). Lineage (GTDB taxonomy): Bacteria > Omnitrophota > Gorgyraeia > Gygaellales > Profunditerraquicolaceae > UBA6249. The sequence continues at coordinate 5,434 of CAZQGT010000007.1, forward strand.
GTAAGCTGGGTTGCCGGTTAAGGCAATCCAGCTAGTTTTAGGGGGCAAAGATGAGAGATCTGCTTTATAAAAATTTGACCTCAGCCGACCGTAGCCGCAGGGTTATCGCCAGTTCAGAAATAACCGATAAGGAAGGCGTGCACAGTGTGGTCCGCCGACATTTTGCCTGTATGATAAAACAGGTTGAAAAGGCGGATGTACAGAAGCCTGCACCGTATCTTTATGTTTTAAAAGAGAGGAATACCCGGGAAAAACGCGAACATTTTTTCTGTAAAATTAAAGGCAGTTTACTCGCTGTAAACAAAGGAAAGTTTTTCCTTATTGTTTTTGTGCATACATTAAGCATTCAGCTTACTGCTATTGAGAAATTAAGCGAGCAGATTGGTTAACTTCCAATAAAATCTAAATTAAAAACCAGGTATTAAATTACCTGGTTTTTTTATTGACATATAGCGGGTTTTATATATAATATTTATAATTATGAAGAAACATAAATTTATATATAAAACTATAGCGCTAATTTGTTTAGCGCTTATTTTTTCATCTACCACTCCCGCTTTTAGCCAAAATATGGAAATTGACTATCTTTGCGAGATAGGCAAGACTTTCTATATCCAGGGTAAAGTTGACGCAGCCCTCTCGGAGTTTAACAAGGTGCTTCAACTTGATCCTAATAACCGGCAAGCCAAAGATTATATCAAAAAAATATTTAATGGTGAATTGAGTTATAGGGATAAATCTGTTGCAACTGAATCTGTCGTAGCTGAACCTGCAGCAGCTGAATCTGCAGTAGTTGAACCTTCTCTGCCAGTTACTCCCTCAGTAGCATTAACTCAAACTGATGCGCTGAACAACCCCTCGGAATTACCTGTTGCCATTGAAGAAAAAACCCCGGCCTTATCAAAAGATGAAGCTATGGACCAGGCGCTTAATAATTTAAAAAGTGCCGAGCCAATCTGGATGCCTGCCCACGTTGTTGCCGATGATCCTTCGGATGCCCCATTAAAAAAAGAAGATGAGAAGAGGGGAATAATAGCCGGGCCGTTAAGAATAAGCGGCCAAATGCAGTTGAGCTTTGGAGTTACTCCTGATGAGTTTATCTGGAAGCGGGCTAATTTTGATTTGAACGAAAAGTTTTTAAGCTGGCGGATGAATTCTTATGATGTTTTTAACCGGGGGTTTAATACTTACGACCCGGCTATATATGATTCATTGAGCGTTAATTTAGATACCGAAAATGAGCAGGGCTTTAATTTTCATAGCAATATTACTGTTGACCCCTGGAGCTTTACCGGAAAAAGCAGTAAGATGACAGTTACTGATGGCTCTGATACTGCAGATATCCAGTTGTATTCCTGGGGGAACACCGGTTATGTGCTCAACCATACTTTTTACAGTAATACTACGGGAGCCGCGATTAATATCCCCGAATTAAAATTAAAAGACGGAAGCACGATTGCCGCCAATATTTCCGGTTATACTGTCCCTGACACAAAATTAAATACTACTTTTCAGCCTATACGCGAGTTGTGGATGGATTATACCAATGATACAGTTAAATTGCGGGCTTTCCCTATGGCTTATCAGGACCAGGCTTATTCTTCCGATGATCCTTTAAACATAAGTAATCATGGTATTTGGTGGAAAGATAGTAAATGGCTGCGTATGTATACTCCGGGGCAATACCATTCCGGTACATCTCCGGCAAGCTTTACAAAAGGTTATTGGGATGATTCGCTTTCGTTTATATCCAAGGATAGCACGGGTAAATACCTGACTGCCTTACGCGGGTTTTCTTTTAATTTCCAGCCGCAGGAGGCTACTGTTTTTGATACTACAGTGGCTACTCCTAAACACCTTTGGCAAAACTACGATGTGGTGGATAACTTGATTACAGCCAGCCGGCTTAAGCATAATTTTGCCGATAATTTTATGCTTGGAGGCACATTTACTTCCCGCTTAGGGTACAAAACTGATCCGCAGAAATTGGACAGCCAGAATTTTGTAGGAGGCGTTGATTTAGGTTATGAAATTGCCGAGGGCTTAAAAGCCCAGGCTGAAATTCTTACCTCCAAGTCAAACTATGATATGACCAATTCAACTTACGAAACAGAATCGCGGGGCAATGCCTATTATTTTTCTTTTATCACGCGTTATCCCCAGCAGAGCATTATGGATTTAAGGTATGGTTATGATGAGATAGTTCCGGACAAGAGCGAGACATTTATGGTTAAGAGCAAGTTTTACGCCAGCCGCATGGACAAAGGTTTTGATTCCGCCCTTTCGGATTTTCATAATACAAGGCAGGATGTTTTCTGGTCAAGGCACATACATTTCCGTAAACCGATGAGCTATTATTCTAAAGGATTAGAAGGGGTCAGTACTAATTGGGAAGAGCTTAATTCTTCGCGTATTGGAGACGGAATTGACGCGGGCAGGAGTACCCTGGGTTTTCGTATTGAGACCTTCCTGGAAGACAGATTTTATAACCTTTTTGATGTGCGTAACGTGCATAATGTTAACGGTAAATTTGTGGAAAATGTTGCCCGTGACGAAGCTACATTAAAGATAACGGATAAATTAACGGCTAAGGCTTTAGGTATTTACCAAAGGATGCCTAAAACCGTAGGCGGGATAGACCCGTATATATATGACGGCACAACCGGGGAATTTTTTACAAATGCCGCTGTGCCGGATGGAGAGGATCCTTCCATTAAGACAGGGTCTTTTGGCTTGAACTATGATTTCTTTGACTGGTTAAGCTTAAACGGTATATATGAGCGCACAAATGATTATACATTAGCATATGGTAATTTCCCTCAGAATATCTTAAGGGATGATACATCGTTATACGGTAGATATTATCAAAACGGTAATTATTACAGCTATGTCGCGCCGTTTCTTTACGGACAGGGTATTTTCCCTCAGGCACCATATGAATTTTATAATGTTTTTAAGACAGGGTTACGGATTATCCCGATGAAAAATATGGAGATTTACCTGGATTATACCCGCAATGAATACGAAACCGCCTCTTTGATTAATGATAATATGAACCATATGGGCATGGAGGTTACTTATATGCCTACTGAAAAGATAGGGATGTCTTTTAAGTATGTTTATTCCCGGTGCAAGGATATCGTTCTCTCCGGTTCAGATTACGTGCTTACTGATAACATCGTAGGCCACCATAATTTCTTTAGTGAATTCAGATATATGCCGTCAAAAGATGACGAATTCAACATGCAATATGGAGTAGGAGATACCAGTTCTATAGGTAATATCGCCTCATTGGATCCTTATGGCGGCAGCATGCTTACCCTGGATACCCAGCATATCATCCGTCTTTATTACCGCCGCAAGTTTTAATATTCTAAATTATCGGATTTATTCTAGGTAGATATCAATTTTCTTGATTTCACACGAGCGGATTCTTTGCGCGTAAGGCGCGGGAATAGTTGAGGAGGATATTTTTACCAGGTTATTACCCTCGGAAAGCGTTATCCTTGATATTTTTGCGCAATTCTTGCCGAAAGTATTTCTTCTTTTCTGATTATAGTAATTTACCGGAATTGAGCTTAAGAAATTAAAAGAGTATTTTCCTTTGCGGTCAAATAGCCATCCCGGCAAACATGGCTTAAAGGTCAAATTAAGTTGGGCGTTTTTATCAAGGTGGAACGGGTTGATGCCGGTATTCATAATTAACCAGATTTGCAGAAATTCAGCGGTTGATCCGGATAGCCTGGCTACAAAACCATTTCCCTGCAGTTTCTTATCGGGGAAAACACTGCTTGCCAGAAAAGAAGAGTTTTCTAAAATACTCCGGCCGTAACTCTGGGGGTTAAGGAAAGGTATAAGCACATTTTTGAACTCTGCATAGAATTCTTCGGTCAGGCCGGTTTTAAGCATTTCCAGAATATATTTATATTCCATATGCAGCCAGATTGATTCATTTTCCAGCCATCCTGGGGTAAATACCCTGCATCTGCCGATTTCTTCCGGCATGCTATTAAGTGAAGCCGTTACTTTATACATTTTTAATTTTTTATCAAAAAGCGCGCTCTTCCTGGTTGCTTTATAAATCTCAGCGGCTTTTTTGATATCCCGGCTTAATCTTAGCGCATGCATTTGACCCTCTAAAAACAGAGGAGCCGGTGTTTGGGTGAATTTTTTTGGTTTAATATAATGGTCTTTAACCAGGTCAAAGTCAGTTACCTCATTGATAAAATATGAATGAAAGAGGTTGTTTTTTGGATTAAATGCCTTGTTTAATCCGGACTCAACTTTTTCCAGAGCGGCATTTACAAAAAAGAGCAGTTCTTGCCTTTGTAGATATACTAAATTCCCGGAAAAACCCATCCGACTGTTATATCGGTAATCTTCTTTTAACGTATTGCTTTTGTCCCAGTAGGAAAAACTTTCTTCCTTAAGGATAAGAAAAAGCTGTTTGATAAAATCAGCGATTTCTTCGGCAAGCTCAATTTCTTTTTCTTCGGAATTCTGCAGGGCGTATTCAATGGTTTTAAGCAGGCGCTTAAGCTCAAAGGTTTCACAAGTGGAGGAGCCAAAAAGAGCGGGCAGCCCGTTTAATGAATCAAACCAGTTAGGTTTGCCGGCCTCCATCTCAATGCCGGTACCGAATGGATCAAGGGATGCCAGCTTGTTGGCTGCCAGGCATAAAAGTTTAGCAATAAGCGTAGTATAATAGATTTCACCGTTGCCGTGCTGCATCCTTAAGACCCGGGGATTATTTGTGCGCTTGCGCAGCATTTCTTTCTTTGCGTTATCAAGTATAAGGCAGTGCAATTGCCGCGGCTTACCATTGTAAAGGACATATCTTTCGCTGCGCGGCCTGACTAATTCAGCGTTGTCGTAAAAAGAAAAAACCCTTTTCTTAAAAAATAATTCGTTAAACTTCTCAGGATAAATTCCCAGGTAGCTGTCAATGAGGTCCAGGTTATAGGTCCAGTGATCGGTCCAAAATCCTTCCCCGTGTTCAGCTTCCTGTGTTTTTATGGAAGAGGAGAGGATTATGTCCAATAGATTGTCATAGGAGCTCTGAAGCTTTATCTTGTTTTCTTCAATGAAGAATATTAATTCTCCGGGTGTAAACTGGTTTTTAAGGTAGGAGCCGATCTTTTTAATATTTTCTTTTTCAGCTATGCCTTCCAGTAATTTATTTAAATCAGCGTCTTCTTTAAGCAGAAAACTATCAGGTTTAACTATTAGGGGATTAAATCCGTCTGCCTGGATTAAATTCATAAAAAATACTACATTTTCATCTTTTACCTCGGGGTTAAACCAGCAATCATTACGCCGGTTCTGGTTTATATCCCTGTAGTTTCCATTCCCTTGGGATAAATATGTAGGCTGAAGCTGGAATTTATTGTAGTCTCTTTCCAGGTCGCCGTGCTTACGTGAATAAAGATAGAATACTAACCCGGATTTAAATACTTCAGGGTATCCCCCGCGCATAATATTGTCCAGGTAAGTCTGGCCGGCGTATAAATTGAATTCTTTGGAGCCGCTATTGGTCAAGACCCCTTCTTTTAATTTCCGGATGAGCTCAAGGTTTTCCCCCAATTTCTTTTCCACATAGCCAAACTTTGTAATCTTTGACACCGAAGTATTTAAGGTTTTCACGTTACGGGCTTGGCCGATAATTGAATAAAATGTTTTTTGTTCCCCAGGCTTTAATTCCATGTCCATTAAAAGCAGGGCGCAGGGGGTCTTGCTCCTGGGCATCTGTTTTACAGGGTATGAAAATCTTGAGCTTGCCAAAAATAACGCGGGATAGGAGAAGTCTGTAACCGGGCCAAAAACAGCTTCTGGGTCAACAATTGGCCGGATAAGTTCAGCTTTATTATTTTTAAAATGAAAACCCAGGTAAAAATTACCTCCGTCAATGTGCACTACTTCCGGCCGGTCAGTCGGATCAACTTCCAACTTGTAAAAAGGTATATCGTTGTCCAGATTATCAATGTTCATCCAGGCTTCAATAGTCCGGCCGAGCTTTTTTAAAAAGAAATTATGCGTACCGAAAGGGACAATTTGCGGCAGTCCGTCAATGATTTGGATGGATTTGTGCCTGATTCCTGTATTTTCAATACTTACAATACGGCTTAGCCCGGCGTAAGCATCATTGGGAATGTTGAAATATTCTATTCTGGTTTTGATTCCTAAGGTCTTGTTTTCCTCTTCAATGATAAGCTGGCTTGAGCAAATACGCATAGAGTTGGTAATCTGGTATTTTAGATTCACGTATCCGTTGTGGAAGGGTTCGTAATAAAGCGCCTCTTTAGCTGTTTTTATTTTAATAAAAGTGCGGAACCCGTGCGAAGAGACGAACTGCCAGGACTTATTTGCCGGAAAAAATTCTAATATAGACTGGTCTTTATCCCTGATTCCAAAGCTTGAGATACATTGGCCGCGGTTAACGTAGAATACCCACATAGGGATGCCGTATTTGCCGGCTATTCCCGGGAAGAAATTTGCAAACGGTTTGGAGTAGTTATAATTTTCAATAACAAACTCTTCCTGGCCGTTTAAATAATACTTTGATTTCAACTTGGAGGATTTTTTCTTCATATCATAAAAAGTTAATTAGTAATATTTTACAGGTTTTATTTGCTTTGTCAATCTAAAAGGGGCTGGTATCCCCTTATCAAATTAGTTTGCAGTAACGGGGATCAATTCACACATTGACTTATATCGCTTTGTTCTATAAGTCAAGTGTTCATTGACTTTTGGACCAAAGGATGTTAACATATTTATTTAATGCGAGGGAAATATGTCAATAGATAAAGAAACGGTTGAACATGTCGCGCATTTAGCGCGTATCGAACTTAAACCTGAAGAGCTGGAAAAGTTATCCCGGCAATTGCATGATATACTGGGTTTTATCGATAAGTTAAGCGTGTTGGATGTTGAGCAGGTTAAACCTGCCAGCCATATCCTTCCGATAAGCAATGTCTTGCGGGAAGATAATCCGCATATTTGCTTAACTCCGGACAAGGCCCTGGAAAATGCCCCAAGTAAATCCGGGAATTTCTTCAGTGTCCCGAAAATAATTGAATAATTATGGAATTAAGCCAACTTACAGCCCACGAGTTATTAGATAAGCTTAAAAACGGACAAGCTATCCCCGAGGGTATTTTGGATTCCCTTTGCGTTCGTATACAAGCTCTTGAACCGAAAATCAAGGCTTATGCCAGGTTTAAACCTGCGGCCAAGATTAGTTTGAACGCCCAAACCGGAGGTTTGCTTGCTGGTTTACCTGTAACTATTAAAGATAATATTTGTACTGAGGGGTTGAATACGGAATGTTGTTCAAGAATTCTTGAGAATTTTCGTCCCCCGTATGATGCAACAGTTATCGGCAAACTAAAATCCGCCGGGTGCAGAATTTTTCCTTTAAAAGCAAATATGGACGAGTTTGCTTTTGGTTCATCAACTGAGAACTCATATTTTGGGCCAACTCATAACCCCTGGAATTTAGAGTGTGTTCCCGGGGGCTCTTCAGGAGGCTCGGCTGCTGCTGTGGCCAGTGACGAGGCAATCTGGGCATTAGGTTCGGATACCGGAGGCTCAATTCGCCAGCCGGCGTCTTTTTGCGGCGTAGTCGGCTTAAAGCCTACCTATGGCCGCGTTTCGCGTTTTGGACTGATTGCCTTTGCTTCCAGTCTTGATCAAATCGGCCCGATTACCAAAGATGTAGAAGATGCGGCGATATTAACCCGGATTATTTCAGGTTATGACCAGAATGATTCAACTTCAGTAAACCAGGATGTACCGGATTACAGCGCAAGCCTGGGTAAAGATATTAAAGGTTTAAAAATCGGCATCCCTAAGGAATATTTTGTTGAAGGTATGGATCCTCAGGTTAAATCTATTATTGAAGAGGCAATAAATAAGCTTAAATCCCTGGGTGCGGTTTCAAACCAAGTTTCCCTTCCTCATACGCAGTACGCGGTTCCGGTTTATTACATTATCGCTACTGCTGAAGCCAGCTCAAATTTAGCCAGGTTTGACGGTGTGCAATACGGTTATCGCGCAAAATCAGATAGCCTTATTGAAATGTATAAAAAAACCCGGGCAGAGGGTTTCGGAGAAGAAGCTAAGCGTAGAATTATTTTAGGGACATTTGCTTTATCCCATGGATACTATGACGCTTATTATTTGCGTGCATTAAAGGTGCGCACGCTTATAAAAAACGATTTTGATGTTGTTTTTAAAGAATTTGATTTCATTGTTGCGCCAACTTCGCCTACTCCAGCTTTTAAAATAGGGGAAAGAGCGGAAGATCCATTAAAAATGTACCTTTCGGATATATATACCATATCGGTTAATCTAGCGGGAATCCCGGCCATTTCCATACCCTGCGGATTTACCAAAGATGGCCTTCCTGTGGGTTTGCAGATTATGGCCAAGCCATTTAATGAGGAAATGCTTTTTAGGCTTGCTCATGCCTTTGAGCAAAACACAGAGTGGCATAAAATTAAACCACGATTATGAAATATCAGACAGTTATCGGTTTGGAGGTACACTTACAATTAAATACCAGGACTAAGGCGTTTTGCGGTTGCGCTATTGAGTTCGGGCAAGTGCCTAATTCCGGCGTTTGCCCGGTTTGCCTGGGGTTCCCAGGTACGCTTCCGGTTTACAATAAGGAGGCTTTAAATTCCGCGCTTAAGGTAGCCTTGGCTTTTTCCTGTCGGATACAGGAGCATACCAAGTTTGACCGTAAAAACTATTTTTACCCGGACCTGCCAAAGAATTATCAGATTTCCCAGTTTGATTTGCCTTTATCAAGAAACGGTTACCTGGATATAATCTCTGAAGGCAAGACAAGGCGCATAGGGATTACCCGGGTGCATTTAGAAGAAGATGCGGGTAAGCTTATTCATGAATCAAATGCAAGCCTGGTAGATTTTAACCGTACGGGTGTGCCCTTGCTTGAAATCGTAAGCGAGCCGGATTTATTCAGCCCGCAAGAAGCCTTTGATTACCTGATTAACTTAAAGAGTATTATTGAATATTTAGATGTATCAGATTGTGATATGGAAAAGGGTTCTTTGCGCTGCGATGCCAATATATCATTACGACTTGAAGGCGCTAAAGAATTAGGGGTCAAAACAGAGTTAAAGAATATGAATTCTTTTAAAGGGGTGAAGGACGCCTTGGTTTATGAAGTGGAGCGCCAGGCTGAAATGCTTGAGTCTGGCCAGGCTATGGCCCAGGAAACCCGGCTTTGGGATGCGGACAAGGGAATAACTGTCAGTATGCGCAATAAAGAAGGAGCTAAAGATTACAGGTATTTTCCTGACCCTGACCTGACAGTTTTTATAATTGAACAGGATATGGTTTCCAGGATTAAAGCAAGCTTGCCGGAATTGCCGCAGGAAAAGATACGCAGATTTATGCAGGATTACGGTTTATCCGAATACGACGCAAAAATCTTAACCAGCTCTAAAAAGGACGCTCAATTTGCGGAAGAATGTATCCGTAAATATCCCGGAACTGATAAAAAGATTATGGTCAACTGGCTGATCGGCCCGCTATTGTCTGAATCCAACAGCCGGAAATTGAACTTATCTGAGTTAAATGTTGATAAGGATGAGCTAATCAGCCTGATCGATTTTGTGGAAAACCAGTCAATTTCATATCTATCTGCCAAGCTTGTCCTGACTCAAATGATAGATTCCCAAAAGCCAGCCGGCTTGATAATTAAAGAAAACAATATGCTGCAGATATCCGATACTGCGGAACTTGAGCAGATTATCTCTGCGGTTATTCAGGAGAATGAAAAGTCCGTTAACAGTTTTAAGGCAGGCAAAACAGGAGCGCTTATGTTTTTGGTAGGACAGGTGATGAAAAAAAGCGCTGGTAAAGCTAACCCTAAAGTAGTAGGAGAGCTGGTTAAGCGGAGGCTGACTGATGCGTAAGAATATACTTATTGGCTTATTATCTGCCGTGCTTTTATTTGTTGTTGTAAGCGGCGCGCTTTCTGCCAACAAAAAGAAGAGCTATGACGATCTCTACCGCCAGGTAGAGCTCTTTTCCGATACAATGGCTATTATTCACAACGAGTATGTTGAAGATACGAAGCCAAAAGATTTGATCTACGGGGCATTGAAAGGAATGCTTTCATCGCTTGACCCCCACAGCCAATTTATGGATCCGGAAACCTACAATGAGTTAAAAGTAGATACGGAGGGAAAATTCGGCGGGCTGGGAGTAGAGATTACCATTAAGGACGGCCTATTGACAGTAATTACTCCTATTGAAGATACCCCTGCCTGGAAAGCGGGGATAAAAGTGAATGACCATATTATTAAAATTAATGGCGTATTGACCCGTCAAATGACGCTTACCGATGCGATTAAGAAAATGCGCGGTAAGCCCGGCGAGGCAGTTAATCTTACAATATTAAGGGATTCCGAGAAAAAGCTTCTAGATTTTAAAATTATCCGGGCAATCATTAAGATCAAAGATATTAAACAAGCTTCTATTTTAGAAGATGGCATAGGTTATATCCGTTTAGCTGAATTCCGCGAAAACACCTTGAGGGAGTTTAATAACGCCTTAAGTAATTTATCCAAACAAAGGATGTCTTCTTTAATCCTGGATCTGCGCAATAATCCCGGAGGGCTGCTGGATGTTGCCGTAAAGATTGCCGGAAGATTTGTCTCAAGCGACAAAATGATCGCTTACACTAAAGGAAGGAAAGAGGAACAAAATTTTGAATTTTATTCCGACAGCAAAAATGTGATTCAGGATTTGCCGATAGTTGTCTTAATTAACGAAGGTTCTGCCTCGGGCAGCGAAATTGTTGCCGGGGTCCTGCAGGATTATAAACGGGCCATAATTATAGGCAACAAATCTTTTGGCAAGGGGTCAGTGCAGACGGTTATACCCATGGGGGATGGTTCAGCATTACGTTTGACTACCAGCCGTTATTTTACTCCCTCGGGAAAAATTATCCACGGTAAAGGGATTACTCCGGATATCCTGGTAGATGCAGGTAAGGAAGATGCCGGCGAAATTGAAGACGGGGAATTAAACAACGAGGCCGGTATTTTTGATGAAATTGAGTTTACTGATAAAAAACGTAAAGCTCCGGCAGGCTCCTTTGATTACAAAAATGACCCGCAGATAATGCGCGCTGTAAATGCTTTAAAAGCCATTGACCTTTATAAACAGGCCGGGAAATGAATAGAAAGCTGATAATTGGCGTTTTTTTATTTTTATCCCTTTGCGTATTTACTGCTGTTATTCTGACCTCAATAGATAAAAAGTTTGCGCGTAAGCCGATTCCCGCTATAAAAGGCAAGATCGCTATCGTAATAGATGATTGGGGTTATAATTTGAATAACCTTGCGATAGCCGAGGGGATAAGACAGCCTTTAACCTGTGCGGTTTTGCCTGGCCTGAAAAATTCCGGGCTAATCGCGCGGAAATTGAAAAATCTCGGGTTTGAAATAATACTGCATTTACCTATGCAGCCTAAGGAAAAATACTCTTTGGAAAAGGAAACCATAACTACATCTATGGATGCGGCCCAAGTACATAGTATTCTGAATAAAGATTTAGCCTCAGTTTTATTCGCCAAAGGCATATCTAACCACATGGGTTCGCGTGTTACCGAAGATTCAAAAGTCAGCGCTTTGATTATCTCTGAAGCGAAAAAACGCAAATTATATTTTCTTGATAGTTTCGTAACCGCTAAATCCGTCTGTCCCTTATTGGCAGGCAAGATAAAGGCGCGCTTCGCAAAAAGGGACATATTTCTTGATAATCTTGATGACCCGGAATATATAAAGGCGCAGCTGATTAAATTAAAAGAAATAGCCAGGAATAAGGGGTATGCCATAGGCATAGGGCATGACCGTAGAAATACGCTCTTAGTGCTAAGGGAAATGATGCCGAAATTGGCAGAATCCGGGTATAAATTCGTTTTTGTTTCGGAGATAACTAAATGATTGTCCTGGGAATTGAAACATCTTGCGATGAAACCGGGGTTGGCATAGTAAAAGACGGGAAGAAAATCCTGGCTAATTTGGTTGAATCAAGTTTAAAAATACACAGTAAATACGGCGGGGTAATACCGGAAATAGCTTCGCGCCTGCAATTGGAAAGCATAGGCGGAGTTTACAGTGAAGCGATAAAAACAGCGAAAATTAAAGAAAAGGATATAGATTTAATTGCGGTAACCACAGGGCCAGGGCTTCCCGGATCGCTTTTGGTTGGGGTTTCTTTTGCCAAGGCCCTGGCATTAAGCCTGGAGAAACCGATATTGGGGGTTAACCACGTTTATAGCCATATATATGCCAGTATCCTTTGTAACAGGAATATAAGATTTCCCTGCGTAGCTTTAGTGGTTTCCGGAGGGCACACAAGCCTTTTTTATCTAAAAGACTTCTCCAATATTCAAGCCTTAGGGCAAACCCAGGATGATGCCTGTGGAGAGGCGTTTGATAAGGTAGCTAAAATCATGGGCCTGGGTTATCCCGGCGGGCCATTGATCGAAAAGTTAGCCAGGGGCGGAAATAAGGATAAGATTAGGTTCGCTTGTTCAGGAACAAGAGGCGAACTGGATTTCAGCTTTAGCGGGATAAAAACCGCTGTGTTATATTATTTAAGAAATAACCATTTTAAGGGCAAACGCAAAGATGCCAGCCTGGCTGCTTCTTTCCAGGAAAGCGCGATAAACGTATTAATAAAGAAATCTTTACTTGCCTGCAAGCAAAAAAAAGTAAAACAGCTTTTAATCGGAGGGGGAGTTGCTGCAAATAATTGCCTGCGTAAGAAATTTATAACCCTGTCAAGAAATGCTGGGGTGAATTGTTTTTTTCCGGACACAGGTTTGTGTATGGATAATGCGGCTATGGTCAGCGGGCTGGCTTATTTTCTTTATAAGCAAGGAGCCAGGGATAGCCTTTATTTAAATACCCAGCTTAATAATTGAAAGAGGAGGGTTGAATGACTTCTGATTTTCAGATGATTATGCGTTTATTGCTAACTTTGGTTTTAAGCGGGCTGGTTGGCCTTGAGCGCCAAGTACACCGCAGGGATGCCGGGCTGCGCACGCATATTTTAGTCGCTTTAGGTTCTTGCCTTATAATGTTGACATCTTTATATGTTTTTGATATATATAAAGATACAGTTTCAATGGATCCGGCTCGCATTGCGGCAGGCGTGATTACCGGGATTGGTTTTTTAGGAGCAGGTACTATTATTCGCGAGCCCGAAGGAGTAAGAGGGTTAACTACTGCCGCCAGCTTGTGGGTAGTCGCGGGCATAGGCCTGGCAGTAGGATGCGGTTTTATTAAAGTAGCAATTTATACCACGGTTTTAGTTTTGCTTGTATTACATTTATTGCGCTATATAGAGAATCGCCTTTTAAACGGTTCCCCTCGGGTTAACCCAAGGCAGGATAGCTAAAAAGGAGGTTTCCCATGGCATTTAAAAAGAAAATGGAAGAAAAAACTTTAGATGTTGATGCAGCAATGCAAGGGACATTAAGCTTTAAGGATCCGGTTAATTTGCGTATTAACGGGAAGTTTGACGGCAATCTTGATACCCGGGGCAATCTTACTATAGGCGCTACCGCTGTAATTAATGCTGATATTGTCGGGGATAACATAATTGTCGGCGGGAGGGTTAAGGGAAAGATTACCGCTAAAGAAAGGCTTACCCTGCTTCCTCAGGCTGTTGTAGAAGGGCATATTTATCCGGCCAGGTTAAACATAGCCGAGGGAGCTATTCTGGAAGGCCAGTGTTCAATGCTGCATGATTTTCTTAATCCTGAGCAATTGGCAAAATACCTGGAGGTAGAATTAAACTCAATAATCGAATGGGCTAATTCAGGAAAGGTTCCGGCTAATAAAGAGGGCGACGAGTGGAAGTTTGAGCGCAAGGCGATTGATAGCTGGGTGGCAGAAGGCAAAATAGGAAAATAATAAGCGATGGCTGAAGAAAAATTATTAACGGTCAGGGATGTCTCGGTTATTCTGGGTGTATTTGAAAAAGATGTTTTAGACCTGGCGGAAAAAGGTACAATCCCTGCCTATAAAATAGGCGGGCTTTACTTAAGGTTTAAGAAAGAACAGGTAGAACAATACAAGAGGACTCACCGCCAGGAGCATCCGGAATGCCAGATAAAAGAAGAGAATGGGTTGAGTGATAGTTTTTTTGATTTTTTTTATTTCAATGATTTTTATATCCTTACCCTGTTTTTAATCGCTCTTCTTGGTTTTCTTGTTTACCGAGGCTTATAAATGCCAGTAAATAAGGGGTTCTGTGATCTGGGTTTTGCCAAACTTGATCTGGATAGAAAGAAACGCAAGGGTTTTGCCGAAGTAATCTATTCTCCGGGCAAAGATAGAGATCATTTAAAGAAGATAGCTAAAAAGGTCGTTGATCTTAAAGAAGACCTACTCTTAACTAAATTAGACAAAGAGACGTTTTCTTTTTTACAAAAATTCATTCCTGTTTTAAAATATAACCCACTTGCGAAAATCGGGTATTTTCTAGCCAAGCCCAAGAAATCTTGTAAAGGCAGGGTCCTGGTGGTTTCCGCCGGAACCAGTGATATCGCGATAGCCGAAGAGGCTTCGCAAACATTGGAAGTAATGGGTAATCGCGTTGATAAGCTCTATGATGTCGGTGTTGCCGGTGTCCACCGGTTAATGCGTAATATTAGTAAAATAAAGAAAGCCAAGGTAATCATAGTTGTGGCTGGAATGGAGGGCGCTTTAGCCAGCTTAGTCAGCGGGCTGGCTAAGTCACCGGTTATCGCAGTCCCTACCAGTTGCGGTTATGGGTCAAGTTTTTCCGGCCTGGCTGCGCTCTTGTCAATGTTAAATGGTTGTTCTCCGGGAGTTACGGTAGTGAATATTGATAATGGGTTCGGGGCGGGTTATTTTGCCAGTTTAATTAACAACGCCCGGCGTTAAAAGGAGATGCGTATGGCACTTTCCGGTTTAGATATCTATAAGCTGTTGCCTAAAACAAATTGTAAGCAGTGTGGTTTTGCTACCTGTCTTGCTTTTGCGATGCAGCTTGCCAAGAAAACACTCTCTATTGAAAAATGTCCTTTTGTTTCCGCGGAGGCTAAGAATACCCTGGAAGAACAGGCCCTCCCGGCGATCAAGCTTATAACCTTAGGAACCAATGAGCTAAAGGTTGAGATCGGAAATGAAACAGTTATGTTCCGGCATGAAGAAAAATTCCGTAATCCCAGCGCTTTGGGTTTTATTATTGAGGATAGCCTTGTTGATGGGGAGATTAAAGGGCGTCTTGAAAAAATAAACCAGTTAAAATTTGAGCGCGTTGGGCAGTTATTAGAAATTAACCTGGTTGCTATAAAGCAAAATTCCGGAGCCAAAAGGTTTATTGAGGTCAGCAAATTAGTTTTAAGCAATACTCAGCTTCCTATTATGCTAATTTCTGAGGATTTCGCAGCTTTAAAACAAGCTGCGGCCGCTGTTGTGGAACGCAAACCCCTGCTTTATTCTGCGAAAAATGATAATTTTAAGGATATGGCGCTTATTGCCAAAGAATTCCAGCTGCCTTTGGTCGTAGCCGGAGAGGATATTAATCAGCTGGCTTATTTGGCTAAAGAGCTCAATTCTTTAGGCGTGCGGGATTTAATTCTGAATAGCGGGACAAAAGATGCATCTGATAGAATATGGGAATTAACCCAGCTTCGCCGCCAGGCGCTTAAAAAATCAAACCGCGCCCTAGGATATCCCAGCTTAGTTATTGTGGATAAAAATGATCCATATGAAGAAGCTATAGAGGCAGCTGCCTGCATAGCTAAATATGCAGGGATTGTTTTAATTAAAGGGGTTGAATCCTGGGAGGTATTGTCTATCTTAACCTTAAGGCAAAATATATATACTGACCCGCAAAAACCCCTGCAAATTGAGCCTAAGCTTTATCCTGTAGGCAAAGCCACTGAGAAATCCCCTGTTTTGATTACTACTAATTTTTCCCTAAGTTACTATACTGTATTGGGTGAAGTAGAAGCCAGCAAGATCCCTTCCTACATCTTAAGCGTGGATACGGAAGGGATGTCTGTGCTTACTGCCTGGGCAGCGGAAAAATTTAATGCCGAATCTATCGCCAAATCATTAAATAAATGCGGCATTCAGGGCGTAATAAACCATAAGAATTTAATTATCCCGGGTTATGTAGCTATCTTAAGCGGCGATCTCGAGGAACAATCGGGATTTAAAATTATTGTTGGCCCCAAGGAAGCCGCGGGGATCCCGGCATTCTTAAAGAACTTGAGCTGACCTATGCAAAAATTTAAAATTACTTTTCTGCCGGATAATAAATCAGTATTCGCTGAAAAAGACAGGACAATTTTATCTGCGGCGATCTCTGCCGGGGTCTATATTAATTCTGTTTGCGGTGGAGACGGCGTTTGCGGGAGATGCAAGGTTATCCTTAAAAAAGGGCAGGTCAGCCAACAGCCAAATGGAATAATTACTGAGGAGGAGAGAAAAAATAATATTTATCTTGCCTGCCTTACAAATATCCATGGCGACCTGGAAGTTGAGATTCCTGAGAGTTCACGGCTTAATTTTGATAAGCTTTCTCCGGCGGAGCTTGGGGAGCGCTTAGGGGGACTTTATTCAAAAGCGGAGGATATCCAGCCGGTTGAGTTAAAATTAAAAGACAGCCTTTTTAAACATTCGCCTTTTGCCACAAAAATTTACCTGGAATTACCCGGGCCGACGCTTAATGACAGCATAAGCGATTTAGAGAGGATATACCGAGCCTTACGCGGTTATGAAAAATTTCCGGTAATCCAAACAGGTTTATTTAATATACGCCAATTGGGAGAGTTGTTGCGTGATTCCGAATGGAAGGTTACCCTTACATTGGGTAAGCGCAATGATACGGTAGAAATTGTTTTGGTCGAAGCAGGAGATACGACAGGCAGTAACTTTGGCCTATGTTTTGATATCGGGACGACTACAATTTCCGGACAGCTTGTAGATTTAAATTCAAAGAAAATATTGGGGACAAAAGCAGCTTATAACCAGCAGGCCACTTTTGGCAACGATGTAATTACGCGCATAGTTTATGCCGGCCAGAGTGACGGGCTGGAAAAACTGCATGAAGCCGTCTGTAATTCAATGAACCAGATAATTCGCGAGTTAATCCAGGAAAATAAAATAGATTTAAACGATGTTAATTGTATTGTTTGTTCAGGAAACACTACTATGATTCATTTGCTTTTAAGCGTAGATCCTGCGCAAATACGCAAAGAACCATATGTGCCTACGGCAAATTTCTTACCTGTGTTGCGTGCTGCCGAAGCCGGAATAAATATTAACCCCAGAGGGTTGCTTTCCTGCGTTCCGGGGGTTTCCAGTTACGTCGGGGGGGATACCACTGCCGGAGTGCTCTCAAGCGGTATATACCAAAAAGAAGAGCTTTGCATACTTATTGATATTGGCACTAACGGTGAAATTGTCCTTGGGAATAAAGATTTCCTGGTTGCTTGTGCTGCTTCCGCCGGCCCGGCTTTTGAGGGGAGCGGGGTTACCAGCGGTATGCGCGCCAGCAGCGGAGCGGTGCAGAAAATCAACATTAATAAAAATGATTTTGAGGTAAACTATTCAACTATTGGAGATAAGAAACCGCGGGGAATTTGCGGCTCAGGATATATTGACCTGCTTAGTTCAATGTTAGAAACCGGGATAATTGATAAAGGCGGTAAAATTAAAATAGAAGGAAAGCGTATCCGTCAAACAGAGGCCGGAAAAGAATTTATAGTTTGTTTCAAAGAAGAAACCGATGGTTTATCGGATATAGTAATCACTGAAGCGGATATTGAGAATTTAAAACGTTCAAAAGCAGCGATATATTCAGCTAGCGCAATTTTAGTCAAGCATATGGGGCTGTCATTTACGGAGATCTCAAAGATATTCATCGCCGGAGGGTTTGGTACTTATCTGGATATTGAAAATGCAATCCGCATAGGGCTGCTGCCGGATCTCCCCCGTTCAAAATTTATTTTTATCGGCAACAGCGCTTTAGCAGGAGCAAGACAGATACTTTTATCAAATCAGGCTATGATTATGGCCGATATCCTTGCTTCTAAGATTACCTATTTTGAGCTGTCTGTTGACCCGGGTTATATGGATGAATACGGGCAGGCGTTGTTTTTCCCGCACACTGATTTAACCAAATTTCCCAGCGTGAGGTTATAGATGAGCTGTATTATCGCGATGGCTGGAAAAGGCGGTACAGGCAAGACTACTATCGCCTCCTTGATTATCCGGAGCATAAAGGAAAAAAAACTTGGTTCGCTATTAGCTATAGATGCCGATCCAAACAGTAATTTAGGCGAGGTCCTGGGTTTAAAACCCGGAAGGAATATCGGAACCATTTTAGATGAAATATCCCTAAATCCCGGAATAGTCCCTTCCGGAATGCCTAAGGAGCGTTTTATAGAATATCAGGTGCAATCAGCAATTCAAGAAGAGGATGGATTTGACCTTTTGAGTATGGGCAAGCCTGAGGGTCCTGGCTGTTATTGTTATGTAAATAATGTTTTACGGTCGGTTATGCTTAAGTTAATTAAGGACTACGACTATACAATTATTGACAATGAAGCCGGTCTTGAGCATTTGTCACGGCGCACCAGCCGTTCCGCGGATATACTTGTAGTCGTATCGGATGCTTCCGGTGTAGGGCTGAAATCGGCCCAAAGAATTAATGAACTAGTTATACAACTCAAGTTTGAAGCCAAAAAAAAGTTTATTTTAATAAACCGCTTTAAGGGCCGTGTAAAATTGGACAGGATTAAAGATACTGGACTAGAGTATTTAGGCTGCCTGCCGCCGGATCCTTTAGTCGAAAAGCTAAGTTTAAACGGAGAACCGATCTTTAACCTGAAAAATAACTCAGTCATGCTGTCGGCGCTTAATATATTGGGAGAAAAAATATGGAAACTCAACTAGTGCTTGAAAAATGGGCCGGTACAATTTCCGCCCTGGTTATTGGCGCAGAAAAGAAAGAAGGAGGTTCTCGCGGCAATACCGTAAAAATAGGGGGGCAAAACAGCTTGCCCTTATTATTTAAAGAAGGAAGTATTCCTAATCCTCCTGCGATCGCCTTTGAAATATGGGATATCCCTCCTCAGGATTGGCCTGAAGAGCTGCTTGAGCCGTATGGAAAATCGCTAAACAACCCTTTTGATTGGGCTGATAAATGCGTAAATGAGTTCAAAGCGCAATTACTTTGTGTAAAGATGCAGGGGGCTCATCCTGATTTTGGAAATAAAGGGCCCAAGGAATCCGGAGAATTTATTTCCGCCCTTTTAAAGAAAGTGAGCGTCCCTTTAATTATTATAGGCAGCGGGGATGATGCCAAGGATAACTTGATTTTACCCGCCTGCTCCGAAGCCGCTAAAAACGAACGCTGCCTGATTGGTTGCGCTGTCCAGGAAAA
This sequence comes from uncultured Planctomycetales bacterium, assembly GCA_964593005.1. Classification (GTDB taxonomy): domain Bacteria; phylum Omnitrophota; class Gorgyraeia; order Gygaellales; family Profunditerraquicolaceae; genus UBA6249. The sequence continues at coordinate 24,907 of CAZQGT010000007.1, forward strand.
TTATAAAACTTTGGTCGGCAGCGTATTGGCTGATGGGCATAATATTATTGCAGAAAGTCCGATAGATATTAATATTGCCAAACAGTTGAATATTTTAATCTCCGATATGGGTTTAAGCCTCCAGCGGATTGTAATAAATCCTACTATCGGGGCTTTAGGCTATGGATTAGAGTATGCCTATTCTATTATGGAGAGGGCCAGGCTTGCCGGTTTATCGGGAGATAAAACCTTAGCTTCCCCGTTTATTTGTTTTGTGGGGCAGGAGTCATGGAGGGCCAAAGAAGCCAAAGTCAGCCCTGAACAGGGCATTGTCTGGGAAATAATTACAGCTACCAGTTTTATACAATCAGGAGCGGACCTCTTAGTTTTGCGCCATCCGAAAGCAATTCAAAAAGTATCCGAATATATAGGCACTCTTTTTAAAAAGCAGGCAAATAGTTAAAGGGGATAATTATGTTTGTTGTCGGCGAGTTAATAAATGGAATGTACTCTAATATAGGCTCAGCGATCAAGGAGAGGAACAAAAAAGAGGTGCAAAAATGCGCCTTAGAGCAGGTTGCCTGCGGGGCGGATGCTTTAGATGTTAATTGCGGTCCGGCATCCAGGCAGCCGTTAGTTGATATGCTCTGGCTGGTTGAAACAATTCAAGAAGTAACTGATAAACCGCTTTGCCTTGATTCAAGTAAGCCTGCGGTTATCGAAGAAGGGTTAAAAGCCTCCAGGAATAAAACAATTATTAATTCTACTACGGCGGATCAAGATAAATTGGATATACTCGTGCCTATGGCAAGTAAATATCAGGCTAAATTAATCGGTATTACTATTAATTCCAAAGGTATTCCTCAAAACAAAGACCAGCGTTTGGAGTTGGCGGCGTTTATCGTGGCAAATTGCCAGGAACAAGGTTTTTCTGTTGAAGGCTTATACCTGGACCCTATTCTTTTGCCGGTTAACGTGGCCCAGCCGCAAATGAAAGATATCCTGGAATCTATATCTGAATTTAAAATTATTTCCGAACCCGGGCCCAAGACTATCCTTGGCTTAAGCAATGTTTCCCAGGGGGCTCTTTTGCGCAGCCTGATTAACAGAACTTTTTTGACTATGGCAGTTGCATATGGCTTGGATTCTGCTATACTTGATCCTAAAGATAAAGAGTTGATGGACACATTAATTACTGCTGAGTTAATTTTAAACAAGAATATCTATTGTGATTCTTACCTGGAAGCGTATAGAAAAAAATCGGGCAGTTGATAATTTGATTTTGGCGGAGTAGCTCAGCCTGATAGAGCACGCGGCTCATACCCGCTTGGTCGGTGGTTTAAATCCACTCTCCGCCACCAGATACAAGAGAGGCAGTCCTGCGAAGCGAAAGCTGAGCAGGGCCACTCTCCGCCACCAGCTATTTATTAAGCCAACGCATTATCCTGCATGAAAAAAATAGTTACGCTCCTCTTCCTAATCTTATTTTTCAGTAACCCTTGCCTTTTTTCCTTAGCTGATGATTCCGCTAAAAACAAAGAGATATCTCTTGTCCGAGAAATATTCAATTTCCATATCGTCGCACCAGGTATTATGCGCTCAAGCCAGCCTTCAGAAGCCAATCTGCAATTATTGAAAGATTATTGCGGATTAAAAACGATTTTAAATCTCCGCAATGATAAGGAAAAAGTAGAATGGGAAAGGCAGCTAGCTGAAAAATTAGGCATAGATTTTATCAATATACCGATGAGCGGAGGGCAAAAACAGGGAACAGAAAGAATAGAAGAATGCCTTAATATAATGCACGATAAGACCAGGCAGCCTGTTCTCGTGCATTGCTGGGGAGGCAAAGACAGGACAGGCATGATCTGCGCAGCTTACAAAATGAAGTACGAAAATTGGAATTTAAAAGACGCGTTATTTGAGATGCTATCGTACGGTTATAGCCGGAGCTGTTGTTTCCAACTGGAGGAATCTTTATCCTTCTGGGATTTATGGAGAAAGAAGAAGCCTGTTAATCCCTGATTATTTCCCTGAAAATTGCTTGGCTAGCTTTTCAAGGATTAAGGAAGTAGCAATAAATACACCCGCCTCAATCAAGACCGTGGCAAAAGCCGCCCCTATATAGGAAAATCGGTATATAGATATAAATATAAGCGGTAATCCGATAAGTGCGGCGCTAATATGAATCTTTGCGTACAAGTCCTGTTTCCCACAGACAAGCAAGAATTGAATTTTGAAATTATTAGCTCCTACAAAGAATACCGCAGCAAGCAAGAGCCTTAAGGTAACAACTACTTCTTTATAGGCAACTCCGCATGTCAGCTGGATAATCCAGGGGGCTAAAAAAAAGGCGATTGGCAGACTGACCACAAAACCCAGGGTTATGCCATCCTGGATCCTATACATTATAGCTACCGCCCTCTGTTTGTTTTTTGCAAAAACATTGCTGATCCGGGGAAATACCGCCCTGGTAAAAGAATCCATTGGGAATGTCTGGATATAGTTAGCTATTTTCTCGGCCAGAGAATAATACCCGGTAACCACATTATTGGTCAGCAGTCCCATAGCGAAAACCCTGCTTGTAGTGTAAGCATTGACAGAGAGAGTAGAGATAAAGATATCCCAGCCGGTCCTGAGCTCCTGTTTTATAGTTAAGTATTTTTGTAAAATGAATTTAATACGGAATTTCTTAAAGGCAATATAAAGGCCGAGTATTCCGCTGATTATTGAAAGAAGAGAATTTAAAGCAGGCACGAACAGAAAATCTTTTGGGCCTTTTATGAAAAGAAAGATGCAGACTACATAGATTAAGCCCGCGGCTACATTAACTACAGAAATGTAGCTCATCTTTTCTTTCCCCTGGAAAAACCAGACAGGAAACAACGTGCTTCCGATTACCGAACCAAAACTCAGGATATAAACCAGCCAGTCTGCCCTAAACTTCGGGACAATATATATAATAACGCTAAGCATAAGAAAACTTACAGCTGCAAACATAAGCTTAACCGTCATTACCGAAGAAAATACTTCGCTTGTTTTTTGTTTATGTTCTCCGATAAGCGAAATTGTTTTTGTTGCCGAAATACTGAACCCGTAATCAGTTAAAATCATGAAATACTGAACAAGGCTGAAAGCAAAAGCAACCAGGCCGAATTTTTCTATTCCGATTACCCTGATCAGATAGGGAAGCACGACCAAAGGAAGGATGTAGCTGATAGTTTGCAGGGTAGTCAGAGAAATAAAATTACTCAGTACAATCTTTCTTTCCTTGTGAGTTACTATTCGTTTTGGGCTCATTTTATTAATTTACACTTTTACCGGTATAAAGTCAACTTAAATGAAGATATATGCGCATAACGGCGGAAAGGCTTAAAATCCAGCTATAAATTTTATATAATTGTGATAAAATGTACCTATGCTTGAGAAAATAAAAGAAACAATAAGAAAATACAGGCTTATTCAGAAAAATGATAAAATTCTCCTTGGTGTCTCCGGAGGACCTGATTCCCTCGCATTGCTCTTGATTTTCTTTAAACTAAAAAATAACCTGAGCTTGGATTTGCATATTGCGCATATGGACCACGGTTTACGCAAAGATTCTCATTCAGATGCGCTTTTTGTGGAAAATTGGGCAAAAAAATTTAACCTTCCTTTTACTGCCGCTAACTTAGGGTCAGATTCTGGAAAAAGAGGCGGTTCCCTGGAAGAGTTTTGCAGAGAGCAAAGGATGGATTTTTTTATCAGAACTGCCAGGGTAATTAAGGCGGATAAGGTTGCCTTGGGCCATAATCTTGATGACCAGGCAGAAACTGTGCTTATGCGCCTGCTAAGGGGAACAGGGCTATACGGATTATCCGGAATATCCGTAAAACGTAAAATTAAAGGGGTAACTTTCATACGGCCGCTTTTAGAAACCAGCCGCGATGAGATTGAATCATTTTTAAAGAAGAATAAGATAAAACCGCGCATTGATTCAACCAATAAAAAAGATATCTTCTTCCGCAATAAAATCAGGCATAGGCTTATTCCTTTGCTTAAGAAAGAGTACAATCAAAATATTTTGGAGACCCTGGCTAATTCAGCTGAAAGCATTTCATATGATTACGAGTTTCTTGACCGGGTTGCAAAAAATACGCTTAAAAAGCCGGGCCTGCGGATTAATCTGGCGAAGCTTTTAAGATTGCACCCGGCAATTTTAAGAATTAAAATCAGGCAATATATAGCACGCCTTCAAGGAGATACCCGCAGGATAAGTTTTCAGCATATTAAAGAACTGGAAGACTTGCTGAACAACCGGCCTGACGGCTCAATCGTTGATTTGCCTAAGGGCATAGCAATACAAAAAACTCGTAATACCCTAAGATTTTACAAGCGCTAAATCCATAAAATACTTGCTTTTACGCCTCTTTAAATATATAATATTAAGTCTGTTATCACATCGTTATAGCATCAAATTTTAATTGATTGTACCTAACCCTGGAGAATTAAATACTTATGCAAAACAAGCCCAAACTAAATAAGAACAACTTATTCAAACGTTCACCTTTTGGCTGGTTGCTAATAATCTTTCTGTTTATTATGCTGGTTAACAGCATTAATAATATTCCTATATCCGGCATACCTAAGGAAATTTCGTATAGCCAATTTTTCCGTACCCTGCGAGATAATCCTGAAAGCATTAAACAGGCAACCAAAACTGAGACTATACTGCAGGGAGAATTTACTGATAATTCAAAATTCTTCGTTAATCTCCCCGATAATGACCCTGAGATGTTGTCCCTTATGCGCCAGAACCTGAAAAATTTTGAAGTTAAACCGGCCCGGACTTTTTGGGTTTCTTTGCTTTTTAATTTAGGGCCTATACTTTTATTAATTTTCTTTTGGTGGATGATGGCTGCCAGAGGTGAGCAGCTGGGAAGCAGGATTATGAGCTTTGGAAAGGTCAGATCTAAAATTCAAAGTGATAATGAGAAAGCTACCTTTAATGATGTAGCGGGAGTTGATGAAGCAAAAGAGGAACTGAAAGAGGTAATTGAATTCCTTAAGGACCCTAAGAAATTTCAGAGGTTAGGAGGAAAAATACCCAAAGGGGTACTTTTAATCGGGCCTCCGGGATGCGGTAAAACACTGATTGCCCGGGCAGTTGCCGGAGAAGCCGGTGTGCCTTTTTTTAGTATTTCCGGTTCTGATTTTGTGGAGATGTTTGTCGGTGTCGGTGCCAGCAGGGTCAGGGATTTATTTGAGCAAGGCCGTAAAGCAGGAAAGGTCGAAGGGAAAGGGGCCATAATTTTTATTGACGAAATTGACGCTGTCGGACGCCTGCGTTTTTCCGGTATTGGCGGCGGCAATGATGAGCGCGAACAGACCCTTAACCAGCTATTGGTTGAAATGGACGGATTTGACGCTCAGCAAGGCTTGATACTTATAGCTGCCACTAACCGGCCGGATACATTGGATCCCGCTCTTTTGCGGCCGGGAAGGTTTGACCGCACTATTATCGTAAATCTTCCGGATATCAAAGGCCGCGAAGAGATACTAAAGGTACACACCCGCAAGATTAAGCTTGCCGCATCAGTCGATTTAAAATCCGTGGCCAGCCAAACTCCCGGGTTTTCCGGAGCTGACCTGGCTAACCTTTGTAATGAAGCAGCGCTTATGGCGGCCCGCAATAACAAAGAATCCGTAGAAGAAGTGGATTTGGATAAATCCGTGGAAAGGGTATTAATGGGCCCGGAAAAGAAAAGCCATATTATTTCAAAGAAAGAAAAACATATTACTGCTTTGCATGAATCAGGGCACGCTTTGCTTTCCCTGCTCCTGCCCGAAGTAAACCCTTTAAAAAAGGTTTCCATTATTCCCCGCGGTCTTGCCGGAGGGTACACTTTTACCCCTCCCCTGGAAGACAGGCATTATTGGACAAAAAAAGAATTGCTTGCGGAAATTACTATGATGCTCGGAGGCAGGGCTTCAGAAGAAATTAGCTTGAATGAAGTGACTACCGGGGCGCAAAATGATTTAGAGGTAGCTACGGCTATGGCCAGGCGCATGGTTACTCAATTCGGGATGTCCGAGAAGCTGGGGAATATGACTTTAGGAAAAAGAGAGGGCCTCGTATTCTTAGGCAGGGATATTATGGAAGAACGTAATTATAGCGAGCAAACCGCCAGGATTATTGATGAGGAAGTAAAGAAAATTACAGATGACGCATATGATAAAGCGTTAAACCTTTTACGGAATAGCCAGGATAAGCTCAAGATTCTCTCTGATACCTTATTGGAAAAGGAAGTCTTAAGCGGCGAAGAAGTGAAGAAGATTTTAGGTATACAAAAAAGCGACCTGGCATAATAGATTAATGCGCATTTTTAGTTCTAACAACGTTAGCGAAATAAAAAAAGTTATGAGTGATATCGGCGTCGATCCCTACGGGATCAAAATCATGCTGCCGAAAACTTCTATTCTCCTGGTCCGTTTAAACGAAATATCTAATATATCCGCTAATATTTTGAAACAAGAAATGCTTTCTTTAGGAGGCGACGTTGCGGTAGCCAGGGGCGCACTTACCGGCAGAAGCAAAAAAAGCCCTTGTTTGATTATCGGCCAGAGAAACCAATTTTTCTCGCTTATTCATAAATTAAGGCTCCAGCCGTTCGGGTTAAACAGGCTTGCCGATAAGCTAGAAGACGGCATTAGTAAATATACCAGAAGTAGCCTTACGCTCTCCTTGAGAAAGAATTTTTTGAATTTTGGCGCTAAAACCCGGATTATGGGAGCGATTAATTTGACTCCCGATTCTTTTAGTGGAGACGGATTGTACAGCGTTAAAAGCGGTAATTATCCGGAATTAGCATTGGAAAAAGCAAGGCAGATGCTTAAAGATGGCGCAGATATTATTGATTTAGGGGGGGAATCCAGCCGCCCTGGGGCAAAAAGCATAAGCGTGAAAGAAGAATTGCGCAGAGTTTTGCCTGTAGTCAAGAAATTGGCTAAAAATATAAAAGCCCCAATATCTATTGATACTACAAAAATAGAAGTAGCCCGGGCCGGGCTTGATTCCGGGGCGCAGTTAATCAATGATATTTCCGGATTAAGAGACAAGCGGATGGCAAAAATAGCCGCTAAATACAAGGCTGCTGTTGTTATTATGCATATGCTTGGCAGGCCTGCGAATATGCAAAATAAAATTGCCTACAAGTCTTTAATTGAAGATATAATGTTGTGGTTAAAAAATGCCGTGGACTTTGCCGAATACGCCGGAATCGGCCCCGATAAAATAATTATTGATCCCGGAATCGGGTTCGCTAAAACAGCCGGGCAAAACCTTGAGATTATAAATAGGCTTGCTGATTTTAAAATCCTCGGCAAACCTATACTTATCGGCCCTTGCCGGAAATCCTTTATCGGGTCAGTCCTGAATGCATCCCCGCAAGAGAGATGTATCGGCACAGTAGCAGCCTGCGTAATGGCTGCTGAACGCGGGGCAAATATAGTGCGCGTACATGATGTCAAACAAGTAAGCCAGGCCTTGAAGATGGCTGCTGCCATAAGGAGTTGCGCTAATGCATAACCTATTTTTATACTGGAAGCCTGTAACTGAGGTACTTATCCTATGGTTCTTCATTTACCATATTATACTTTTCTTTGAGGGGACCAGAAGTCTACAGGTATTACGCGGGATAACCATGCTCCTGCTTGTTTTCTTTATTTCCCAGAAGTTTGATTTTATTGTTTTGGATTGGTTGCTTAAAAAACTTTTTGGCATATCGGTTATCGCGATATTAATTATTTTCCACCCGGAAATCAGGCAGGGGTTAGCCCAGTTAGGTAAGCGCAATATTTTTAAAAATATCCTCAAAGAAGAAGATACGCATTATTTTGTGAAGCAAATCGTAGAGGCTTGCGAGAACCTGACGGCAAATAAACTCGGTGGATTAATTGCTATTGAAAAAAATGACTCCCTTACGGCATATATTCAAAGCGGAGAGATTATAGATTCCCGCGTTTCGGCTGATTTAATCCAGGCTATTTTTACTCCTAATAACCCTTTACATGATGGAGGGTTAATTGTCCAGAATGGCAAGATTGCCGCAGCAGGGTGTATTTTCCCGCTAGCTATTAATCAGGAATTAAACCGGGTCTTCGGAACGCGCCATCGCGCTGCCCTGAGCCTAAGCGAAGAAACAGATGCCTTGGTAATTGTTATTTCCGAAGAAAGACACGATGTTTCAATTATTTACCGTAAGAAATTTTACAGGGATTTAGGGGCGGCAGAGCTGGAATCAAAAATCAAAGAGCTGCTAAAGACAAAGAAAGATGAATAAAAACAAAATAAATATATTCTCTCGTGTTACGTACCTAATTACTGTGCATCCCTGGTTAAAACTTATTGCTTTAGCCCTGGCTATCGCACTTTGGTTTTACGTAAAAGGCGAAAAGGCTTAAAAACTATATGCCTAAATTAGGTGTAAACATTGACCATGTAGCGACATTACGTCAGGCACGCAGGGGAAACCTGCCTGATCCTGTTTATGCGGCATTTTTATGTGAAGAAGCTGGGGCAAATAGCATAGTGGCGCATTTAAGGGAAGACCGCAGGCATATTCAAGATAATGATGTCAGACTTTTGCGTAAAAGCATAAAGACTAAATTCAATCTTGAGATGTCTATTTCCAGGGAAATAGTAAAGATTGCCTGTAAAATTAGGCCCTATCAGGCTACTCTCGTACCTGAACGCAGGCAGGAACTGACTACTGAAGGAGGGCTGGACGTAGCGGGTAATTTGAAGAAAATTTCATCCGGTATTATTGAGTTAAAGAAATCCGGAATCCTGGTAAGTTTATTCATTGACCCGGATAAAAAACAGATTGACGCGGCAGATAAGGCGGGGGCAAGGATTATTGAATTACATACTGGCCGCTATGCTGATGCTAAAGGGTTAAAACAAAGAGTTAAGTTTTATAATCAAATTTGCCAGGCTGTAAATTACGCAAAACATAAAGGGTTTACAGTCAACGCCGGACATGGGCTTGATTATGCCAATGCTGAAAAGATTGCCGGGGTAAAAGGCATAGAAGAACTTAATATAGGGTATTCGATTATATGTAAAGCGCTTTATACCGGCTTGTTTAACGCGGTCAAGGAAATGCGGGGATTAATTAGCTGATGTTCATCGGCACTGGGGTAGATATAACTGAAGTACGGCGTATCCGCGCAGCTATAGAAAAGTGGGGGGATGATTTCCTGCGACGCGTTTTTACCGAACCTGAATTAAAGCAAGCCAGGAATAAAAATTCTTATTACCAACATCTAGCCGGAAGGTTTGCTGCTAAAGAAGCGGTTTTTAAGGCGGCAGGGGATAATTCCCTTTCCTGGAAAGATATTCAGATAAGCAACGATCAGACAGGCAAACCAGTTTGCCTGTTTTTAAACGGCAAGGGCAAAGATATTAACGTAAGTATTTCAATCTCACATGTTAAAACCTATGCGGTTGCCAGCGCAGTTGTTACGAAGAAAAGTTAATTCTCATAAAGGTGATTACGGGCATATATTAATTCTTGCCGGTTCAAGCAGGTATTCTGGAGCTGCACTGCTTTGCGCGGAAGCGGCTTTGCGTGCCGGTGCCGGATTAGTAACTTTAGGCATACCAAAAAGTATTAATACTGCATTGATCAGAGTCAAGCCCAGGGAAATAATAACCCTGCCTTTACCGGAAACTAAAGAGGGGACTCTAAGTTTAGCGGCATTTACAAAGTTGCGCACTTTGCTTAGTAGCATTGACGTTTTAATTATCGGTCCGGGACTTGGCAGGAACAGGTCAACGGATGCGTTAGTAAAGAAAATAATACGCAAAATAAAGCTGGCAAAAGTTGTAGACGCTGATGCCCTCAACGCCATTAGTAATTGCCAGGATATATTAAAGCTCCATAGAGGGCAACTTATATTAACTCCTCACGAAGGGGAAATGTCTCGGCTTTTTAATATAAGTCTCAGCAGTGTAAAGAATAATAGGAAATTGGTTGCGAAAAAGTACGCAAAACATTATAATAGTATAATTATACTCAAGGGGCACAACAGCATTGTAACTGACGGATTAAAGAGATGTTATATAAACCGCTCAGGAAATCCGGGGATGGCGACTGCCGGAAGCGGTGATGTGCTTAGCGGAATTACAGGCGCGTTTCTAGCTCAGGGATTAAATAGTTTTGAGGCTGCCAAATACGCAACATATATTCACGGCTTAGCCGGAGATTTAGCAGCAAGAGACAAAACACAGATTGGTCTAATCGCATCCGATATCATAGACAGAATTCCGGATGCCTTAAGAAAAAGTAGCTGATGCCGGCGTAGCTCAGTTGGTAGAGCAATTGTTTTGTAAACAATGGGTCGGGGGTTCGATTCCTCTCGCCGGCTTACTTTCGCGGTCAATAATGACCGCTCAAATATTTTGCCTCGACCTTAAATAGAGGCTCAATTTTATAAATGGGCAGGTACCCAAGTGGCCAAAGGGGACAGACTGTAAATCTGTTGCACCTGTGC
>CAZQGT010000008.1:0-35138 GCA_964593005.1 uncultured Planctomycetales bacterium
CTTTTTAATAAAATACCGAAGCATAGCTTCGGTAATCTCAAAATCAGAAATAACTCCGTCTTTCATCGGCCGGATAGCGATAATATTTCCGGGAGTACGGCCAAGCATGCGCTTAGCCTCTTCACCTACGGCCAAAACATGGGAAGTCCCGCGTTCAATAGCTACAACCGAAGGCTCACAAAGGACTACCCCCTCGCCTTTGACAAAAACCAGGGTTGTGGCTGTCCCAAGATCAATACCCATATCATTGGAAAAAAGACCTAAGACAAAATTAACCGCTCTTTTTAACTGCTGGCCGAATTTTACCATATAATCTCCTGAATTTAAGACAGTGAAGTGATTTTAACAGAGTTTAAAGCCCTTGTCAAATAATATGTTTAAATAGGGACAGCGACCTTTTACCTTTTATAAAAGGTCGCTGTCCCTATTATTTACTTAGACTATTTAAGGCGGTTAAAAAACCGGGAAATGACTTATTGATACAGCTGATATCATCTATTCTTGAGCTGCCCTTAGCCGCTAATGACGCTATCACCATACTCATGGCCGTACGGTGGTCAGCAAAACTTTTAAGCTTAGCCCCATTAAGAAAACCCCTGCCGTTTATAACTATATTCTCCGAATTCCCGGACTTAGCAGCGTGAATATCCGCTCCCATAGACCTTAAGTTTGTAATCATTGAGTTGATCCGGTCAGTTTCTTTAAACCTTAGTTCCCCTGCCCCCTGAATAATTGTTTTTCCTTCGGCAAAACAGGCGGCAACCATAAGCACAGGAAGCTCATCAATTAAAGAAGGTACTTCAGAACGGCTGATTACGACGGATTTTATTTTCCCCGCGGATACAATGACATTGCCCATAGGCTCAAAACCTGACCGGCCGGCTTTCTTTAAAGGCACAACCTTGATCTTTGCGCCCATTCTTTTGAGCACCTTGATTACTCCGGTTCTTCCGGGATTCAAGCTCAAGCCCTTGATAATAATCCTGGAGCCGGGAATTATTATTGCTAAAACCATAAAAAAAGCAGCCGAAGAAATATCCCCGGGTATATAGATATTCCCCGGGCTGCTTAAACTGCGGCAGGGATTTAACGTCAGGCGCTTCTTGGCTATTTTAATATCCGCGCCAAAATACTTAAGCATCCTTTCAGTATGGTCGCGGGTGCTTATATCTTCAATCACGCAAGTCTTGCCCGAGGCAGACAAACCCGCCAGAAGAATCGCGGATTTCACCTGCGCGGAAGCAACGCTCATACGGTAAATAATCCCTTTAAGCTTTGCGCCGGTAATAACAATAGGGGCATACTCTTCTTTGCCTTTTTTCTTCGCGGCAATCTTTGCGCCCATCAGACGCAAAGGCTTGTTCACCCTGGCCATCGGCCTGGCAGACAAATATTTTCCCGCGATGACCCTGGTTTTAAAACCTGCTCCGGCTAAGACCCCCAGGATTAAGCGTAAGGTTGTCCCGGAATTGTTGACAAAAAGAGGGCCTTGCGGCTCACTCAAACGCTGGACCCCCCTGACTAAAACCCGTTTACTATCCCGGGTAATCTTAACCCCTAAAGCAACCAGGGCGTTTAAAGTAGCCAGGGAATCATCGTGGATAGGTAAATTTTTTATAATGGTTTTGCCGCGGCTCAAGGCGCTGATTATCAGAGCCCGATGGGCTATTGACTTATCTCCGGGGATACTGATCTTACCGTAAGGAGTAAATTTATGCTTTATAACAAAAGGCTTCATTTGGCCTTTTGCACTACCAAATCATTTTCCTGTATCAGGTCTTTTAATTCTGCCGCAAAGCCTGCCGCGGACATTGACTCATGAACTTTTTCAACTTTTAAATCCCCGATAACCTTGCCTTCCCGGGTTACCGAAAACTGGTCCCCTGTATTTACGCCGTCTTTTTGACCCAAATTAATCACCGCGAAATTATATTCTTTATTCACTACCGTGACCTTGCCTTCTAAGAGATTAGCGGCGGGGGCGTTTTCCTGTTTTTGATCCGCTGCCGGCTGAACAGCTGCCGCATCCGTATTATTTTGCGCTGCCGCGTCTTCAGCTTTTGGCAAAACAGCGGTTTCATTATTCACCACAACTTTGCCCAGCTCCACGCCGGCAGAGCCGGATTCCAAACTCTTAATCTTAGCTTCCAGCTCCGACCTCTTCTGTTCAATAGCCTTTAACTGTTCTCTTAATTTTCTACCCTCATTCTGGGCCTCAGTAAGTTTATTTTCTATATCCTGGCGGGAACTCTTTTGCTGCTCTATATCCGCCTTAATTTGTTCTAATTCATTGGATGTTTCCAGGCGGGCCGCCTTTTCTTTATCTAGCTCATCGGTTACAGCAGAAATGCGTTCTTTAGCCTCCTGCAGCTTGAGCGTTAAATCAGAAACCTTTTTCTTGGAAGCCTCAAGTTTATCCTCGGTAACTTTCGCGCGGGCGGTTAACTCATCAACCTGCGCCTGAAGCTGACTGCTCTTTTTAAGTTCGCTATGATATAAATAAGATACTGCTCCGGAAAGCGCAAATAATACAACGATAATACCGATTAAAACAAATTTTAAAATGGCTCCCTTGCGATTCATCTTGCCTCCTTTATAATTTATGCGTGTTTGTTACCCTTTACTCTAACACTACTTATGTAAAAAGCAAGAAAAAAATTGAGCACCCATAACAATACAGCGAAACCCTTGTGAGTAAAACGAACAACGGGCAAGTATTTTTATGATATGCGAAGATTAAAAATTCTTCTTGATAAACTCCCGGAATTCTTCAGGGATTTCGCTTGAAAAATGCACAAACTTTCCGGTAGACGGATGCATAAAACCGATTTCCTGCGCATGCAGGGCCATCCGCGAGAAATTATTGTTCTTTCCGTATTTTGTATCTCCCAGGATAGGATGCCCGATATAAGCCAGGTGTACTCTTAATTGGTGCGTCCTGCCGGTAAAAGGCCTTAGCTCTAAAAAACTAAAATTACTCCCCCGTTTCAAGGTGCGGTATTTGGTCTTGGCATAGCGGTTATCCTCTAGGAAACTAACCGACATATCCTGCCTTTTTACCGGGTGCCTTCCGATCGGCGCTTCAATTACATCCTCATCAAACTCAACAACGCCTGTAACAATAGCAATATATTTACGTTCAATACTGTGTTCGGAAAACTGCTTAGCTAATTTTAAATGGCTGGGATTATTTTTTGCGATAACCAAAAGCCCGCTGGTCTCTTTATCCAGCCGGTGAACAATCCCCGGGCGGTTTTTATTGATACTAGAGAGAGCTTCAAAACGACCAAGCAGGGCGTTAACCAGAGTATGCTCCCTGTTGCCCGGGGCAGGATGCACCACCAGGCCGGTTTGCTTATTGATAACCGCCAGGTCATCATCTTCATAAACCACATCCAGCGATATCTCTTCCGGCAGGATCTGCGATTTTTCTTTTTCCGGCAGGCAAAAACTCACCTCTTCTCCTGAAGCTACCTTGCGATGAGGCTTATTAACAACGCGGGAATTCAAGAAAACTTTTCCCGTAGTAATAAGTTTTTGGATAGCCGTGCGCGAAATACCCAAATTATTGCCCGCGGCATATTCAGCCAGCAGCAAATCCAGGCGCATCTTCGCCTGTTCGGCAGTGACGATAAATGATAATTCTTTCATTTTGATTTCTTTTTAGAATAAAGTATCTTTACGAATCCGGCAAGAGACAGAAAAAACATTGCCAGGCTTAAAAACTGGAAGATAGTCAGACCCGCCAGTATCCTCGGGCTGTCATCGCGGAAGAATTCTATTGAGAAACGTTTTAATGAATAGAGTAAAAGATATGAACATAAAATCTGGCCGGGAAGGTGTTTTCTGTTCAGCATATACCTTAGAATAATAAAGATCAAAAACATCAGCAGACTTGAATACAGCTGAGTGGGAATAAGCATTTTGCCGGAAACCGCAGAATATATCCCGAATGAAGACTCTCTGCCGTAACAGCAGCCGTTTAAAAAACAACCAATCCTGCCGATAGCCTGGCCCAAGGCGATAAAAGGAACCAGTAAATCAAGGGTGGCAAGTAAATCCATTTTGTTCTTTAAGATAAACAGCCAGGCAAAAATAAAACCGAAAATTATTCCGCCGAAAATAGCCATCCCTCCATGCTGAAGCATAATAATTTCAAGCGGGTGTTTAAGGTAATAAGGGAAATTATTAGCCACGTAAAGGGCCCGCGAGCCGATAATCCCGGAAATGAATACATAAAACAAAAGGTTAAAAATCTTCTCCGGGTCAAGCTGGCTTTTCTTCGCCTGGCGGCTGGCAAGGTAAGTCGAAACGAAAAAAGCCAAAACCAGCATAAGACCGTATGAATAAACAGTAAAAGGACCGATGCGGCAAATTTCAGGCAACATTTTTATTGAATAACAGCTCCCAGCTTAATAACAGCGCACCTATGGTTAAAGCGGAATCCGCCAGGTTAAAAACCGGCCAGATACGAAAATCCAGGAAATCAATCACATAGCCGAAACGCAGCCGGTCAATCAGGTTTCCCAATGCGCCGGATAAAATCAGGCTTAATGAAACTTTATTAAGAAAAGAATTCTTTTTCTCCCTCAAATGAAAAAAGATAAAAAAAATGGCAAAAATGGAAATCGCGATAAACAAAAACAGCTGGTTTCTAAGCATCCCGAAGGCTGCCCCCCGGTTATGCACAAGCGTCAGGTAAAAAAAGTTTTTTATCAGGGTAACCGGAGTATTTAATTGCAGGAAGTTTATGGCGATGGTTTTACTAAGCTGATCCAGAAGAACAACAATTGAAACGATGGCAAGAATCATCCATTGCACCTAAAGTAGAGTGCTTACCTCTTCTCCCTCTTCTCCTGGCATTTAATGCACAGGCGGGCAGAAGGTACAGCTTTTAGCCTGATCTTTGAAATAGGGCCCTTGCAATCATCGCAAAAACCAAAGGTCTCATCATCAATCCTCTTTATCGCGTCATCCAGTTCATAAAGAGCTTTTCTTTCATTGGAGGCCAACCCCAGCGAAAATTCACGGTCGTAATTATCGGTAGCGACATCCGCCATATGATAAGTGTAGCCGGAGATATCCCCGGATGCCTCTTTTTGCGATTTCTTCAGGGTATCGTCGGTTATATGCTGAAGGTCATCCAATACCGCTTCTTTTTTCTTGATGATTATTTTCTTAAAATCTTTTAGTTCTTTTTTAGAAAGTTTCTTTTTCAATTTACTTTCCCCCTATCGCCTTAAGGCAATTATCACAAATTAAAGGATGCGCCGGGTCGCTGCCTACCTTTAATGAATAATTCCAGCAGCGCGGGCACTTGCAGCCCTCGGCCTTCTCTACCTTAACCGACAGATCCGCAGTGTTGCCCTTATCAAAACTCAGCTTAACTTGTGAAACCTTGAAAATCTCGCACAGTTCAACATTAAAGCTTTGTAAGAATGTATAACGATCCTGGTTGTTTGTCAATATATTTATTTGCGCGTCAAAGGAACTACCGATCTTTCCTGCTGAACGCAATTCTTCTAAAGCCTTTGCGGCAAGCGGGACTAATTCTATTAATCCTTTTAACTCCTGGTCCACCGTCTTTAAGCCACTGGACGCAAAATCATCCTGACGGAAAACAGGGTTTGCCTTGGGAAAATCCAAAAGATGAACGCTCGGGTAATCAGCAGAACCCTTCTCTTTAGGAATACTCTTCCAAATTTCTTCGGCCGTAAAAACCAGGATAGGGGCCATTAATCTTACCAGGCAATTTAATACCGCGAAGATCGCGCTTTGCGCCGAGCGCCTTTCGGTTGAATCAGCGCGATAAGTATAAAGCCTGCCTTTGACCATATCCAGATAATACATAGAGAGCTCTTCATTACAAAAATCATAAATCTCTTTATAGGCGCGATGGAATTCAAATGAGGGGCTTGATTCCGTGCCATAAGCATTTTCAACATCCCCCCTTACCTCTTCCATCCGGTAAAGAATCCATTGGTCAAGCTTGCGTAGTTTTTCATACGGAACCTGATCCGTGTCCGGATTAAAATCATAAAGGTTGCTTAAAATAAATTTCGCGGTGTTACGGATCTTGCGGTAAGCCTCTGAAAGCCGGCTGAGTATTTCCTTTGAGATACGGATATCCTCATTGTAATCGCTTGAAGCTACCCACATCCTTAGAATATCCGCCCCGTAATCCTTAATGATCTGCGCGGGAGAAATAACATTACCCTGGGACTTAGACATTTTCCTGCCTTCGCCATCAACCACAAAACCATGGGTAAGCACATTCTCAAAAGGCGGCTTGCCGTCAATGGCAATTGCCGGGATAATTGATGACTGGAACCATCCCCTATGCTGATCAGACCCCTCCAGGTATAATTGCGCGGGCACCCCTGCCAACTCTTTTCTTTTTTTCAATACTGCCTGACTGCTTACTCCGGAATCAAACCAGACATCCAGGATATCCGAGCCTTTAGAAAATGTTTTTCCTTTTTTACATTCCGGGCAGATTAATCCTTCAGGGATAAAATCTTTTATATCACGGCTAAACCAACAGTCCGAGCCTTCTGCCACGGAAAACTTAGCGAACTTTTCAATTACCCCTCTATTAAAGAATTCTTCTTTGCAATCCTGGCAAACCAAAGCCGGAACCGGGACACCCCAGTATCTCTGACGGGACAGGCACCAATCCGGCCGCAGTTCAACCATCGCCGAGATCCTCTCCCTGCCGGCTTCAGGGATCCAACGCACATTTTCTTTTATCGCCGAAAGCACGCTCTTACGCAAATCATTATGGTCGATATTCAGAAACCACTGTTTAGTCGCCCTGAAAATTATGGGATGCTTGCAGCGCCAGCAATGCGGATAAGAATGTGAAATCTTCTGTTCTAAAAGCAAAGCTCCTGAAGATGCAAGTTTTTCGATAATTGTTTTATTGGCATCATAAACATTTTGCCCGGCGAATTCTCCGGCGGATGAATCAAATTTACCCCTTGTATCAACCGGCATCACAATCTCCAAACCATATTTTAACCCAACCTGATAATCCTCCGCACCATGGCCGGGAGCAATATGTACTAAGCCAGTCCCGTCTTCTGTCGAGACATAATCGGCTAAAACCACCTTTCCTGAACGCAACCCAAATGGATGGCCATAAGCAATACCCTCTAAATCTTTTCCTTTTAAAACTTTTATCACTTCATATTTGTCAATACCCATCTGCTCCAGTACGCCAAGACGGCAATCAGCGATAATTAAATTGCCTTTAGATGCTTTAATATAAGAGTAATTAAGCTCCGGATGCACGGCAACGGCGACATTGGCGACCAAAGTCCAAGGGGTAGTTGTCCAAATCACGAGATAGCTGTTCTCCGGCCAGGCCTTTTCTTCATTTATTTTGAATTTTACAAATACCGAAGGAGAAGTGTGGTTTTCATACTCCACCTCTGCTTCAGCCAGGGCGGTTTCACATTTAAGGCACCAATTTACCGGCTTAAGCCCCCGATGAATAAATCCTTTGCCGTATAAATCGTTAAAGGACCTGATAATCGCCTCTTCATATTCATGGCTTAAAGTTAAATAGGGATTTTCCCAATCGCCAAAGACCCCCAGGCGTTTAAACTGCTCCTTCTGATTAGCCACATGCTTCATAGCATAGTCATGGGCCTTCTTCCTGAACTCAAGCTGCGGGATCTGGTGTTTAGCTATTTTTAACTCTTTGAACAATTGATGCTCGATAGGCAGGCCATGACAGTCCCATCCGGGAACATAAGGTGAATCATACCCCTGCATAGTTTTATATTTTATAACGATATCTTTTAAGATTTTATTTAAAGCATGGCCGATATGAATATCTCCGTTGGCATAAGGCGGGCCGTCATGAAGGACATATTTGCCTTTTACCGGTTTCTTACGGATAGCCCCGTAAAGATTAGTTTTATACCAATCCTCCAGCATCAGCGGTTCCCGCTTAGGAAGATCCGCCTTCATCGGAAAATCCGTTTTAGGCAAGTTCAAAGTATGTTTATATTCAGATTCAGCAGGCTTGTTCTCGGGTATCATTTTACGTATTTACCTATAATTATTTTTAAATCCTTCTTCACCTTTGCCGGGATAAGTTTTCTGTCTGTAACAATAGCGAACTCCAGCGCGCTGCCGCAGCTGCAGGCGCGATCAGGCTTTAATTCCTTAATTACTTTACGAATAATCTCTTTGGCATTCTCCACATTCTTCTGTAAGTTGCCCATCACCATCTCCAAAGTTACGCTTTCATGTTCCGGATGCCAGCAATCATAATCCGTGATACAAGCGAGAGTAGAATAGCAGATCTCGGCTTCGCGGCAAAGCCTGGCCTCAGCTATATTTGTCATACCGATAATATCCATTCCCCAAGACCGGTACAGCCGGCTTTCAGCCAAAGTTGAAAACTGAGGCCCTTCCATATTAATATAAGTTCCGCTTGCGTGCATATTCAAGTTTAATGATTTTCCTGCCGAATAAATCTGGCTGCAAAGCTCTTTACAAACCGGATGGCTGAAAACAATATGGCTGACTATTCCCCGGCTAAAAAAAGTCATATCCCGGCCGTAATTAGTGCGGTCAACAAACTGGTCTACTACCACAAAATCCAGAGGCTTCATCTCTTCCCTTAAGCTTCCGCAGGCGGTTACCGAAATAATCCGCTCCACGCCTAATTTCTTCATCGCGAAAATATTAGCCCGGTAATTTATCTCGCTCGGGGATATACGATGCCCTACTCCGTGGCGCGGCAGGAAAACAACTTCCTTGCCTTCTAATTTACCAATTGTAAATTTATCCGAAGGCTTGCCAAAAGGGGTCTTCACGCTTACCTGTTTTATAACCTCCATCCCCTCAATTTTATACAAACCGCTTCCGCCGATAATCCCGATACGCGACATTATTACTCCCTCCTGGATAATTCTTTGGCCCTCTGCTTAGCAGCCTGGGCCGCTTCAGACCATGAGCCGTTTTGAGATAAAACCTTAATCGCAGCTTCAGTTGTGCCGCCGGCAGATGTAATCATCTTGCGCAGCTGCGCAGGAGAGCTGCCTGCCTGCGCTGAAAGCTGGATAGTTGAAGCGGTCGTGCAAATAGCTAAATCTAAAGCCATCTTAGGGTCAAACCCAACATCTAAGGCTGCCTGCTTCAACCATTGGATATATTCATTTTTTCGCTCAACCGGAATTTTCAATGGGTCTATTTTACTGATTTCCATATCATAAAGGATATACGCCGGCCCGCTTCCGGAAATAGCGGTTATCGAGTCAATCATTTCTTCTTTTACCAGCCAGACTTTACCCAGCAGCCCGAATAAATATTTTGCCAGATTTAAATCATCTTCTCCGGCATTCCTGCCGCCTGCCAGACCTGTCTCGGCGGCTTGAATTTTTACCGCCATATTCGGCATTACCCTTACAACCCTGCTTTCGCTTAGAATCTTCTCAATATAACCCGTAGTTATCCCGGCAGCAATACTGATTATCAGTTGATCTTGAATAAACGGTTTAATTTCATTAAGCAGCGCGTCAAAATCCTGAGGCTTCACCGCTAATATTAAAACATCCGAACCCTTTACTAAATCAATAACCGATGCTTTTGTTTGCAGGCCGCTGTTATTGCCTAGCTTTTGTTTATCTTTATCAAATACATATATCTCAAAGAAATTCCGGACGCCTAAAGCAATGGAGCTGCCCATATTCCCGAAACCAATAACCCCTAATCTTTTCTTTATGCCTGCCATATTTTTCAGCCGAAGATCGCCCTGCCCAAACGGATCATCCCGGCGCCTTCTTCTATAGCTACCTCAAAATCATCCGTCATCCCCATAGAAAGGATCCAGGAGGGATCCAGCATATCGCGCAAACCTTTGAGTTTAGTAAAATACTGCCGCGCCTCTTCAGGGTCATTTACCGACGGGGCAATAGTCATTAACCCTTTAATCCTTAAATTATTCAGGCTCAAAATTTCCCTGGAAGCATCCAAAATCATTTCCGGGATAAAGCCGAACTTAGCAGGCTCCGGTGATGTCTTGGCCTCCAGGAGGATATCCTGAACTTTTCCGATTTTAGCCGCCTGTTTATTAATTTCCCGGGCCAGCTCAATGCTATCAACAGAATGAATCAGACTAAATATCTTTACCGCTTCTTTAACTTTATTTAGCTGCAGGTGGCCGATCATCTGCCAGTCTGCCTCCGGGATCTGCCGGCATTTCTCCCTGGCTTCCTGGACCCTGTTTTCACCCAAATGGCAAAGGCCTGAGTTTACCGCTTCGAGTATCTCTGCTATTGAACGGCCTTTGGTTACGCAGATTACGGTTATATCAAGCGGATCCGCCTTAATCCTGGCACAAGAAGCTGAAATCCGCTCTTTAACTATTAAAATATTATCTTTAATCATAAGCCGAAGTGTTTATTATACACAATAAACTTAAGAGGGTCAATTAAAATAGGGACAGCGACCTTTTTTAAAAAAAGGCAGCGCCCGAATTTGGAGCTTTCTCCAAAAAGGATGCTGTCCCTATTAAAAATATTCCTGATAAACTTCCCTGAAACGGTTTACCAACTTGATAAGCAGGTTTTGGGCAGGCTTGACTAAAGAGGCGCTTCCCACATTTTTATTCTCCAGGTCCTCACAAATCATACCCAGGCAAGTCAGGTAAGTTAAGTATTTCTGCCCGGATAAATCGCTATGCTCTCTTAACAACGGGGCAATCTCCGGGTTATTGATACGGCCGATGCTTACCGGTATGCCTATGACGCTTTCCATCATCTCAATAAAACCATCGCTCAAAAGCGTTTTACCTGTCATAATAAAATTGTCTATCTCATGAAGCGCGACTTTTCTTTCGACTATCTCTTTAATCTGCGTGCAGATTAAGCGGCTGGAGCTGGTAGCCATCTGGGCTACCTGTTTATATTTAATAGGCTTATAGAATTCATCTTTCTTAACCAGGATCTCTTTGTCTTCGGGTATACTATCCGGGTCTCCGATAACTCCATAAGAACGTTTGATATCTTCAGCTAACTCGTAATTAATCTTTAGCCCTTCGGAAAGCTGGAGGGTTAAGCTGCTTCCGCCCAACGGTAAAATCTGAATATCCTGCAGAAGGCCGTCTTTAAATACAAGCAGTTCTGTAATATCGCTGCCTATATCACAAAACACGCTCGTGCCTTTCTTCTCTTCCTTATTGAATACTGCCTTGCTTGTTGCCAACCCGGAAAAAGAAAGGTTCTTTATCTCGTACCCCGCCTGGGCAACAGCCCGGCTTAAGCTCTGCAGCGAAGAAAGCTTTGCGCAAATTAAGAAAAGATCAGCCTCAAGCCTGTGGCTGTACAATCCGACAGGATTAATTACATTGCTTTTGGAATCAATCGTATAGCTGGAGGGGATTACATGTATAATCTCCTCATCTAAGTTTGAGCCGAGAATCCGCGCCTGCTCATTCGCGTTAGCTATATCCGTGGAAGTAATTACCTTATTCCCTCTTTCTGCCAAGGGGATGATCGCATGGCTATGCTTAGTCGTTATGCCTCTGCCTGAAAAATTTGTATGGATGAATTTAATTTTTAAACCGGATTTATTTCTCAAACTCTTCAGAATCCTGCTAAGGCAGGTAACCAGCTCCAGGGCATCAACAATAACCCCCTCTTTAACTCCTCCCGAAACAACAGTATCAAAGAAAATATTCTCCACTCTCCCCTTTTTAACCTGGACAAGGGAGGCTGCGATTTTATTTGAACCAATATCTACCGCGCAAATATAACTGTTATTTAGCATTGTTTAGCTTGATTACCGGCTCCTTAAACCTAAGATCAATATATTTAATATTAGCTAACTCTTTCTCCGCCTGCATAAGCAGCCCACCCAGAATCATTAATTTCTGCTTGATGTTCCCCTCGCCGATGCGCACTTCAAAACCATACCAGCCTACCTGCGGTACGGGCTTAATATAATCTACCGCCTGCCTGGGCAACAAGACAAATAACCCGGCGCTCTGCAACTTGGCTACATCAATTCTTTTCAGAATAAAAGGCCGCAACGTCCTGTTAGATTTGAATTCTTTGATAACATTTAAAGCCAAATCAATTTCCGGCCGCCTGTATTTTACTCCCGGCTTAGGCCCGAATATTTTTGTTTCAAGGCCGTTGATTACAGGCAAATCCGATTCTTCGGGGGAACCCGTGGGGCTGAAGAACACCCCGTCCTGGTCTACGGCATAATTTTTATAAAACTTGGCCATGGCGACCGGGTGCCTTTTTACGAAATCCACAACCAGGCAATCAGGGAGTATCCTTAAAAACCTGACCTTGCGGCAATCCGCGCACTTTGACAATGCCCTTTGCGATTCCCTGCCTAAATCCAGGCTGAATATATTCCTGCCTTTTAAATAATCAAATGATTCGGCGGAATTCTTAACAAAGACCTGTTTAACCGCGAAAAAATCAGAGGTAATTAAGACTTTCCAAATATATCCCAATAACAAAGAGATGGCAAGTAAAATTATTGCCGCAATAACCATCGCTTTTAATGGCAGCCTAAACTTTTGCTTTTTCATATGCTAATTCCAATAGTTTAAGGCAAAGCTGGTTAAAATTAATTCCTAAAATCCCGGCGGCCTTAGGCAGCAGGCTGGTTGCGGTCATCCCGGGGATAGTATTAGTCTCCAGCACAAAAGGGATATTTTCCGGACTCAAGATGATATCTGTGCGCGAGCAGCCAAAACAGCCTAAAAGTTTATGCGCTTTTAGAGCCGCCTGCTGGACTATCCCGGCTATTTCCGGATTCAAAGGAGCGGGGATTAAATAATCCGTAAGCCCTGCCTGGTACTTAGCCTCAAAATCAAAAAATTTATGTTTAGGGACAATCTCAATTACCGGAAGCGGCCTTTCATCCAAAACTCCGACCGTAAGTTCCCTTCCGAAAATATACTGTTCAATAACTATGCGCTGATCAAACTGAAAAGCCAGCTGAATAGCCGCGGGTAACTCCTGTTCAAATTCAACAATTGAAAGCCCGATACTGGAACCATGATTGGCAGGCTTTACCACAACAGGAAACCCGAGGTCGTTTTTAAATTCTTTATTCCTGCTATAATCCTGCTTATTCAGAAAACGCGAAGCGGGTACATAAAGTTTCCCCTCTTTGAAAATAGTCAGCGCGCCAATTTTATCCATTGCCAGGCGGCTTGCCTCTACTCCGGAACCGGTATAGGCTAAACCCATCTCTTCCAAAATGCCCTGTATTGAGCCATCCTCGCCGAAGCGGCCGTGAAGGGCTATAAAAACACAATCCAGCTCAAAGCTATCTAACAGGCGGATATTATCTTCTTTGCTATCGGTTAAAATATCAATACCGGCCGCATCAACCCCGGATTCTTTGAGCGCGGATAAAACCGCTTTGCCGCTTTTAAATGAGATTTCCCTCTCAGAAGAAGGACCCCCCATTAAAACGCCTACCCTGCCGAAATCTTTTATCTCCATATTTTTATCTCAGGCTCCAAATTAACCTTAAATTTTTCCCTTACTTTTCTGCGGGCCAAAACCATAAGCGATAAAACATCCCCGCTGCCGGCTTTAGCTTTATTCAAAATGAAATTCGCGTGCACCTTGGAAATAACCGCCCCTCCTTTTGAAACACCCTTTAACCCGCAGTCATCAATAAGCTTTCCGGCTGCGGCCTTGGTAGGATTTTTAAAAATACACCCGGCGCCTGGCAGGTTATTACTTTGAGTTTTATTGCGCCGCAAAAGATACTCTCTTATATTTGAACCAATGGTATTTTTATTCCCCTTGCCCAATTTAAGCCTGGCTGAAAGAATAATATATTTATGCAAATTAGATCTTCTATAAGAAAACTTCAGCTCTCCGGGCCCAAGTATCTCCGGGTTGCCTCTATAATCTAAAACCCGGGCCTCTTCAACCAGATCCCCTATTGATTTTCCCCAGGCCCCGGCATTTCCGGCCAAGGCGCCACCCAAAGTTCCGGGAATACCCGCAAGGAACTCCGAACCGGATAAGGCATTATTTTTTGCATACAAGATAAGCTGGTTTAATTGAATAGCCGAACCAGCCTCCAGGCATTGCCTATCCCTATATATATGCTTGAAGAATTCCCCGCCTAACTTAATCACTAACCCGTTTAAACCTGAATCGCTCACCAGGATATTGCTGCCAGAGCCCAGGATAAAAACCGGCAGCCTCGCGCGCTTAGCCCAAATCAAGGCCGCTTGTAACTCTTCAATATCCGTAGCCTCTAAGAAAAATCTTGCCGGCCCCCCAATCTTAAAACTTGTAAGCCGGGATAATTTAACCTTACTCCTGATTTTTTTACTTAAGCTTTTCGGACAAAGCATCAGCAACCCTCACAATATCCCCGGCGCCCAAAGTAATTACCAGGTCCCCTGCCTGCATAAAACCCAGTAAAAAATCAGTTACCTTTTCTTTAGCAAGATATACCGCCTGTTTATCCGGATGGGCCTCTTTTATTTTCTCTAATAATGCCTGCGCATTTACGCCTGCTATCGGCTGTTCACTGGCAGCATAAATATCCGAAATAATCAGGTAATTTGCCTGATCAAAACAAGCGGCGAATTCATCTAAAAGCAGTTGCGTACGGCTATAGCGATGAGGCTGAAAGACAACGATTTTGCGCCCGCACTTTAAATTATCTATCGCCGCCAGCGTAGCTTTTATCTCCGTAGGATGATGCGCGTAATCATCCAGAACAAGGTACTTATCACTCTTGAATTTGATCTCAAGCCTGCGGCCTGCGCCTTTGTAACCTTCCAATGTCCTGCGGATAAAACTTAAATCAATTCCCAGCTCTAAACCCAGGCCGATAACAGCCAAGGAGTTAGAGATATTATGCCTGCCCCCCAAAGCCAGATGGAAACGGGATATAAATTTATTTTTAAAGTAGCAATCAAAATCCGAACTCAAGCCGCTAAGTTGGATATTCTTAGCATATATATCCGCCGGCTGGTCCAAACCGAAAGAAACCACTCTTTGTTTATAATCTGAGATAAGTTTCTTCAGGTTTAAATCATCCGCGCAGGCGAAAACACAGCCACCTTCGCGGGTACGCTTTAAAAAATCCCTGAACGCGTTTAGCTCATTTTCAAAATCACGGTAATAATCCAGGTGTTCACGGTCAATATTCGTGATAATAGAATACTTCGGCTGATAACATAAGAAAGAGCCGTCTGATTCGTCCGCTTCCGCCACAAAGAATTCCCCGCTTCCCAGGCAGGCATTAGTATCAATATTTTTCAGTATACCGCCTATTGCCACAGTCGGGCAGAGCCCTGCCTCAAGCAGCATATAAGAAATCAGCGATGTTGTAGTAGTCTTCCCGTGGCTGCCGGCGACAGTGATGGCGGTTTTATCGCGCATTAGCAAGGCTAAAACCTCAGCCCTTCTGAAAAGGGGAATACTCAGTTTTTTCGCCTGGAGTATTTCAGGATTATCTTCTTTTACCGCTGAAGTATAAACTACCGCGCTTTGCCCGGATATATTGCAGGCATCATGGCCGGTAAATATCTGAGCCCCCAGCCGCCTGAGCTCTTCAGTAACCCGGTTCTCTTTTAAGTCCGATCCGCTGACTGAAAAGCCGGCCTTAAGCATAAGGTGGGCTAAGCCACTCATCCCTATCCCGCCGATTCCTATAAAATGATAATATTCTTTCATTTGAGAATGTATTTTTTCCAGGCGCTTTCAAAATCATCCAGGTTATTAAAACCATAGACCAGCCTTAAGGCCCGGGTGAGCTCTCTTCTGTCACGCAAATCCTGGCAAAAAAGGACAAACTTATCTTTGCCGAATTCCGCAATCAAGAATTTTACCAGGCTGTAAGATTGCGTATAAAATAAAATCACCGTATCAGTTGACTGCAGGCCCAGGCTGCTAAAATTATTCAAATCATTAAACCTTATAAAATTGCCCTGGTTAATTTTGTTGGCTAAATCTTCCTTCACAAAAGAATTTTCCTCTTGCTGGTAACAAGCAACTCCTTCATCAAGCCAAAGAGGGATAGCCGGATTGTTAAAACCAACCATCTCCCTGAAAATAATATGTCCCAACTCATGCGGAAGAACACTATCCAAAAACCCCTGGGCCGTGATGAAGGTCTGGATAAGCTTGCTGTTTATCTGGGCCTGCCCGGCAGACCATTCCGGCTCATTGGTTTCCTGCATATAGTTTTGCTGGTTATCAAACAAATAAATCTTCGCCCGGTTATCCCAGGTCCAGAAATCAAAACGCCTAAAACCTAAATCATCAGTGATTTTATTATAACAATCCTCTGCCTTCAGGGCTACTTCGTTCAACACCGGCTCTTTGGCATTTTGATAATACACCAGAAAATGAGTGCTTTTAAAAACTTTCCAGGGCTGCTCATCGGCACAGGCAAGTAAGGGGAAAAACAGGATTATCAGCAATAACTTAAGCGTTTTCATTAATTCAAATTGAGTACCTCATTAGCCAGCAGCCCGGCAGCGTCTGGAATACCGAACCGTCCGTATGCCTGGCGCATCGCTATTATTTTCTGCCACCCGTTTAAAAACCCTTCCACAATATCCTTTAATTTCTCAACAGATAGCTCCTCATCGCGGATAACCAGGGCAGCCCCGCAGGCCTCGAGCACCCCGGCATTAGATGACTGATGGGCGTAGGCAAAAGGGTACGGAATCAACAAAGCAGGCAAGGAAAATTTCTGCAGCTCAGCGATAGTCGTCGCTCCTGAGCGGCAGATCACTAAATCCGCGCAGCTATAGGCATATTGCATATCGCTAAAAAAATCAAAAACTTTATGCCTGAGCCCTGCCTGGGTATAAGCCTGTTTAACCTGGTTAAAATCCTGCGCTCCCGAAATATGCACCAGCTGTAAATCATCTTTCTTCAAACAACCAGAAAAAACCGCAGGGCAGACAGTATTTAATTTATGCGAACCCTGGCTGCCTCCCATAATCAATATGCTAAATTTATCTCCCTTAAAATTAAAAAAATCCAGGGCATCCTTCCTCTCCAGTTTAACCAACCCTCTACGCAGAGGGTTACCGGTTAAGATCATCTTATCCGGAGATATTTTCAAATAATCAACGGTCTGCGAAAAAGACAGGGCAACTTTATCCACAAACTTAGCCAGCAGGCGGTTTGCCCTGCCGGGAATAACATTCTGTTCATGAATCATGGTCTTTATCCTGAACAACCACGCCCAGAACAACAAAGCAAGTGTATTCAAACTGCCGAAGCCAACAACTACATCCGGCTTAAATCCGATTACAATCTTTAAACTCTCCCAGGCGCCAACCAGAAGAAAATAAATACCTTTTATATTCTTGCTGCCTAATTTTAAACCCAGGCGGGCCGCTTGAATATACCTTAGTTCCCCGGGGCTGGCGGCAATCTTAATGCCGTTATCATTCTTCGGCAGGACAATCAATACTTCCGCGCCTGAATCCTTCAGGCGCTCCATCAAAGCCAATGCGGGAAAAATATGCCCTCCGCTTGAACCGGTAGCAAGTAAAACACGCATATTAAGGATACTCCCCGCTGCGAGCAATGTTAATCAATATTCCCAGACTGACCATATCAAATATTAAAGATGAGCCTCCATAACTGATAAACGGCAAAGGCAGCCCTTTGGTCGGAAAAACTCCGCAGGAAACCCCGATATTCACAATCGCTTTAAGGGAAATCATCAGGATCAGCCCCTGGGCAAGAAAATACCCGAATTTATCCTGGGCGTTTTTTATAATCTTAAGCCCCTGGCGGATAAACATAATAAATAATACGATTACCCCCAGGGTTCCAAGCAAGCCGAGTTCTTCTCCGATAATCGAGAAAATAAAATCAGTGTGCGCCGCGGGAAGGTAAAAAAGTTTCTGCTGCGAATGGCCAAGCCCTACCCCGAATAAACCGCCTGAGCCTATGGCGATTTGCGACTGGATAATCTGAAAACCGCTTCCCTTAGGGTCAAGCCAGGGATTTAAAAAAGCCAGGATCCTCGCCCTGCGGTAAGGCACGCTGAAAACTAAAATATAAACCATCGGAAGGCTGCAAAGAATCAAACTTAAGATATACCTTGGCCGAACGCCGGCGATATAAAGCATAATCAAAACTACGCTGCCCAGGGCAATAGTCGTCCCCAGGTCCGGCTGCAAAAGTATAAGCAGGGATATTGCCCCTAAAGCTAAGATTGGCGGAATAAACCCCTTAAACAATGTCTTGATCTGGTCGCCTTTTCGGCAGATGAAATCAGCTATATAAATAATTAAAGCCAAATTGGCAAACTCTGAAGGCTGGAAGCTGATGAATTTAAACCTAAACCATCTCCTTGCCCCGGAAATCTCCCTGCCCAGGCCGGGGATAAGCACCAATACCAGCATTATAAATGCCAGCCAAAACATAAGCCGGGCATGCTTGCGCAATAAACGGTAGTCAGCAATCATCGCCAGGAAAGTCAAAAAAAGACCCACGATTAAAAAAAGCAAATGCCTTTTCAGGAAATAAAAACTGTCCCCATATTTTTCCCAGGCATAAATGCTGGAAGAACTGTAAATCATAATTATCCCGATACAAACAAGGACAATTGAAACAGTGAGCAAATTAATCCGCGTCTTCCTGACCATGAGTTTTTAAACCCCTCTGGCTAAATCCAAAACAATTTTCTTAAAGGCTTCACCGCGCTGCTGATAATCTTTAAACATATCAAAACTTGAGCACATAGGCGAAAATAACACATAGTCTCCCGGCTTGGCCTGCTCATAGGACTTGACCACCGCTTCCTTCAAAGTGTTAACTTTTTCCGCGGGAATACCCCCCTCGATGTCTGCGGCGATTCTATCCCTGGCCTCGCCAATTAAAAAAGCCCGCTTCACCTTATTTTCGGCAGCTTCAAGGATTACCCTGTAATTAATTCCTTTATGCCGGCCGCCTGCTATAAGAATTATGGGGGCGGCAATATTACTGATCGCCCAAATAGCTGAATCAGCGGTAGTTGCCTTGGAATCGTTAATGAACTTTACCCCGTTTATCTGCGCTACTTCCTCCATCCGGTGTTCAAGCCCTTTAAAATCCTGAAAAACACTAAGCATATTTTTCATCCCGATCCTTAATATTCTGCCCACTTCAATTGCCGCATTCTGATTGGGGTTTAAAGTGCCCCGCTTGGAAAAGAAAACCACTTTTGATTTAACTGAAGGAGCAATGCTCTTTAGAATAGGATCATCAGAATTTAAAACCAGAAAATCATCGCCGCGCTGGTTCATAAAAATGCGTTTTTTTGCCTCCAGGTATTCTTGCATATCGCTGTAACGATCCAGGTGGTTAGGCGTTAAATTCAGGATCACCGCGACCTTGGGCTTAAAACTCTTAATTGTCTCAAGCTGGAAGGAGCTCACCTCCAGGACGACAATGTCGCCTTTCCTTAACTTTTTCACTTCCCCGCAGAAAGGGTTGCCGATATTTCCGCAGACAAAAACCCTTTTGCCGCTTTTTTCAAGTATCCTGCCGATTAAAGTAGTCACGGTAGTTTTTCCGTTTGAACCGGTTACGGCGATAATCTCCGCCGGGCAAAGCATGCTTGCTAATTCAATTTCGCTTATTACCGGCTTGGCAAAATCCCTGGCCCAGATTACCGGCTGGGAATTAGAGGGCACCCCAGGGGAAATAACCACCAGATCGGCCTCGCTGATAAAACCCTCGCTATGGCCGCCCAATTCAACCTGGATATCTTTGGAAGAAAGCGTCATAGCCAGGGCCCTGGTTTGCAGATTATCGCTGATATCCGTAACCCGCACACAAGCGCCCAGACTATGCAAAAGTTCAACGCAGGCAAGCCCTGAACGGGCTAATCCCACGACAGTGATATTCTTTCCTTCAAAATTCCTCGTATTTAACATTGTTCGTTTTACCTGATCTTTAAGGTAACCAGGGCAAACAAGGCAAGCAAGCCCGCGATAATCCAAAACCTTACGATTACCTTATTTTCAGGCCAGTCCAAAAACTGGAAATGATGGTGCAAGGGCGCGATCTTAAAAATACGCTTCTTGGTCAATTTAAAAAAACCAACTTGCAATATAACAGAAAATGCCTCTAAAACAAATATGCCGCCTACAATTATAAGTAGCATCTCCTTCTTGATTAATAAAGCCACTGTCCCGATTGCCCCGCCTAAAGCTAAAGAACCGACATCTCCCATAAAAATTGAGGCGGGATAACAGTTGAACCAAAGGAAACCCAGGCCCGCCCCGATTATACTGGCGCAAAAAATAGTCAACTCCCCGGCGCCTTCAATATAAGAAACAAACAGATAATTACTCAAATTGATATTGCCTGATATGTAACAAAGCACGCTAAAGGCTATGCCCACCATTACTACTATGCCGATAGCCAGGCCATCAAGCCCGTCAGTAAGGTTTACGGCATTAGAAGAACCCGAAATCACCAGGATAACAAACAGGATATATAAACCATCCAAATCCAGGTTAATTCCCTTTAAGAAAGGCAGCTCCAACTTAACATTGTAATTGCTGTCTATAATCAGGATTATCCCCAGTATCAAACCCAGGATGATCTGGCTGGATAATTTTACCGCAGGGCTTATACCGCTGGCCTTCTTTTTTATCTGTTTCAGATAATCATCAATAAAACCGGTCAGGCCCAGCCAGATGGTGCTGAATAGAACAATCCAGATGCAATGGTTGGAGATATCCGCCCAAAGCAAAGTTGAGATTATCACTGCGCCCAGTATAAGAATACCTCCCATAGTAGGGGTATTTTGCTTATGGCGGTGCAAATCATCAAGCTTGACGCTATCGGCTTTATTAATTTTCTCGCCGAGCTTTAGTTCCTTTAATTTCCTGATTAGTATCGGACCGAAGATAAGACTCAATATAAAAGCGGTTAAAGCGGCCATTGCCGCACGAAAAGTAATGTAGCGGAAAACATTAAAAGCGGAGATAAAATCTCTTAGCGGATACAGCAGGTGGTAAAACATTAAACTTTAAAAACCTCTTCCATTTTCATCGAACGGGAACCCTTGACCAGGATTATATCCTTGGCCCCGGGAGAAATACTATTGAACAATAAATCTCTTGCTTGCGCAGCGGAAGCGCAGCAGAATATATTTTTAAAACCGCGCTTCCTGGCGGTTTCGGCAGTTAAGGCAGCCAGACTGCCCACTGAAACCAGCACATCACATATATTAGTTATACTACCAGCGACCTGCCTATGCAATAACTCTTTTTTATCACCCAACTCCAGCATATCACCCATAATCAGGATTTTTCTCCCCTTACAGCCCGTAGCCTTAAATGCCATAAGGGCATTATTCAAAGAAAGCGGGTTTGAATTATACGTATCATCAATAAAGCTTACCCCTTTGAGTTTAAGAAGTTTAAGCCTCCCTTTGGGAAAATCAAAATCCGCCAGGCGCCCGGCAATATCCTTAAGGCTAAGGCCTAATATCCTACCGACAGCAATAGCAGCCAGGGCATTGTAAACATTGTGCCCCCCTAGGGTTGGCAATTCAAAATCAAATTTACGGTTAAACTTAAATCTCAGTTTTCCCTCTTCCAGCTTTATTCCTGAAGCGGAAAAGTCGCACTTCTCTTTGATGCCGTAAGTTAATATGCGCAAACCGGGTCTTGCGCTCTTAACTAAGGTGCGCAGATATTTATCATCGGCATTAAGCAAGGCTATTGAAGGAGCAGCCAGGTTGTTTAAAAGAGCGGATTTTTCTTTTAATACCCCCTTCAGGTCCTTTAAGAATTCCAAATGCGACGGACCGATATTCGTAATTACGCCGATATTCGGCCGGGTAATTGAAGCTAAATAATTAACCTCTCCGAAATGATTAGTGCCGATCTCCACAACCGCGAAATCATCATTTTCTTTAAGCCGGATTAATGTTTGCGGCAGCCCGATATGGTTATTTTTAGTCCCTTCATTTTTTAATACATTTGCGCCCGCCGACAAAACCCAGGCGGCCATATCTTTAACGGTAGTTTTACCGTTTGAGCCGGTAACAGCAATAACCGGCTTACTGAATGCGCTGCGCTTAAAACGGGCAAGATCGCCTAAGGCAAATGTCGTATCTTTAACTTTAACCAATGCTGCGCTATTTGGGGCTTTAAACCCGGATACCTTCTCCGCGATAATACAGGCTGAGCCGGATTTTAAAGCAACAGGGATAAAATCATGCCCATCAAAACTATCCCCTCTAAGAGCCAGAAAGGCATCCCCGGCTTTTAACACTCTTGAATCAGTGGAAACACCCTCCAACTTATCAACCCGGCCGCGCTGGATAAGCTTGCCTTTGGTAGCTTTAATTATTTCATCTAGCGTAAACACTTTACTACTGCCTCCCGGTCGCTAAAATGTACGGTTTTCGTTTTGAATACCTGGTAATCCTCATGCCCTTTACCGGCGATAACCAGGCAATCGCCTTGCTTAATTAACTTTAGAGCTTGTTTAATAGCTTTAAATCTGTCCGGAATTACACAATAGTTATCTTTATGAATGCCTTTAGATATATCTTTAATTATGCATAAAGGGTCCTCGGAGCGGGGATTATCACTGGTAATCACCGCATAATCCGCCAGGGTAGTGACAATTTCCCCCATTTTCGGCCGCTTAAGCTTATCCCTTTCTCCTCCGCAGCCGAAAACCACAACGATTTTTCCCCGAGTAAGCGGCCTCAAGGCGCTGATAACATTAAATAGCGCATCCGGCGTATGCGCGTAATCCACAAAAATATTATGCCCGGCTTTAGAAGTAATCTTCTCAAGCCTGCCAGGCACATTTTTGAATTTCTCAATCGCAGACTTAATATTTTTAAAGGGCAGTCCTTCACTTATCCCCCAGGATAAAGCAGCTAATATATTATAAATATTGTAGCGGCCGATTAGGCGCGTCTTAATCCTGGAATTTACTCCCGGCCCAATCAGGGTAAATTCAGTTCCCTCTATGCCAAAATCAATATCCCTGGCCATAACAGTAGATTTATTCTTTATTCCGTAAGTAATCAGCCGGCAGGAAATTGATTTCTTAATCCGCCTTCCGTACTCATCATCATTATTGATTATCGCTGCCCCTGATACAGCAAGCATACGGAAAAGTTTGAGTTTGGCGGAAAAATAACCGCTTAGATTTTTATGGTAATCCAGGTGATCCTGGGTAAGATTGGTAAAAATTGCCTGCCTGAAATTAATGCCTAGAACTCTTTTCTGATCCAAGGCGTGCGATGAGACCTCCATTGCGCAATATTTGACCCCCTGCTCCCGCATCTTTGCAAGCAGCCCTTGTAACTCTACGGGCCCGGGAGTGGTATTCCTGGCTGGTATTTCTTTGCCCTTAAAACGGTAGTTAATTGTACCGATTACCCCGCAATCAATTCCGGAACATTCAACTATAGCTTCAATTAAATATGAGATGGTTGTCTTGCCATTGGTACCGGTAATTCCGGCTACCCTGAGCTTCTCGGAAGGACGGCCATAAAATTCAGCCGAGGCCTCTGCCAGAAATTTACGGGGATCATTTACCGCAAGCATTTTGATTTTTCCGGAGATTTTATTTTTCCCGGCTTTCCTGGCCACAACCGCAATACTTGCGCCGTTAGCGGCTGCCTCCTGAATAAAACAACCTCCATCCTGGCGCTGCCCGGCTACAGCCACAAAGGCATAACCCTTTTTTACTGCCTTGGAATTACAAGTTATACCTTTAATTTCTACCCCCGCTATCTTCATCGGTTCAATGCCCCAATCGGTATTTCGTTGCCTTTAATATAGCGAATCGCATCACCGGCTACTTTTTGAAAAACCGGTGCAGCTACCACCCCGCCGAAATAATACGGATGAGGTTCATCAACCGTAACCACAATCGCCAAAAGCGGGTCTTCCGCCGGCGCAAAACCAATAAAGGAAGCGACAAATTTACTATGCGAATATCTTCCGTTTGGCTCAAGTTTTTGAGCGGTACCGGTTTTTCCGGCGGCGCTAAATCCGGAAACCTTGGCCATCTTGCCGGTTCCTTCCTCAACAGCTCCGGTAAGAATCTTCTTTATGCGCATAGCGGTATCCACAGAAATAACTTTACGGATTAATACCGGCTTATTCTTTTTAATTATCCTGCCATCTTCATCCCGCACCGAATCAATAATATACGGTTTCATCAGTTGCCCACCGTTAGCAATTACAGAAATAGCGCTGGCAAGCTGTAAAGCGGTAACCCCCACTTCCTGGCCGATCGGTATAGCTGAAATAGAAGTTTTTGACCATGCCCGCGGATGTTTAATCATCCCGGAGATCTCCCCTGAAAGGTCAATTCCCAGCTTTGAACCAAAACCAAAAGCCCTCAAGTACTCATAAACTTTATCCGGGCCTAACATCTGAGCCACTTTAACCGTGCCGATATTACTGGACTCTTCAATAACCTGCCTAAAAGTAAGCACCCCATGCGGCCGATGGTCATGCAAAATATGCCCCCCTACTTTATAAGCCCCGTTTTCGCAGAAAAATTTATCTTCTTCGGTAACTTTCTTTTCTTCAAGGGCTGCGGATGCGGTAACTATCTTAAACACTGAACCCGGCTCAAATAAATCACAGATAGCCCGGTTGCGCATAGAATCTTTATTCACTGTAGAGTAATCATTTAAATCATAGCTCGGACGGCTTGCCATAGCCAGGATCCTTCCCGTATGCGGATCAATAACAATAATACTTGCGCCTTTGGCATGGTAAGTCTTAAAAGCCTTATCTAACTCTCTTTCGGCGATATATTGGATAACCTCATCAATGGTCAAAACCAAATCCAGGCCGTCAACAGGTAAAACCATCTTCTCCCAGATATCCAGTTTCTTCTGCCGGGCATCCCGGAGAAAAATCGCCCAGCCCGGAATCCCCTTGAGGTATTTATTAAAATCCCTCTCTATGCCCTCTAAACCGATATTATCCATACCGCTGAAACCAATGATATGGCTGGCCAGATAACTATTAGGATAAATACGCTTTGTCTCTTTCATAAACCCGAGGCCTTTAAGCTTGAGCGCTTTTACGGCTTCGGCCTTATCAGGGGAAAGTTTACGGGCCAGCCAGATGAATGCCTTCTTGCGGGAAAGCCTCTCCCTCAGATATGCACGGTCAAGCCCCAAAATAGGAAAAAGCTTCTCTATTATATTTTCTTTATCCCTTTCCTTAATTGTGTTGGGCGCAGCATAAAGCGAATCCATAGACAAGTTAAACGCCTGGGCTTTTAAATTGCAATCATAAATCGCCCCTCGCCTGGGTTCAAGTTCAACAAACTGATTATGCTGTTTTTTGGCTATTGAAGTAAGGTAGTTTGAACGAAAGAATTGAATGAAGAGTAAGCGCCCAACACAAATCAGGAGTGAGATAAAAAAGATTAGAAATACCGCCTTGCTTCTCCGGCGATAATTACTGATATACACTATTTTTTAAGGAGTAATAAATATTAGGGGTTAATTGTTCTTGCCTGAGCTTCCCGCTTAAAACCAAAAATGCCCGCCAGCAAACCAACTTTTTCCTGATTCTGGCTGACCGGCTTAATTCCGTCGCTATAAGTTACAACTTTGACAAAACGGTACTTATCCGGCATCTGAAATTCACCGGTGCTGCTGATCCGGCTACCGATTTTTACCAAAGAAGAATTCTTTTTTATGCTGTAATTTAAAGCGGTATTTTTATCAGACAATTCGTTATAAGTGACTTGCCTCCTTGAACCCAGGTAAGCCAGGCGGAAGATTTCACTCTGTTGATAAACATAAAGCACGCAGCAGGAAGTAACAAAGACAACCACGGAAAGAAACTTGGTCATTTTCATATGTTCTTTAAATCCTTTCAGCTACCCTGAACTTACTGCTGCGGCTGGAAGGATTGGCCGCTACTTCGCTGTCAACAGGAGTCATGGGTTTAGCCGTAATAATCTCAATTAGTCCTTCGGCCTTAAGGGCCCGGAATGTATGTTTAATCGCGCGATCTTCCAAAGAATGAAACGAAATAACACATATCTTAGCCTTCTTTTTTAAAATTGCAACGGCTTTCTTAACAGCGCTTTCTAAGATTTCCAATTCACGGTTTACAGCGATACGCACAGCCTGAAAAGTGCGCGTAGCCGGATGTATGCGATAATAACTTTTACGGTACCTGTAGGGAATGGCCCGCATCACTAAATCCGCGAGCTGTCTGGTGGTAGATATAGGTTCAGCCCTGCGCTCCTGGACTAATAAACGCGCGATACGGTTATGCCAGCGTTCCTGGCCAAGATTCCAGAGTATACTAGATATCTCGCGTTCATCCAGATTATTCAGCAGGTCGTATGCAGTTATATAACTACTCTTATCCATACGCATATCCAGCGGCCCTTCCTCTTGAAAACTGAAACCTCTCTCTATGTCCTTAAGCTGATAAGTGGAAATTCCTAAATCAAAAACTATCCCGTCTATTCCAGTTATGCCAAGTTTTTCCAGGACCTGGTCTAAATCCACAAAATTGGCGTGTACCAATTCATAGCTGCCGTTAAACTCGCTTAATCTTTGACGGCAGACAGCCAAAGAATTCTCATCGCGATCAAGGCCGATTAACCTGCCTCCGGGAGTAATCTTTTTTAAAATTTCAAGGCTGTGTCCGCCGGTGCCGATAGTAGCGTCTACAATTATTTTCCCGGGCGCAAGATCCAGGTAATCTATAACTTCGCGCAGCATTACGGGTATATGCAACTTCTCTTCAACCACTTAAACATCCATCAATTTCTCCGCAATCTCCTCAAAAGATTGACGGCTATTTGAATAAAAATCACGCCAGCTGTCCCTTGCCCAGATCTCTATGCGGTTAGAAACTCCGACGATCATCACATCCCTCTTAATCTCTGCAAAATCCTTTAAGTATTGGGGCAACAAAATTCTTCCCTGTTTATCAGGGCCTACCTCAACCGCCCCGCTGAAAAGCAGGCGGTTAAAAGTACGCGATTGCTGCTTCGTAAAAGACATAGTTTTAAATTTGTTTTCCTGAGAACGCCATTCTTCCTCGGAGAACATAAATAGGCATTTATCTAAACCCCGGGTAACGAAAAATCTCTCCACGAATTGGTTCTTGGCGGTCTCGCGAAATTTAGCAGGCAAAATTAGGCGGCCTTTACGGTCTATGGAATGCTCAAATTCACCGTAAAACATTTTTCCCTCTCTTCCACTTTACTCCACTTCTATCCACTTAGTATTCAAAGTATAGACAAAATACCACCCTTTGTCAAGAAGAAATTTTCCTAACATATAGTAAATACAACAAATTGTGGATATTTGGATGTATGCTCACCAGCTATTGTGGTCTTTAGCGGGAGCGCTTGAGGATATTACGGCAGGAAATTATATCTTGCCTGATTTGAGCGGATAAATCCTTTAAAGAAGCGAATTTCTTATCGGGTCGGATTAATTTAACAAACTGGATTTCCATAAACCTGCCATAGATGTTTTTATTAAAATCAAATATATGCACTTCAATTTGAATAGGATTTTTCTTAAATCCGATAGTCGGCCTGCTGCCTATATAACAAATCCCGTCATATTGTTTGGCTGAGAATATAATACGCGCCGCATAAATCCCCGGAGGCGGGACAACTTCATGATGGGGGTTGATATTGGCAGTGGGAAACCCTAAGGCCCGGGCAATCCTACTGCCTCTTATTACCGAACCCAAAACACTCACCCTTCGCCCGAGCAGCCTTTCCGCTTCTCTAATTTCAGCCCTCTTAATCAAACTTCTTATCGCGGTACTGCTGATCGGCCTGCCCTTAGATTTAATTACCTTAAATATTTTAATCCTGAATTTATTTTCTTTTGCCCAGCAGGATAATAATTTATAATCACCTGAGCCTCCCCTGCCAAAATGAAAATTCTCTCCGATATAGACGAAACGGCAGCCTATTCTTTTAATCAGGATCTTAGCGATAAAATTAACTGCGCTCATTTTCGCGAAACTAGCGCTGAAATTAACCACTATGCAGACATCTACCCCCAATTCGGAAATCAATCTTAAACGGTGTTTTAGCGAATACAGGCTTTTCTCTTTCTGGGGATGCGGGGAAAAAGTCAAAACTACGCTAGTGCCATTAATACCTTGCGCTTTTTTAACCGCGGATTGCAAAATAGCGCGGTGGCCTCGGTGAAGCCCGTCAAAAACCCCTAGAGCTACCACCGGATTATTAAACCTGCGTATTTTATGTATCTTAGTAATTACAATCATCTGCTTTTATTTCAGGGCCCGCTGTATGCTGGCAAGGACTTTCCTAATAACCCGGCTGATTTCTCCGTGGACAGTGCATCCTGACGCGGTTTTATGCCCGCCTCCTCCAAAAAGGGCGGCAATTTTATTCACATCCACCTTACCGTGGCTTCTTAAATTAATACGCACCTGATCCTTAAAGCCTAAATTTTCCTTAAATAACACTACGACTTCTACGCCTTTAATTGACCGGCCAAAACTCAATAGCTGATCCCCTAAGTCCATAGATATTGCGCCATTCTTCAGCATGCTGCGCTTAAGCTTAAAGTAGGCCACCCTGCCTCCCGCGGAAAAACTTATCCTCGGCAAAAGCTTAATCAATAATTTTGTCTCATCCAAAGCAAGGTTCTCGTAAACATAGCGGTAAATAAGCGGGACATTAATATTAAATTTTAAAAGATCCGCCACAGCCTGATGGGTAAAACTACTGGTATTGGAATAACGGAAAGACCCCGTATCAGTCATCATGCCGGTGTACAGGCAGATGGCCTCGGGCTTATTAATAGGCAGGCGCATTTGTTTGTAAATCCGGTATACCATTTCGGAGCAGGATGAGGCATGCGGGTCAACCCAATGCACATCCCCAAACCCCTGATTACTAATATGGTGGTCAATATTTAAAACCGGCTTGCCCTCTTTATTCAATTTCCAGACATCGCCTGTGCGTTTTAAATCAGCACAATCTAAAACCACCAGGCAGTCAAATTTAATAGACGATGAGCTGCTGTCCAGTTTACGGACTTTCTTTACGCCCGGCAGGAAGTCATGGCCGTAAGGAATGCCGTCTTCGTTTACGATTACCCCCTGTTTGCCCAATTTTCTGATCAAGGCATAAAATGAAAGTTCAGAACCTAAAGCATCCCCCTCTAAATTGGTATGTGCGGTAATTAAAAAGTTGTTATACTTTTTTATGCTTGCGCATATTCTTTTTAGGCCCACTGCTCAGCCCTTCCTTTCCCGTATTTACCCCGACTTCTTTTTTATCGGAAGAATCCCGGGTATTATCCAGCTCTTTTATCTTATTTAATACTTCCTCAATTCTTACGCTATATTCGGTTGAGCGATCCTCCTGAAACATTAGCTCAGTGGCAAAACGCAGGTTAATTCTCTGGGCAACCAGGCTGCGGATAAAACCTAAGGCAGAATCCAGGGCTATCTTGGTTTTTCCATAATCCTCATCTTTGCCCAGCACGCTGTAGAATATTTTAGCGTTTCTTAAGTCTTTGCTTAATTCAACCCGGGTTATAGTAACAAAACCTATCCGCGGATCCTTAAGTTCATCATGAATAATCAGGCTCACTTCTTTCTTTATTGCTTCTTCAACGCGTTCTTGCCTAGACATTTTTATCTGCTCCGTTTTTGTGTTATTATTTTATTATCTTATTGATCAACGCAAGTTCATCCTGGCGGCTGCTTACCTTGCCATTAAGCCTGGCAGCCAATACTTTATTTAATATTTTATGATAGAGCGGCCCGGGTGAAACTCCCAAACGGCATAAATCATCCCCCGAAGTGCAAAGCCGAGCG
Source organism: uncultured Planctomycetales bacterium (assembly GCA_964593005.1). GTDB lineage: Bacteria > Omnitrophota > Gorgyraeia > Gygaellales > Profunditerraquicolaceae > UBA6249. The sequence goes on from CAZQGT010000008.1 coordinate 29,825, forward strand.
CAATTATAAATCTTAAGGAAATCCGCGATATGCTTCTTAAAGACCCTCTCCCGGGAAGCAGAACGCAGCAGGATAATCCCCTCGTAACTAAAAGGCTTGAGCAAATTAAAAATCTGCGCCGGTTTGATATTCTTATTTTCTAAGCGCTGAATAAGCCTTTGATTGATTTTACGGCAGCTGAGGATCTTTATTTCTTCCTGCTTAGACAAACCCAACCTGCGGATAATCTTTTTCCCCTGCATCAAGGTAAGGGTCTTTAAAAGAGCGGCGAAATAAACAAGCCACGCCTCAAACTTACCATGGAAAGGGAAATTCTGCATAAACCAAACAATCTCTTTATTTATTGATTTAAATAAATCATACGTATACTTGCCGGGCTTAAGCTTATCACTGATAAAAGACAGTCCCCCTAAAACATGCAGCTGCTTAATCTGCGCTGAGGGATCTTTTTCTTTAAACATTAGAACCAATTCATCGCGCGTCCTATGCGGATGGACCTTGCTTAATAAGCCGGCGCTGACAGCCTCTTTCAATAAATTAAGCGTTTTGGGCTCAATCTTAAAATTATAGCGTTGCTTGAAACGAATTGCCCTTAAGATGCGCGTAGGGTCATCTTTAAAACTTAAATCATGCAGAATACGTATTTTTCCCGCCATCAAATCATCTTTGCCGCAATAAACGTCTATTAATTCCCGCCCTGACTTTCCGGAAAGGCTTACCGCCATAGCATTAATAGTAAAATCCCGGCGCAAAAGATCCTCCCTGATTGAACCGGGGCTGACTTGCGGCAAACAGGCGCTAGAGGGGTAAATTTCTTTACGGGTAGTAGCGATATCCACTTTTAACCGGTGGCCCAAAGTTAAGGTAGCAGTACCAAACCTTTGATGTTTTACCAGCCCGGTATTTAACTTATTAGCCATAATTTCAGCGAATTTAATGCCATCGCCTTCAACGGTTATATCCAAATCCCAATCTTTAACTCCCAGGATGAGGTCGCGGGGAAAGCCTCCTACCAGATACGCCGGCATTTTAGTTTCCCTGGAAACTTCTTCTACCAAAGCAATTAGGTTTTTTATTTCCCGAGGTAAATTCTTTAAGTATCTTTTCATCTTTTCCTGCATTCTGCCTACTGCCCTTATGGCCGGGGGTGGAACATCTTATGGATTGTCTTTAACCTCTCTTTATCTATATGCGTATAAATCTGGGTAGTTGAAATATTTGAATGGCCGAGCATCTCCTGGACCGAACGCAGGTCGGCCCCTCTCTCTAATAAATGCGTAGCAAATGAATGCCTTAAGGTATGCACTTTTATTACTTTCCTGATCTTAGCTTCTTTAGCGTATTGTTTAATTAATTTCCAAATCGACTGCCGGGATAATTTATTGCCCGAACGGTTAACAAAAAGAAATTCCGATGTTTTACCTTTAAGGAAATACGGGCGGCTGAATTCCAGGTACCTGTTAATACTATGAATCGCTTTCTTGCCCAGGGGAATAACCCGCTCCTTATTCCCCTTTCCGATACAACGCAGGAAACCAATATCCAAGTTTACATTATTAACCTTAAGGTCGGTAGATTCAGATACGCGCATACCAGTGGCATAAAGCGTCTCCAGGATTGCCTTATCCCTGGCCCCCTGGCGAAACCGCGGGTCAGGCTGGCTGATTAAAGCCTCTACCTCATTTAAAGAAAGCGTATCCGGGACTTTTTTCCACAATTTCGGGGAATCAATTAAAGTAGTAGGGTCATCTTTTAAAACCCTCTCCCTGGCCAGAAAACGATGAAACATGCGTATAGCCGCAAGGCGCCGCGAGATACTGGTAGGAGAAACTCCCTTATCTTTCTCCGAAAGCATAAATTCAATAATATCATTCTTAGTAATTTTAGAAAGAGCGCTAATCCCTCGCTTAATCATAAAATTAAGATAAATATTCAGATCTTCCCGGTAAGCAATAATAGTATTTTTTGCCAGCCCGCGCTCAACTGAAAGATAATCTAAAAAAGAATCAATGAGTTCTTTCATTCTATCCTATAAATGGGTTATCGTTCTTTTCCCTGCCTATAGTAGTCACCGGGCCATGCCCCGGATAGACCTTTGTATCGGCGGGTAGCTTGAATAATTTTTCTCTTATTGATTTCTCAAGTAAATATTCGCTTCCACCGGGCAAATCACAGCGGCCTACCCCCCGGCAGAACAATGTATCTCCGGTAAAAACAATCCCTGTTTCCGGCTTCTTCAGTAAGAGCCCGATTCCACCCTGAGTATGGCCGGGCAGGTGCAAAACCTCCAACTCAAGGCAATCCAGCTTAATTATTTCCTTATCTTCTAACGGTTTAATCTCAGACGCAACCTTATAAGGCAAAGAAAACATAGCAGAAAGATTTTTATCGGCGTCCGTAAGCATCTCTAAATCCTGCTTATGCGCATACACGCTGACCCCGAATTTATCATCGCTGCCGATATGGTCATAATGGCCGTGGGTATTAATCACTATCCCGGCTTTTAATTTATGCTTATCCAGAACTGCCTGTATCTTGCGCGCCTGGTCACCGGGATCAATAATTACAGCCTCCCTGGATTCTGCGCAGGCAAGGATATAACAATTAACCTGCATCGGCCCGACATTAACGGTTTCCAGGATCATTTCAGGTAATTCCTTACTTTCGGATAAATAAACTCCCTGTGAATATCCATCTTGATGCGCTCGGCAAGCTGGAGGTTGCGGAAATCATTTGTGCCGTAAACATCGCTCTTTATAGCAGCCAAAAGCTCAATTGTCTTATTAACATAAACGTCAATATGTTTCTGCATATCGCTTACCAGCATACCCTTCATATTAATCAGGTTTTTTAAAGCCTCTTGAGCACAATCCACCTTTTTCTTAAGGCTTGATTTCTGGGTAAGGGCATTTTCTAGCTCATCATGCCATGATTTCCAGAAAAGAAAATACTGCCGATAGAGCTCTTCTTTGGTCATATCCGGTCCTTTATACTCTTCGGGGACAAGGACCATCTCAACCGCCCGGTCGGACTTCTTGGATTTACGGGTGAATTTACGCGTAAAGGACTCACAACCCGCTAATTCTAATAACACAAAACAGCATAACATAAAGAAAAAAATATTTCTTAATCTCATTTTAACATCTCCTTGAATTCTTCTTCACTTATGATTTTAACTCCCAACTGCCTGGCTTTACTGAATTTCGTCCCCGTGTTTTCTCCTGCTACCAGGATATCGGTTTTACTGCTTACACTGGAAGAGACCTTTCCTTTAGACTGGCGCACCAGCTCTTCTGCTTCGGCGCGCGAGAACCCAGCCATCTGGCCGGTAAAAACTACAGCCTTACCGGTAAGTTTATTAATTTTAAAACTGCCGGACTGCTTACGCATATTCACACCGGCTTCTTTTAAATCCCGAATCAGCTTCCTGGTTTGACTGAGGTTAAAATAGTTTAGGATAGCTCCTGCCATAACCTCGCCAATCTCGGGGATGCTGTCTAAGTCTTCAAGCTTGGCCTGCATAAGCCTATCCATATCGCCAAACTCTTGCGCCAATGTATAAGCGGCCTTCTGGCCGACATGGCGTATACCCAAAGCAAAAATTAAACGCTCTAAAGGCTGCCCCTTACTCTTCTCAATAGAACTCAATAAATTATTTGCCTTCTTTTCTTTAAATAATTCCAGTTTCAATAAATCATCAAGCTTGAGCTTATAAATATCCGCCAGGCTTTTGAGTAATTTTAAACTTACCATCTGGTTAATTACTGCCTCGCCCATACCTTCAATATCCAGGGCATCGCGGCTGGAAAAATGCAATAGCGCCCGTTCCAACTGCGCCGGGCAATCAGAATTAATGCAGCGGTAGGCCACATCCTCTTCTTTTTCCTTAACAATCTTCTCTCCGCAGGCAGGGCACTTTACAGGAATATTATAAGGCTTCTTGCCTTTTTGCTCCACCACTTTTACCACTTTCGGGATCACGTCACCCGCGCGCTCAATAAGCACCCGGTCACCCTCCCGCAACCCCAGCCTCTCTATCTCATCAAAATTATGCAAAGTAGCGTTGCTTATAATTACGCCGGAACACTCCACAGGCGTTAACTCTGCGGTTGGAGTGATTACCCCTGTGCGTCCGACATTGGTTTTAATCGCGATTACTTCAGTGGTTGCCTGACGGGCGGCGAACTTATAGGCCACAGCCCAACGCGGGCTTTTAGCGGTAAAACCCAGCTCTTTTTGCTGGACCAGATTGTTCAACTTAACCACTACCCCGTCAATTTCGTAGCTTAATTCATCCCGTCTCTGTTGCCACTTATGACAATAAGCAATTACTTCATCTATGTTGCGGCAAAGCGCGGAATGCATATTAGCCCGCACTCCCCAATCTTTAAGCCTGCCTAAAAAATCCCATTGAGTATTTATGGGTTGGAAACGGTATGCGCCTAAAGAATGCGCAAAAAAATTAAGCTGTCTTTTAGCTACAATTGCGCTATCCAATAGTTTCAGGGAACCGCTGGTGGCATTGCGCGGATTAGCGAACAAAGCCTCCCCTTTATCCATACGTTCTTTGTTTACCCGGGAAAAGTCCTTCTTGTCCATATATACTTCTCCGCGGATCTCAATAAAATCAGGAATATGATTACCCAACAAGACCAGAGGTATAGCTCGGATTGTCTTAATATTGGCGGTTACATCTTCGCCTGTCTGTCCGTCACCGCGGGTTGAACCTATTACGAGCTTTCCTTTCAGATAAGTCAGATTGGCGCTCACCCCGTCAATCTTAAGCTCTACTACATATTCATAACTGCATCCTCCGCCCAAGCCTTTACGCACACGTTCATCCCAGGCGGATAATTCATTAATAGAATAAGTATTATCCAGCGAAAACATCCCTGCCTTATGTTTTACAGTTTTAAAACCCGGACTTATGCCTGAACTCAGGCGCTGGCTGGGAGAATCATCCGTGCGCAACTGCGGGTATCTATCCTCAAGCAGCTTCAACTCGGACATCAAATCATCATATTCTTTATCAGAGACCTGAGGCTGGCTTAAGACATAATAAGAATAATCATGCTTTCTTATTTTATCCCTTATCAGGTTTATTTTATTTTTTATTTGGATAGACATGCTTGCCGCTTAAAAGGTTAGAATACAACTTGAAAATCGCGGAATTCGCCGGCTGCCGGAGACCATTCCTTACTTACTTCTTTGATATAACTGGAAAAATGCCCGTTGATTTGCTCAAAAAAACTAACCAGGGTATCTTCCTCTGCTTCCGCCAATACCTCTACCCGGCCGTCACTTAAATTCCTTA
>CAZQGT010000009.1:0-30694 GCA_964593005.1 uncultured Planctomycetales bacterium
AATTAAATAACCCAGAATCAGAGTAGCTATCGAAATGAAAAAGCTTATCATAATGGTGTCAGTCATTTTGTTTACTTTTAATAATTCTTATTCCGCCCCGGATGTTAATCTCAGCCGCCAGGGCGAAATGGAGAAGGCGCTTTTTATGTCCGCAGGCGCCCAGGACAGGACTTTAAGAATAGGCCTAATAGATTGTATGGTTTATTGCCTGAAAAGCAACTCTGAAATTCTTATTAAGCGTATAGAGCCGAAATTGAAAGAAGATGATGTAAAAATAGCGCAATCGGATTTTGAACCTACTTTCAATACTGATTTTACTCTTCAGGATACCACTGAAATATCTACTTCAACCTTGCAGGGGGCGGACAAATTTAATTCGCAGGATCTTAATATCAACGCGGGGGTATCCGGTAAATTAGTGACCGGCGCGGAGTATAACCTTGAATTTCTTAACCAAAGGTATAAAAGCGATTCCAGGTATCAGATTTATAATCCTTATTATTTGACTGAGCCAAAGATTACCATAACCCAGCCTCTTTTTAAGGGGTTTGGTGTTTTGGTAAATAAGGCTGATATTATGATTGCCAAAAACGACCAGGTGGTTTCAGAGAAAAATTTCAAAGATACGGTTATGGATACTATAAGCAGGGCAAAAACCGCCTACTTTAATTATACGTACCAGCTAGAAAAATATTCCATAGACAAACTTTCTTTGCAGCGGGCTAATGATTTGCTGGAGATAAACAAGGCCAGGTATCAGAAAGGGTTAATCAGCTCCGTGGATTTATTAGAGACGGAGGCCGCGGCGGCAGAAAGGGAAAAGGCCCTGCTTTCCGCGGAGGCATCGCTTAAGAGGGCGGAAGATGATTTGAAGTTTGTTACTAACCTGGTGGATGACCCGGAAGTTTGGAACGCGAAGATAGAATTAATTGACCAGCCTGAGCTACTGCAGGAGGATGTGGACTTATTAAAGAGCCTGCAGGATGCTTTTATATATCGGCCGGATTATCAGGCTGCCAAAGTTGATTTAGAAAACCGGGATATAAAAATCAGGGTGGCCAAGAACGCGCTTTTGCCGACAGTTGATTTAACCGGCAGCCTGGGATTAAACGGTTTAGGAAAGGATTACGCCTCCGCGCTGGGAAAGGCTAATCCTGATTATCCTGATTGGGGGGTAGGGGTTAAATTCAGTTTACCCTGGGGCACGGGAGATAGGGCCAAATATGACCAGAAAAAGCTTGAGAAAACCCAGGCCTTACTTTCATTCAAAAGATTGGAACAGAAGATTATCCTGGATGTTAGGGATAAGGTAAGAATGGCGAAAACGCAGTATCGCCAGGTAGAAGTGGCAAAGCTTTCTAAAGAAAAAGAGACGCAGAATTATGAGGCACAGAAGGAAAGGTATGCCGCAGGCCAGGTCTCTACTCATGATATCCTTGATTACCAGGATAAGCTGGCCCAGTCAGAGCTGGATTATTTCAGGGCATTGGTTGATTATAATGTAGCTTTGATTGGTTTGGATAAGTCTCAAGGCTTAACTTTGATTAAAAACAATATAAAGATAGAGGGCTAAACATGATGAGTAAGAATACGGTTTTATGCGCGATAGCTATATTTTCTATTATCCTAATTTCTGCGGGTTGCCAGGAGAGGGAAAAGGTATCTGCTGAAAAAGAGGCTATACCGGTCAGGGTAATTAAGGTAGAATTGAAGTCAATTAAGAATACCCTTGATTATGTGGATGATATAAAGGCCCAGGATGAGGCGGTTATTTATCCCAAGGTAAGCGGAAAGATCATTGAGAAAACAAAAGAAGAGGGGGATAAGGTTAATAAAGGGGATATTATCGCTTATATTGACAGGGATGAAGTTGGTTTTAAGTTTGAAAAGGCGCCTGTTGAGAGTCCGCTTACCGGTATTATCGGAAGGACATATGTGGATAAGGGCACAAGCGTTAGCACGCTTACCCCCATAGCGTTAGTTGTGGATATGGATAAGGTAAAAATAAAAATAGATATTACCGAGGAGTATTTGCCCAGGATCGCCCTGGGCCAGGAGGCGCAAATCAGCCTTCAGGCTTATCCTGATGAAAAGTTTACCGGGGTAGTCGAAAAGATCAGCCCGGTCCTGGATCTGGATACGCGCACCGCGCCCATTGAAATAGTCATTGCCAATAATGACCATCGCTTGAAAAGCGGGATGTTCGCGCAGGTGCAGTTAATCCTTGAGGAGCATAAAGATGTTATGGTTATTGCCAAAGAGGCTCTTATAGGCCGCGGCGCGGAAGCTTACGTATATGTTGTCGAGGCAAATACTGCCCGTCAGAAAAAGATTAAGCTAGGGATACACCAGGGGGCTTTTTATGAAGTATTGGAAGGATTAAAACCGCAAGACCTGGTAGTAGTGATGGGCCAGCAAAAACTTTATGAAGGGGCTTCAGTTATAGCGGAGGAGACACCCCGCGCTAATTAGAATTGCGCGGGTGTTGTCTATGTAGACAAGGAGAAATAATATGAATTTGCCTGAATTTGGCGTAAAGAGACCGGTTACTAACCTGATGATTTTTCTGGGGATTATTATTGTGGCTTTGTATAGCCTGAGCAAATTGGGCATAGATTTAATGCCGGAGATTGAGCCGCCGATAATTTCGGTAATTACAACATATGAAGGCGCAAGCCCTGAGGATGTGGAAACAAGGGTAAGCGAGCCCTTGGAAAACCAGTTAGCTACTACTCCCGGCATAGAAAAAATAACTTCCCGTTCCCTGGAAGGGGTTTCAGTGGTCAGCCTTAAATTCATCTGGGGGACTAACCTGGACGGGGCATCCAATGATATCCGTGACCGTATTGAACAGGCCAAGCGCTTTCTGCCGGATATCCCAGATGAAATAGAGAACCCGTTTATCTTTAAGTTTAATACCGCCATGGTGCCTGTCCTATATATAGGTATAACCGCCCAGCAAAGTTATCCTGAGCTTTATGATTTGATTGATAAGCGGGTGGGGGATCCCCTAAGGCAGCTTCCTGGCGTAGGCACAGTGCAATTGAACGGAGGCCTGGAACGCCAAATCAATATCTGGGTGGACAGGAATAAGCTTCAGGGGTATGGTTTCTCTATCCTTGACCTGCAGGAAGTTTTAAAGAATGAGAATGTAACTTTACCTGCAGGCAATATAAAATCAGGCCTTACTGATTATCTTTTGCGTATCCCCGGAGAATTCACCACTCCCGATGAAATAAATTCGGTTATCCTAGGTAAACGTAATGGAAACCTTGTTTATTTAAAAGATGTTGCCCGGATTGAAGATAGCTTTAAAGAAGTGACCCGAATTGTCCGCGTGAATAGAAACCGGGGTTTGATGCTGATGATCCAAAAACAAACCGGCACCAATACAGTTGCCGTAGCTGAACTGGTCAAGGAAAAGCTTGAACAATTAAAACCGACATTGCCGCATGATGTTAAGATAATTACGATCATGGACTCTTCACAGGATATCATCAATTCCCTGAATTCTTTAAAGTCAACTGTCTGGATTGGCGGGGTGCTGGTAATTTTGGTAGTCTGGTTTTTCCTGCGCCAATTTTTACCCAGTTTGATTATCGCTATGACCATTCCTTTCTCGCTTCTTGTGGCTTTTATTTATTTGTTCTTAAGCGGCAAGACCATTAATACAATCAGTCTTTCTTCGTTAACTATCGCTATTGGTATGGTGGTGGATAACGCGATTGTAGTCGTGGATAATGTCTACCGCCATTTGGAAAGAGGCAAGCGGCCAAAGGAAGCGGCAATCTTTGGTACTTCCGAAATGTTTTTATCTATCGCAGCTTCAACCCTTACTACTGTTGTGGTATTCCTGCCGATGTTGTTTATAAGCGGGGTAGTCGGGATAATGTTTGGAGAGTTGGCGATTATTATTACGGTTACACTTGTGGCATCGCTCTTTACGGCGGCAACTTTTACTCCTATGCTTTGTTCTAAATGGATGCGCTCTGATCAGAACGGCGCAAAAAAGAAAAACAGTATGTTTTCTAAATTCTACAATTTAAGCGAGCGCTGGTTTAAGAGTTGGGAAGAGTTTTACGCCAAATCCCTTGCCTGGTGCCTGGGGCATAAGAAATTTATTATCTTTGGTTTCCTGGGGGCGTTTATCTTAAGTTTATTCCTGGCTAAATTTGTAGGTAATGAATTCATCCCTGAGGAAGATTCAGGCGATATCCGCAGCACTGTTTCCATGCCTATAGGCACGCGAGTTGAGGAAACGGATAAAATCGCTTTCAGGATTGAGGATATCCTTAAGCAATATGCCCCGGAGGCGAGGTTTATGTACGTAGCCAGCGGCCAGGGCTCAACTATGAGCGTAACCATGGGCAGCCAGTCAGGAAGCCATATTGTAACAAACGGGGTCAAACTGGTGCCAAAGACAGAAAGGAAGCGTTCGGTTAAAGATGTGGGCCAGGTTATTAGAAATAAAATTAAGCAGATACCCGGGGTAATAAAAACCGGGATTACCACCGGAAACCCCTTAAACTCAATGATTACCGGAGCAGGGGGAAAACAGATCCAGGTGGAAATTACCGGGCACTCTTTTGAAGATACCGATGGATTGGCTAATAAGATAAAAGAGATGATGGAGACTATCCCGGGGGCAACGGATGTATCAATTTCCAGGGATTTAAACCGCCCGGAATTACGGGTCCAGGTATACCGCCAAAAGGCATCCAGCCTCGGGCTTAATATGCGTGATATAGCGGATAGTGTTAAGACTTTTGTTGAAGGCTCAACCGCAACCCGCTACAGGGAAAAGGGTGAGACTTATGATATATATGTGCGCCTGGAAGAAGAGTTCCGGGCTAATCCGGAAGACGTGGGTAACCTGACGATTGTTTCTCCTTTTACCGGCAAGCAAATTAAGTTAAGTAGTGTTGCCCATGTCCATGAAGTAACCGGACCGGTTGAGATTGAGAGAAAAAACAGGGAAAGGGTAGTTAAGGTTGAATGTAATACTTACAGGCGTTCTATGGGTGAAGTTATTGAGGATATTAAGAATCAGCTGCGTAAAATCCCTATTCCTTCCGATATTATAATAAGCTTTGGGGGGGATGCCGAGGAGCAGGGCAAGGCATTTAAGGATTTAACGCTTCTACTTCTTCTGGGTATGTCTTTGGTTTATATGGTTATGGCCGCGCAATTTGAATCACTACTGGATCCTTTTATTGTTATGTTCGCGGTTCCTTTTACATTTACCGGTGTAATCCTGGGTTTTATCTTAACCGGTACAACTTTAAGCGTGATTACTTTCCTGGGCATAGTTATGCTTATGGGGATTGTCGTAAACAACGCTATTGTTTTGATCAGCTATATAAATATTCTGCGCGCCCGCGGCTATTCTATGCTTGAGGCAGTGACTATCGGAGGCAGGGACCGCTTGAGGCCGGTCTTGATGACAACAATTACTACTTTAGCCGGGCTCCTGCCTTTAGCCCTTTCAACAGGAGAGGGTTCCGAAATTTGGCAGCCTTTAGGGATTACAATGATCGGAGGCTTATCGCTTTCAACTTTTATTACCATGTTGTTCGTCCCCACTCTTTACGCGGTATTTAATTCAAAGGTTAAAATGACCGGAGGCAAAACGAAATGACAAAAATGGTAATGTTGGTTTATAATGAAGCGATTGATGATGAGGTGATGGAGACGTTAAGGAATTGCGCTTTAAAGAATTATACTAAGATAAACGGTGTTTTTGGAAGCGGCACTACATCCGGGACGCATCTGGGTGATGATATATGGCCGGGAAGGAATAATATTTTATATGCGGCCTGCCAGGAGGCGGAGGCAAAACAAATATTTTCCTGTGTCAAAGAACTGCGCAAGAAATTAGGCAAAGAAGGGGTTAAGGCCTTTAGCTGGAATATAGAAGAAGTCAGCTAAGCATAATTTCAAAATCATAGGGAAGTTTGAAACCAGGGGACAGTTCTGTTTTTACTTAAAAAAAACAGAACTGTCCCCTTTCTTCTGTTTTTACTTGACAAAGGCAGGAAATATGCTATACATATAGTATATTCAGTACTTTTAGTAATTACTAAAACTAATGAGCACACCTCACAACCCAGGCGCCATGGAAAAGAAACTCATATCCGCGCAGGAAATAGTCTCTAAATTTAATACCCCATATCAAACAGTTAATTATTATACCGCCCTAGGTTTATTGCCGGTCGCAGGAAAGATCGGCAATAAGCGTATGTATGAAGAGGCGGTTATAAAAGAAAGATTGCAGAATATATCCGAGTTAGCCAGGGAAGGGTATCCTTTAAATTTGATTCGCAAGAAGTTGCTTGGTATGTAATAACACTGTAACTTATTATATTCCATTAACTTAAGTTTCTGATAAAATTATAGAATATGAGCTATTTCGCGGTAATAGGATTAAACAAAGAACCTTTTTCAACAAGCCCTGACCCTAACTTCTTCTATGAATCAAGTGAGCATCGGGCAGCCCTGATGCGCCTTGTTATTGAGATCAGGTTAAAGCGCGGTTTGAGCGTGGTCTTAGGGGATGTGGGCACCGGCAAGACTACGCTTTCCAGGAAATTATTCCAGATGCTGAAAGAGAGAGAGGATGTTATCTTTCATATGATCCTTGATCCTACTTTTGATTCGGAAGAAATTTTTCTTGATTCACTTGTCAGGACTTTCGGGGTAGAGGTGCCTTCAGCGCAGCCTACGGTCCTGGATTATAAAGAGGCTATAAAAAGGTATCTTTTTGAACAGGGGGCTGAGAAAAATAAAACTATTGTCCTTTTAATTGATGAAGCGCAAAAATTAAATTCACTTTCATTAGAAGCCTTGCGTATGCTTTTGAATTATGAAACTAATGAATTTAAATTACTGCAGCTGGTTATTCTCGGCCAGATGGAATTATTGCCCAGGCTCACGGAAGTAAGAAACCTCATAGACAGGGTAAGCCTTTTGTATACGCTTACTCCTTTCGGTATTGATGAGACACGTGAAATGATTGAGTTTAGGGTAAGGCAGGCCGGATATAACGGCAGGGAAAAACTTTTCAGCGAGGCGGCGATAAGGGAGATATTTAAATATACCGAAGGTTATCCCCGGCGCATCGGTATGTTATGCCACAAGGCGTTAAAATTACTGGTAATGAAGAATAAAGTGATTGTGGACAATGAGATTATTAAAGAGCTTATTGAACATGAAGCAAACTTAAGATGGCAAAAAACAAACCTACTCCTGAAGAACAGTTATTAAATTTAATAGAAGATACGGAAGGGCCGAGCAGTTTAAGCCTTAAACGTAAAAAGCAATCCCCTTTTTCATTTATCAGTTTCAGCGCTTTATCCGCGGTAGTGGCGCGTTTAAAGCTGGCTTTAAAAGATTGGCTGATCCAGCTTAAGGGCGGTATTGATGAGCCTAACCTGAAACTCTGGAACAAGGCTTTAGCGTTGGCAGTGGTTATTTTATTTCTTTACCTGAGCGCGGATTTTATGCTCCGGCGTTTAGATTTAAAACAATTTACCAAAAAGGCCGCCGCTCAAAAAGCCAGGAGTTTTGAGCAGAATGTCACCCCGGAGGTCAGGCCGTTTTTGTATTATCTGGAAATGGTCCAGCGCAGGGATATCTTCGCGCCGATTAAGCTAAGGAGCGCGGAGAACCCGGAAGACGAAACTAAAAAGGCCCTGGCTACTATGATTAAGGACCTGAAGTTAGTGGGGATATCCTGGGGCAATGACCCGGAAGTAATAATTGAGGATACAAAAGCCAATAAAACTTATTTTCTTAGGGTGGGCGATTCAATCAGTAGTTTCAAAATAAATGTTATTTTAAAGGACAAGGTAATATTAGAATCTGAAGGCCAGAAGATGGAGCTGATGTAAATGAGAAAAATAGCTATTATAATTTTAGTCTTGTTTTTTATGGGGTTAGGAATTGCCATTACGAACGCCCAGAACGCCGCTGAAGAAAAGCAGCCGGATACGGTTAGCGCGGCTGGTGCGGTTTTAGAGCAGGAGAAGCAGGATATAAAGGAAGAGGCAATGGAGGATTCCAATGATTCCTTCTCCGGGTTATCCAGGAAGATATCCCTTGATTTACGGAGTATGGATATTATGGATACGGTTAAATTTCTCTCCAAACAGGGGGATTTAAATATTGTTGCCACCAAAAATGTCAGCGGCAAGGTTACCCTTTTCTTAAAAGATGTAACAATATCCGATGTTCTGGATATGATTTTGCTTACCAACAGCCTGGCCTGCGAAAAGAAGGCAGGGATAATTACCCTGATGACGGAAAATGAATATGAAGCCCTTTACGGGGAGAAATACACAAACAAAAAGGAAACCAAGACTATCACTCTTAAATACGCGGACCCTAAAAGGGTGGGGACTATACTTGGTAACTTGAAGAGTTCAATAGGCAAGGTGATTATAGATGATGCCACCGGAATGATTATCCTTATTGACACTCCGCTGAAGATAAAAGAGATGGAGAAAGCTGCTGTCAGGGCTGATTTGTCTACTGTTAACCGGGTGCTTCCTACGGTTAGGGAGGCCTTTGAATTAAATTATGCCAAGATAGGAGAGATCAAGGGTGAAATTACTAAGGTCTTAACTAAAGATATCGGGACCATTGAGGTGGATGAGAGGACTAATAAACTTGTGGTAACGGATTTGCCTCATAATATGGAAAAAATAAGGAAGTTGGTCGCGGATTTTGATGCCAAAACCCGGGAAGTGCTTGTTGAGGCAAAGATTATTGAGATAACCTTAAATGATGATTTTGCTATGGGTGTGGACTGGCAAAAGGTTTACGGCCTGGCTGAAGATTCCCTGACCTTTACCGGCTCCTTTCCGTTTAGCGCGCCGCTTTCTTCATCCTCAACAATGAAGCTTAGTGTTGGTACATTAGCGAATGATAAGTATAATTTTGCATTAACCCTGATCAAGAGCTTTGGCAGGGTAAAAGTAGTTTCTTCTCCGCATATCGTTGTCTGTAATAATGAAGAGGCGAAATTTATGGTTGGAACGCGCGAGGCATACGTAACCACAACCATTACTACCGGCGATGTAACTACGACTACCTCTGAAAGCGTTAATTTCATAGACGTTGGGGTAACCCTGTATGTTACGCCGACAATTAACAAGGATGGGTTTGTGAAAATGCACATTAAACCTGAGGTTAGCTCAATATCCGATTGGCTGGAAACTACCGAAGGCAACCAGATCCCGATAGTAGATACCTCAAATGTTGAGACTGATGTTTTGGTTAAAGACGGCAACACGATTATTTTGGCAGGTTTGATAAAGAGAACAGGGGATAAGAGTGTTTCTAAGATGCCTTTATTGGGGAGCATCCCTGTTTTAGGAAGGTTATTCAGCAATGTATCAGATGTAAATGAGAAGAAAGAGCTGGCTATTTTTCTGACTCCTCATATTATCAGCGGCTCCGATGAAATGTTTAAACTTAAGGAAGAGATCAAGACAAGGAAACCCCCTAGAAAATGAATAAGCGCACCCAGACAGCTATTATTATAGGTATACCGTTAATAATCTTGCTTATTGCTTTAGGCCTGGCAATATCCGCGATATCCAAAAAACGCGCGCAGATTAACTCTTTAAATAATGACCTTAAGAATAGAGACGCAAAGTTAAGCCAGCTGGAAAAACAAGTTGAATCATTGAACGCGGAAAAGAGTTCTTTGGCAGGGGTAAAACTAAGCCTGGAGTTAAGGTTAAATAGCCTGGAGCAGGAAATCGGCAACGCGAAAGAAAAAGAGGCAAGCTTAAGTAAACAACTGGGGGCGTTCGCGGAAGAGAAAAAGAAGCTCGAGGATGATTTATTTGAAACCAACCAGCTTATGCAGGATAAACTTAAGGCCCTGGAGCATCAGAATAAAAAAGAGCTGACGCGTAAAAGCAAGCAGTATCTTGCTCAAAAAAAAGAATTTTCCCTGCAGCTTGCGGAGTTGAATCAAAAGCTTAAAAACTTGAACGAGGAAAATGGCGCGCTTGAGAAGAACGCGCTTAATGCCGCTGAGCTAACCGCAAGGCTGATGAAGGAAAAAGAGAAACTTGACCATTACAAGCTTGGGCTATTTTATGAAAATAGGCAGGATTATGAAGCGGCAGTAAAGGAATATGAGGCGATCCTGGAGATTGACCCCAGGGACGCAAATATTTATCTGCGTCTTGCCAGTATTTACATTTACAGTATTAAGGATCCTGAACGGGCGGATTTTTACGCTAAGGGATACGCTGTTTTAAGCACCCCAAAAGAAGGCAGCGGAGAACTGGATACGAGAACTCCTTTATCCAGGGCGGTTGATGAAAAAATAGCGCTTACTGAGAAATTAAATGAGGCAGAGCAAAAGTTAACCCAGAAAGAAAAGCAAAAGCATAGCCAGCCCGGAGACTTAAGCGAGGTATTCGGTACGTACAGGGAAAAAGCGCTTAAGCGGCATTATAACCTGGCGATAATATACGAAAATTCCGGAAAGTACAGGGAGGCAGCCCAGGAATACGAAAAGACATTGGATCTTTCCCCTGATGACGCGGATATTCATTATAACTTAGCCATTGTCTACGACGATCACCTGCAAGATAACGCAAAGGCTGTTTTTCATTACAGCAGGTATCTTGATTTATCCCCAAATGCCCCGGATGCCGGTTTAGTCGCGGAATGGATGGCGGAAGCCAAGGATGATTTAGAGTGGCAGCGTAAAACGAGGTAGTGAGTGTGCAAAAGAGGGCTGTTCTGTTTGTTATCTTATTTTTGTTCGCGTTTTTTTCCGCAACGGCCTGCCTTTGGATTTATAACTTAAGGCTTAAGCAAACGCTAAAAAAAGATTTAAACACAAAGATAGCTAAGCAGGGAATAGATTTGCAGAAATATAATAAAATAAAAGAAAATTTAAAGCGCGGCCTGGAAGAGAAATACCGCGCGGATATGATTTCTTATAAAGTGGTTACAAAGAGGCTGGAGCAGGGAAATCAACCCGGCCAGCAAAAATAGCCAGGTAAAAGCAGATAAAAGGAGGAGGGAAATGACCTTTGATTTAAAAAACGCCGCGAACCAGAAGATTGCTGTGGTTTTTGTTATTTTATTGGTTATTGTTTCAGTAAGTATTGTTGGTTTGGCTTTAGGGGTGAAATTATTGAGCGTTAAAGTTAACCGGCAGGCTGCGATAATCGCGGAAAAGGACAAACAGCTTGAAGATAATAAAGTTAAATATACCAGTTTAGCGGCAAGGCTGCATAAGGAAGTAAAGAAAGTCGGCGAGCTTGAAGAGGAGTTAAAGAAATACAGGCGCAGGTAATTTTTATAACAATATTGACAAGCATATAGCATATATATTAGTTATAGTATATGCTATAAGTCATGAGTTAATTTAATGAGTGTGTTTATGGATAAAAAGGTTATATCAGCCCAGGAAATAGTCTCCAGGTTTAATACCCCTTATTATACGGTAAATTATTATACTGCTATAGGATTGCTTCCGGTTAGCGCTAAAGTGGGCAATAAACGTATGTATGAGGAAAATGTTGTGAGAGAGCGCCTTCGGAAGATTTCTGAATTAGCAAGAGAAGGTTATCCCCTGAATTTGATTCAAAAAAAGCTCTCTGGGGATTAAAAAACCGGTAAAGTACCACGTACTATTATGAGTTTGACAAATTATTATAATATGTTATACTTTGATTGTGACAGGAATAAAAAGAACCGAAAAGGTAAACTCATAGTAATATGGGGGCGCAAAGCTAAGGGTCCCGTATCAGGGATAGCCAAGCTGCCGAAGATTTAAGGTTCACCCCGGAAGAGAGTTTACCGGGGTTTTTTTTTGAAGAAAAATAAAAGTACCACGTACTTTGAAAATTAAAATGAGGTTAAAAGCAAAATGCCAAGATTCCCGAGGGTAAATTTAGAAGGGGCTCTTTATTATATAACTACGAAGGCGAATTATAAACTTAATCTTTTCCGGGATGATAGCGATAAAAACCGCTATCTTTCTTTTTTATTTGAATATAAGAACCTGTATAATTTTAAATTATTTTCCTTAGTTTTAATCCCCACAGAAAGCCATCTGCTTATTGAGCCTAGCCAGCAGTTTACTGTTTCCCAGATTATGCATGATGTGAACGCCAATTACACAAAATACTATAATAAAAAATATGAAACAAAGGGCCATCTCTTTGAGGAAAGGTTTAAGGCAGTTTTGGTTGAGAAGAAAAGCCTCCTGCTTGAGATAACCCGTTTTGTCCACCGGATTATTTTGAAAGAAAATATCCTCACTCAGTTAAAAGATTATAAATGGAGCAGTTACCCCGCGTATTTAAGAATTGAAGCAGATAAAAATATTCTATCCAACATTGATTGCGATGAGGCATTGAATTTACTTTCTCCCGCTGAAAACAGAAGCGCGGCCTATCAACAGTTTGTGGAAAAATCCAGCCGGCAGGAAATAGAGGCATTTGAAAATAAAATGTACAGGGCTTCTGTTGTAGGCAGCGAGGATTTTGTGGAGAAGATCAGGGAAATCTCAAAAGCCGCAGCAGAGGCAGGCCAGGAACAGCCGGATGAAAATACCGAGGCTTCTTTAAAAAAGTCAAAAAGAAACCGGATGGCCCTGGTTAGTTTAATATTACTGGTATTTTTCGGGACAAGCGCTTTTTTTATAATTGGCAACGCGAATTTAAAACGGGAAATCAAAGAAACTGCCCTGGAAAAAGACGAAATTTTTGTTAAAGACCTTATTGCTACGAAGCAGGAAGTAAGCAAGGACCTGGAGGAAAAATACCGCGCGGATATGGTTTCTTATAAGGTTACGGCAATGCGGCTTCAGGAATTAGAGAAGAAAGATAGGCAAAAAGGGGAGAAGCTATGATGCGCAGCCGGCTCTTAAGACGTATAGGCTTAATATTCATTAGCGTCTGTTTTGTCATGTGCCATGAGCCGGCTTTTGCTAAAAAGGAAGTTTCTAATGTGCCTGACCCGGATAGGCTGGTAATTGAAGCCCAGAAAATGGTTTCTATTGCCGATATGGCAGCTTATGAACAGCTACCTATAGAAGAGAGCGAGAAAGACGGTTATTGGTGGAATAAACAAAAGAGGGATGATAAGCTGGCGTATATTAAGCAGCTTATTATCGGTTTTAAAATGGCCGATAAGAAACTCCCCGTAAAGAAGATAGTCAATATACTTGATATAGAATATAACCCCAGAGATAATCCCCTGGATATCAAGATGGATAAAAGCGTAGAAAGAATGTTTAACATTATCACTAAGGAGATGATGTTAAGATGAAGGTTTTAATCTTTGCCCTGTTGTTTTTTACTGTGTTGTTTCTCGGATTACGTAGCGGTTATTCTGAAGACAGCGGGGTTATTGTGATAGGTTCATCCGCAACTCCGGATTCCGGGGCTGTTTCTTCCGATCCAGAGAGCCAGGATTCTTCTGATCCTGATGCCGGAGAATTTGTCCCCGCGCCCTTATATGAAATCAGCGGCAGCAAGATAGGAAATACAAAAGTTTCGCAGGAAGTTATCCTTCCCTCCGCGGCAGAGGTAATGTTTGTAGACGCCGGTATCTCGGGGGCTTTTAGTATGGTCCGGGTTGAGGCCAGCGGCAAAGAGATACAGGTATTGAGTATGAGCCCTGAGCGCTCAGTAGGGCATAAGCTCTCCAAAGGCACTTATAAGGTTTATCCTGAAGATCCTGACGACAGGTTTCCTCTGGATAAACTTTCGGCAAAGGTGCAGGTTAAGCTGGTTGAAAGCACGACAGGAGGAACACAATGATAAGAGAATTTTTTGCGCTCTTATTGTTAATCTTGTTTCTAAATATAGGATTAGTTTATGCCGGAGCTTTTATTCCGGCAGATATGGCCAAGAGAAACGCGGATAGCGCTGAAAGCGAAGCAAATAAGGAAAAGAAAAAGGTTGAAGATTTCAGGTTTTCAAGAAAGCTTGTATATGAAAAGATGATCAAGCGGACGAATGAATATAAGGATGAACTAGATAATATGTTTCTTATGGTAAATAACCTTTATCGGAAAGCCGAAGAAGGCAAGGATGCGCTGAAGCAGAAAGAGCTTGTAGAGGTAATGAGTGATTATAACAGCGTGCTCGGGGATGTGGGATTAATGCAGGTGATCCTGGACCTGGGGAAATTCGCGGAAGAAGAAAGGTTTCTGGATTATTATATTATCATGGAAAATGGCCTTGAGCGTTTGAAAGGAAGCTTTAGCCTGAAGAATGAGATCTTTCTAAACAGGATTGATAAGGAGTTAAAAACTCCGGATGCCCTGCGTTATGAAAAAAAGCTTTCGCGTATTTACCGGGAGTATTTTGAATATGACCCAAAGATAGATAATATAGAGGCATCAAAGGAAGCTGTTGGCAGTAAAGAGAGGAACCTTAAGGAAAAGGGGAGATAAAGGTGTTTTGGAACAGGCAAAGATATAAATATATAGGTATATGCCTTATAGTGTTGGCGCTAAGTGTGTGTTTGCCGGGTGATCACTTGAACAGCGCTGACGAAGTCTATACCTTTATCCAGAGTACCTGGATAGACGGCCAATCTTCAACAAGCGCGGTGCATCCTACTAATCAATCTAGTTGGGATGTTTATTATTCAAAGGATGATAATGCTACCGTTACTGCAACTGACGGTTATTTAACATTGGCTCCTGAGACATCTGCTTTAACCGACACTACGGATGCGGATTTTAATTTAGGGGAAATGGAAAAGGTGGTTGTTGACGGCAGCGGGGCTGACGCGGTAATACAGGTAACTCCTTCAGTTGCAGACCCTTTTGCCTCAACACTCGGCGAGTGGCTTACTTTACCGGCACAGCCAAGGCCGGACAGGTTTACTGTGTTTTGCCGGGCAGGAACAGATATCTATTGCCTTTTTGCTACAGGAGACGGGAAGCAGTTCGGTAAATTTACTCCTGCTACGGGAAAATGGGTTATGCTTGCCCCATTGCCCGCGCCTGCCGCAGCAGGGGCAGCTATTGCCTGGGATGGAGAGGCAATTTTTGCTATCCGCGGAGAAGGTTCAAAGCAGGTATTTAAATATACTCCCTCAACCGATACCTGGGCAACCTTTGTCCCTTTATCAAAGGGAGCTGAATACGGGGCGGCAATGTGCGCAACCGGAATTATTTCTACCAAAGTCGGGAAATTGTATGTTCTTTTAGGAGGGGCTTCTACGGATTTTATGATTTTTGATCCTACAATAGGTACATCCGGTGTATGGAAAGGTGGTTCCAGCGCTCCGGGAACAGTAGAGGCAGGAGGAAGGTTAGTTTATCCGGGAACAGGTAATTATCTTTATGCCTGCCGGGGGCAGACAACCAGCACTATTTGGCAATATAGTATATCTGCTGATGCCTGGGATACGACTACTGCTAATATGCCTGTTCCGGCTGAAAGTACAGCAGGTTACGAGGCAAGAATGCATAGCGCTTCCAATATGTTCTGGCCGGGTTCGGGAAATTATATATATGCGGCTATGCCTTATTATTGTTATAACCGCGCCGACATAATGAATTATCAGACATTCTGGCGCTTAGGCCCGCTAAACGGTACACCTGTCTGGACAAGATTAGCAGATTGCCCGCGTTATACTGATAATAAAGGATTTATTCTATATGATCCGGATGGGGCAGGAACAGAGATACAACTTCTTTCCGGAAACAACTATACTAATCCCTGGCATTATAATATCTCCCAAAATAAATGGAAGGAATTAGCCCAGCCTCTATGGAACTCCTCTTCTTGGGGCAGGGATATATATTGGTTAAAGAACCATACTCATTCAGATGTGGTTTTAGGCAGCAATGGTTTTGACTACATATGCATAGCAGATCATACTGCTAGTCCTGAAACTCAGCCTGTGACCGGGGCTTCCTGGTCGACTTATTGGAGAAGATTAAATCCTTATGAAACAACCTCTAACTGGGTAACAGCCAAAGTTTACGCAGAGGGGGATATTATTACCGGCACGGATGATCTGGATTATCGCTGTATCAGGCGGCATCTGTCGTCTAATACGAATAAACCCATAACCGGAGCGGAATATTCCACCTATTGGCAGACTCCTGCTGTGGCTACGCGCGGCTCTAGCTGGGTAGATGCTAAGTCTTATGTTGCCGGCCCTTATGATGATTACCTGTATTGGTGGGGCGGGAATTCCTATTATAATTTTTGGAGGTATAAGATATCCACAAATAGCTGGGAGCGGCTGGCTAATTTGCCGTGGAGCGGAAGTTATAGCGGGGATAACTTTACGGATATTGGTGACGGGTATTTATATTTTCACAGGGGGAACAACGGCCAGGATTTCGCGCGCTATAACCTGGCAACTAATACATGGGAAGAGCTTACGGATTCCCCTACTTCTGCCGGTTTTATTTATGGTTTCGGGGTAATCGGGGTTGTATCAAAGGCAGACAGGGTTTTAGGCGATGACGGCCTGGGATATGTATGTAAAAAAAGGCATACCGCATCTACATTGAGCAAGCCGTCAAGCGGAGCGGATTGGGCAAAATACTGGGAGCTTAACGGTTCAACCACTGATTGTGTTAGCTGGGTTGAATCGGCTAATTATGGCCCGGGATTGGAGAACATAAAGCCGTCGGTAGTAGTGGGTAGTGATAACAATGATTACCGATGTATTAAGAACCATATATCCGCAACTGCCAGCAAGCCGATTACCGGCACAACTTCTACCTGGCAGACATATTGGGTAGCTACCGGGACTACCGGACAAGGGGATACCTGGGAGAGTGGGACGATGTATAACTCGCGCACCGGGACAATCGGCCACCATACTTTTATTTTTGGGTTCCCGGGTTACGGCACATCTTATTGGTATAGGTATGACCCGATAGATAATACCTGGCTTACCTGCAATAATGTTATTGGGTCTATTTACGGAGGTGAGGCTACCTGGATAGGCCTTAATGCCCCTGATAAAGGAAGGTATATTTATTTAACAAGAGGTCACGGAGGTACGACTTTCTACCGCTATGACATTGAAATGGATGGATGGGTTTCTAAGGCCGACAGTTTTGTCCCTACTTATTATCTCTATTCTTCAGGCGGCCTGGTAAGTGACGGAAGTTCCCCGTATATCTATCATTTATCAGGGTATTATGACGGAATTTTTGATTTCAGGATGGAGCGTTATGATACGGCTACTAATTCCTGGAGTGAGCTTGCCCCGTTGCCTTTTTCCGGGATGTACAGGTCTGTTTGCCAGACTCCGGATGCTATATGGGCATCTCCGTATTACGGGGGCGATCAGTTGATGAAGTATGATTTGACAAAATCCACGCATAATCAGCCGGGGGTTTGGGGGGAGAGGATATACGATCTTTGTTATTCGTCTTATGCCGACGGCAACATTGCCGTGGACAGCAACGGGTACAACTATATGATTTTCGGGGACAGGTATTATTATTTAAACAGCAATATCTGGGTTTTTGATACAAACGCAAAACAGTCAAAAATAGTGGGAAGCGACGGAAAGGATTATGATTGCATCTTAAGCCATACCTCAACCTCTGCTAATTATCCCACAACCGGAGCAAGCTGGACAACCTATTGGCAGACATCCCGCTCAACCGGAAAAGGCGCAACCTGGACAGATAGCACAAGTTATTATTGCTCTAAGCATGCTAATCGCTGGAGCGGTTTGATCAGGGCTCCGTTCTATCTTGGGCCGGGGACTAAGGGCCAGTATATGGCTAATGAAGATTCCATATATGTGCTTGAGGGTAAGGGCTCTAAATATGTATGGCAGTATGATGTTGCCAATGACCGCTGGTTAAGGGCTAAAGATACCTTAACTTCTGTAACTGTAGGTTCGGAATTAACCGGCGGTTGCGGAATAACTATTTCAGGGCACGAGAGCCCAAGGGACGTGCTTTTTTGTTTGGGAGGAAATGGCTCAACGCAGTTTAACCTGTACTTTGTTGAGCCTGGTTATGATTACTGGACCTCTTATTTGCCCGCGCTTGACGGCCATGCGTACAGAGGTACAAATACTTTAACATACTCTTCTTATGATAATAAAGTCTATAAGCTGCGCACAGAGATTACCAGCACTGCTTATGTATATAACCCGGCAAATGATACCTGGGGCACAATTGATCCTGTTGGGACAGGGAGTTCCTCCGGTACAACTTATACCTGCGATGAATCATCTGTATTTTATTATCCGAATGACGGAGGCAAGTATGTATATTGTATGACAGGAGACGGTAATTACAAGCTCTTGCGTTATGATATTGATAACGCAAAGTGGGATGAACTTGAGCCTCCCCCGGCAACTATTGCCAGTTATGGTTCGGCAATGTCCAGCGTGGGAAATGATTATATTTATATGTTTAATACCACTCAGCTGGATTATCTTTTCAGATATCATAAGACAGAGAATGATTATGATATACCTGCCTATTTGCCGGTTGCCCTTGATGAAGGAGGGGTAATCTGCGGTTATAAAGGTAATATTTATTATCTCTGCGGAGATTCCGGGGCATTCTACAGGTTTAATATCGGCCAAAAGAAATGGGGGGTTTTAGCAACCTGCCCTTCTACAATGCCCAATGAAGATCCTTGTATGAAGGCAGTGGAATACCAGGGAGACGTAAGTATTTATGTAACAGGCGGACAGGGCTTGCAGACATTTTACAGGTATTCCGTAGCTAATGACGCCTGGGAGACATTAGAGCCGCCCCCTTATGCCTGGGGATGGGGAAATGCCATTGAACATGTAACTGATAGCAGGTATATTTACGCTATGCGCGGAGGGGCAGTAAGTTTCTGGAAGTATGATATTTTGAACAATGAATGGGATGACCTGGCTGATATTCCGACTACAGCAGGCAGGGGAGCCGCGCTTACATATCCTGATAGCGGTAATTATTTGTACGCGCTTTCAGGCAACAGGAGCGCAAATTTTTACAGGTATAATTATTCTACGGATGCCTGGACAACATTAAATCCCTGTATGGTTAAAATTCTTGATTCGCACTCTGAACTTATATATCCGGGATTCGGTAATTTTCTGTACGCATTGCACGGTTCAAGCTGGGGTGATAGTTACGAGTCTTATACCTATATGAGGTATGATATATCAAGCGGCCAATGGAACGAGCTTGCCCCTGCTTCCTTCGGGGTGGACCACCCCGGAAGTATGATCTGGCCGGGAGGCGAGTATTATTACGCCACCAAAGGCAACGGCAGGCTGGAGCTGGCAATGTATTACGCCTTCTGCTATGGTACTTATATTTCCGATATAAAACCAATAGGCGCGCATTCGGGGTGGGGCAATGTAAACTGGACATTTAATAATACACAGGCAGCGCAGTTGTCTTTTAGGTCAGGCAATCAGCCGGATTTATCCGATGCGCTTAGCTGGGACCTCTGCGCGGATATAACTAATGGCGCGGATTTGAGCAACGCCTCTTCAGTTAATGCCCAGGATATATACATACAATATAAGATAGGTTTTTCAACGGATAACCTCCTGGAACTGCCTAAAATTTCAGATGTAAACATTAACTATGAATATTACCCGCTCAAGCAAGAAATCATTTCTTCTCCATATAACACCACTTTTTCCACAAACCGGCTGGTAAAACTGGAATGGAGCGATGAGCAGCAGGTAGGCACGGATGTGCGTTTTAAGGTGCGCACAGGCTCAACCCTGGAAAATTTACTGGCTGCCGACTGGTACGGCCCGGAAGGCACAACCATAGAGCAGTTTGATTTTGGCGCCAAAGATAATTATGTGGCTAACTCCGAAATTTACTTTACCGGCAGTTCGGTAAAATTATATAAGAAGCTGGCGGATTTTGCCTATTCCGAGTCGCTCTATGTTGATAATACTTCAGGCAGCGCAAAGAGCAATGTTACGGTAAGCATTATTATCCCATCAAGCAATAACCATTTCTGGAGCCATGTTAAAACAAACGGCGCGGACATCCGTTTCCATGATGGAACCCAGGAGTTGAGTTATTACCTGATTAGTTTTGACAGTGTTAATAAAAAGGCGGAGATAAACGTGAACTTCCCCAGCATAGAGGAGAATTCTATTAAATCTTTTTATATTGTTTATGGCAGCGAAGATGCCTTAAGCGCAAGCAATCCTGATTATGTGAGCAAGCCCGGAGAAGGGCTGGTAGGCTACTGGAAGTTTGATGAAGGGGCAGGTCTTATGGCTTATGACTCTTCAAGCTATGGGAATATCGGCGCCCTATATCCGACGAACAAAAATATGCCCACCTGGAAGAGCGACGGTAAATACGGCTCCTGCATTTATTTTGACGGCATAGATGATTATGTAAGGGTAACTGCCCCGGATTTAGGCGCAGAATATACTATGTCATTCTGGGGCACGGTAGATGAAGCGCCTACTGCCAGTAATAGCTGGCAGGCAGCAATGTCAGCTCAAACTAGTTATCCGGTAGCCTGGTTAAATCCGAATAACTGGATGTATCATTATTGGTATGATTCCAGGAATGCTTCTCATGGTAATAATTTCTCGTATCTTACAAAAAGAGATGAGATCTGGAGGCATTATGTGGTTGTCCACGATAACCTGGGGTATCGCGCGTATACGGATACGGTATTAAACCGAGATTACAGGGGTTTTACGAATACCTCCCGCGAGGTTGGGACTATGCAGTGGGATTTCGGCCGGTATTTTAACAGTAATTCCTATAACTGGAAAGGCAAGCTGGATGAAATTGTTTTGTATAATAGGGCGCTGAACGGCATTGAAATAGGCTATTTGTATCAGGGTATATCCAGGGATTATACCTATGGAGTGACTTTCGGGGTTAATGTGGAGGATGCGACTTGCGCCAGCTTGGTTTCCAGCGGTTGGCTGAAAAAGATCCCTGTCCAGGTGATTAATACCGGAGGGTTAAAAAACAATGCTGTGATCAGGATAGATCTAGGAAAATGGTATGAATTCTGGGCGCATGTAAAAAGCGATGGAAGTGATATCCGGGTAGTGGATTCGGATGATACAACAGTATTAAGCTATCATGTCCCCGAGTGGGATTACGCGAATAAAAAAGGGTTTATCCTGGCTAAAACTGCTTCGCTTGCGGCATCTTCTACCAAAACAGTTTATATTTATTACGGCAACAGCGCTGCTGTTTCAGCCGCGGATTCAGCTAGCTTTATGGGGCTTGAAGAAAGTTTTACCAGTTATAATCAGGTTGCCGGTGATTCTGCCGCGCTTTCAGGGTGGTCGTATAAGATACCTCTGATGCTTAAAAATGATTCAGGCGCGCCGAAAGGCCAGGCCCTGGTAGTTGGCAGCGACGGAAATGATTACAAGTGTATTAAAAGCCATACATCCAGCCTTGCCGCGAATAAGCCTATTAACGGAACAAGCTGGTCTACGTATTGGCAGGCTAATGGTACTACTGGCCAGGGGGTTAGCTGGGTTGCCGATACCGTATATAACAGCAGCCCGGCTGTAGTCAGAGTGGATGCAGAGGATGGTTGGGATCAATTCTGGGCGAATGTCAGGAGCGACGGAGGGGATGTTAGGGTAGTGGCATCCGATAATGAAACAGTGATGACTTATTTTATTGATTTTTTTGATAAAGATATTAAGCAGGGAAGTTTTCTGGTAAGTGTTCCTTTTATTAATACCTCAGCCACGCAGTCATACTGGTTATACTACGGAAATTCCGGCGCTACCTCCTTGAGCACGAATGCTTTCCTTAATCCTCTTAGCCAGGTAGCCAGCGTACCAACACAGGTAGACCGCACAGGAAGTACTTTTGCTCCTGATTGGCAATACAAAATGGATTTTACGGTAAACAATGTTTCAACTGACCCTGACAATGTGGTAAACAGGAGCGTAAATGTGCAGATACCTTCTACATGGGTGAATTTTTGGAATAATGTGCGCTCTGACGGCGGGGACATCCGTTTTATAGACGAGGCAGTAACTTCAGGTGACCCGGTTACTCTCTCTTATGATATTGAATATTTTGATTATACTAAGAAAATCGCCAGTGTTGATGTACGTATTAACAGCCAGAATACAGTACCGATAACAACCTGGCCGAGGGTAATCTCTCTTTATTACGGTAATCCGCTGATTATTACCACCTCCACGGATACGTATAATGCTTATGATTTGTATATGTATGCAGGGCTGGATGAAACAAAGTTTACCGCAGGAGGCGCGGCAACAGCTGATAAATCCCCTATCCTGAATCAGGGCTATATTACCTTAAATAATAACGCGAGCGCCTGGGATTCTTACCTGAGATGGAATGGTACAGCTTTTAGCCGAACAGCAGGAAGGACTTTTCAGACAAAAGTATACCCAAGCTATAGCTCTACAATGATGATCGGCTGGAAGGATAATGAGGCCGGGGTATCGTATTCAAATCTTGTGCACGGAATTTATTTTAACAACGGTGCAATGTATATATATGAGGATGGTTCAAATGCTTATAGTTATGGCACATATGTACGCGACACCTGGTATGATATAAGGATTGAGTTGAAAGCAATGGGGGCCAGGTATTATTATAAAAACTCCAATGATACCGACTGGATATTGATTTATGATTCAGTTTATTCCACGGAAAGCAGTTTAAGGCCGCATATCGTGCATAATACTGTGGATTATTTTACACGGACTACTGCCTGGAAGGTGTTCTCGAATATGACATATGATGTAACCGTGGGCCTGGGAGATGTGATAAAGGGTGTTGATAATACTTTTTCCCTTGATGAATATTACCAGGATAACCCGGTCCTGCAGCCGGTTGGAGGGGTTTTCTATGATAGTAATATAGCTTCTATTACCGAGATATCAACTGTTCCCGCGGGTTCCGGGTTAAGGCACCAGGTTTCCCCGGATGCCTGGAACTGGTACTGGTATAATTCTACAGCTATAAGCAAGGTTGTGGGTACGGACAATAAAGATTATAAATGTATATTAAGCCACACTGCCAGCGACTCCACTAAGCCGATAACTGGGGCTTTATATGAAACATACTGGGCAGATAACCTGACTACCGGCCAGGGTTCTGTTTGGGCCAATGCAACCGCGTATAATAGCATCCCGATAGGCTGGAACCTGGTTACAGAAGGATATGCCCAGGCAAATACCGGAGCGCAGATTAACGCGCAGCTGGCAAGTTTCCAGAGTTTATTTTCTTCAGGCTCATTGAACTTCAGGACATACCTGCATTCCGATAATGGTACTTATACGCCTGAGCTGGATAATCTGGCAGTGGCTTTGACTACTTCTGAAACATTTTATACGGCTAAAGATGGCAGCGATGTAATCAATGCCTTAAACGCGGATATTGCCAATGACCAGTGGGTGCAGTATAAAGCTATCCTTTATTCTGATGGCAGGAATACGCCTACTGTCAGTAATGTTACTTTGACTTATACCGATGCCTGGATAAATATAACTTCTCCTAACGGCGCAGAATCCTGGCTTGAGGGGACAGCCCATAATATTACCTGGACATCCCAGGGCATAGACGCAAGCGCCAGTAATGTGAAAATAGAGTATTCCCCTGATAACGAAGCCACCTGGAAAACTGTTATTGCCTCCACTGCCAATATTGGTACTTATGCCTGGACGCTTCCGGATGACCCTGGTTTATTGACTAAGGTAAGGATTACCAGCATTGAATATCCTAATGTAGTGGATAAATCGGACTCAACATTCAGGTTGATGGGCGCTGAAATTACTTCTCCTAACGGCGCAGAGATTTGGGAGTTGGGCAAGACGCATACGATAACCTGGAATTCAGGAGGGACTCTTGGCTCAAGTACTCTAAAGTTTGATTATTCGCTTGACGGCGGCGTTAACTGGGCCGCGGAAATCGCATCAGGCCAGACAGATGACGGAAACTTAACCTGGAATATTGCTTCAGGCATTACGCCTTCGGATAACGTGAAAGTGCGTATGACAGATACAGGAAATACCCAGGTGGATGATTCTTCAAACGCGGTATTTGCCTTAGTCCCGCAGCCGGCGATTACCTTTACTTATCCTTTAGGCGCTGAAGAGTTGAAGGTAGGGGCAACCTATAATATAACCTGGACTACTAATTCCCAGCAGTTCGGCAGCCAGTTCCAGGTACGTTATTCCAAAGATGGCTTTGTGAGCTCGGATGTGCTTATAGCTACTGTTTCTTCCGGAGCCCCGGCTTCTCCGCTTACTCCGAATGCTGATTTGTCCTGTTCATATGCCTGGACAGTGCCTGATGATTTAAGTGATAACGTCATCCTTAAAATAATAGAAGTTTCCGCTCCCGCAAGCAGGGATACTGCTACTTTAGTATCAAAGGCCTCTTCCGTATTTAAGATTGTTGATCCCAAAATTACCTTAACCTCGCCTAACGGCGGAGAATTATGGGTAAAGAACGAAACTAACAATATTACCTGGACTTCGGAAGGTACTATCCACAGCGGCAGTTTAGTCCTGCATTATTCCAAAGACGGAGGCTCAACCTGGACAGCTATTTCGGGATTTGACGGAGTTAACGATGGTGTGTTTGCCTGGGCCATACCGGAGGTAGCGGTTTCGGATTTATGCAAGATAAGAATAAGAGACAGCGCGCGTACCGCGGTTACTGATGTATCTGATAATACTTTTAAGATAATTCCAGCGGCGACAATAGAGGTCAGGAGCCCTAACGGCGGAGAGATCTGGACTATTGGAGGCACCTATACGATTACCTGGGCCATCGCCGGCCAAATCGGAGGCCATGACGTCAAGATTGAATACTCTAAGGATAATTTTGTAAACGACATTAACGTTATCAAGGCATCTACTCCTAATGACGGATCGGAAAGCTGGGTAGGGGTGCCGGTTGACCCGTCGGCGGACGTAAAAATAAGGATAAGCGATCTAAATGTCGGCTATACCAATATTACCGACACATCCGATGCAGTGTTTACCATTTGTACTGCCGGGATTACCGTGATTTCTCCTAATGGCGCAGAGCAATGGGAAGTGCGTAATCCCAGCGACGCGACGCAGATAATCCATAATATAAAATGGGTTTCCGGAAGCGGCGTGCCGGAAGGGACATCGGATATAGTTTTAGTGATGTCTACTAATTCAGGGACTAGCTATAGTGTCCCTATAGCAACCGGCCGTACCAAGACAGGTTCATATCCATGGCAGGTACCGGATAATGTGGGCAATACTGTAAGGGTAAAGGCTTATTCATATGGCACCCCGGCTTTTACAGATGAATCAAACGCTGATTTCTCTATTGTACCTGTCCCTAAAATGACGATTACAACTCCTTTGTCTTCCGGCTCAACTGTCTGGAAGGTAGGGACTGCCTATGATATCACTTGGACCAAGGTAGGCAACTTATCCAGTACGGTTGATTTATATTATTCTATTGACGGTTCTACTCCTTCCATTGTTATAGCCAAAGGCGTGCCTAACTCCGGAACATATAACTGGAGGGTGCCTAATGTCGGCTTAAGCAGCCTGGCTAAAGTAAAGGTGGTGGAGTCAACAGTGCCTTCGAGAGATACAACGAAGAAGATAGAATCTATCTCTACGGTTTTTACCATTACCAATCCTTCGCTTACTATCACATCTCCTAATGGCGCCGCATCAATAGATGATGCAGAGGCATGGGTACAGGGTGAGCAGAATTATATTACCTGGACTCCGGATGGTCGGGTTTCCAACGGGCTTTTAATAGAATATTCCAGGGATTCCGGAGTAACACCTGCGAGATATACCATTTATGATGGTATTGTTGCGGGTACGGGACTTACCCCCGGATCAACCTATGCCCGGCCGATAACTATTGATAATACCGCTTCGGCTTCCAGCCTTACAAATTACCAGGTTAAATTTACTATTGATACCAGTGCTTTAGTTGCGGCAGGCAAGATGCGCGCTGACGGAAATGATATTATGTTTGCCGACGAAGACGAGGTATGCTCTTATTGGATTGAGTCGAATACTATAAATACCACCCAGACTAAAATCTGGGTGAAGGTTCCGCAAATACCGGCTTTGGCAACCAAGAAGATTTATATGTATTACGGCAATCCTGCTTCTGCCGCTAATCAGAATTTCGATACTACATTCATAAAGGATTTGACAGGCGCTGATATTGCCGGTTATTGGCATTTTGATGAAGGATCGGGCTCTGTGGCCTATGCCGCCAGCGGTGGAAGGGACTTAAGCGTAAGCGGGGCTACCTGGCATACGGCTGACGGAGGAAGATGGAGTAATCTCCAGGATGTAAGGTTTAGTACCGGATCCTGCCTTATCTTTGACGGAAGCGGTTACGCTGAATACGCGGATAATATAGCTACCGACCCGCAGAAGATCAGCGTAGAGGCCTGGGTTTATCCTACAGATGTTACTGCCGAAGGCTTTATCCTGCAGAAGACAGGCGCTACCAGCAGCTATTCTCTCAAGGTAGCAGCGGGCGGGGAGCTGCAGTTTTGTATTTATGATGCCACCAACACTCCTCATATAGCTTCCAGCAATACAGCTTTAACCGCAGGCACAGCTTATTTTATCGCCGGTACTTATGACGGTGATAACGGCGGAGCGGTAAGGCTGTATGTAGACGGCGTAATGCAGGCCGGAACCGATACTTCTTCAGAAATGAATACCACCACTAATTCATTTAAGATCGGCAATACCTTTAAGGGCAGGATAGATGAGGTAGCTGTACATAACCGGGCATTGTCCTTAGCGGAAATCACGGCTCACTTTGAAAGAAGGCAGTATGTAAGCACAGTTCCTGCTGCGCCGGTATTGAGCACAGAAGAGCCGGTAAATAAGTATCTTTGGACCATTCCTTCTGATCCGGCTGACCTGACTCAGTATATTAAGGTATATATAACCGACCGCAATACCGTAGTCGGCGGAAGCACAATTAGCGACGCCTCGGATAATTATTTCAGTATTATCAGCTATCCGCGGGTAGTTGTTAAACAGCCTAACGGCGGAGAGGTGCTTACTACTCAGGATTCCTATGATATAAAGTGGAGGTATGACGGCAATATCGGAGGCGACAGCGATTACGTAACCCTGGATTATTCTACTGATGGAGGATCCACCTGGGTGACTCCGGCTATCAACGATTATGTGCTTAACAGGAATGGCACGTTTACCTGGCTGTCTATCCCGGATGCCCCTTCCACGAACGTAATAGTCAGGATCACGCATAATTCGGACCCTCTGGTTACTGACGTATCTGATGCGCCTTTTAAGATCCAGGGTAAATTGGTGCTTCCCTCCGTAGATCATTTGCCGCAGTTTACCGAAGTTGAGGGTGGAAGCAATGAGACGATTTACTGGGATACTATAGGGACAATCAATAAAGTAAAACTTGAATACTCCAAAGATGATTTTGTTTCTGATGTGCATACTATTGTTGACAATCTGGCGAATTCCGGCTCTTATCTGTGGACAGTGCCCCGCGACTGCTCTTCAGCGGTAAAGATACGCGTATTAAATTACAACGACGAGGATGTTTATGATGATTCCGAAGAGTTTGCCATTAACGGCCTTACGCTGACCTCTCCTAACGGAGAAGAGAGTTGGGCAATAGCTACTACTCACGATATAACCTGGGATTCGGTGTCTCTTGCCAGCGCTAACGTAAAGTTAGAGTATTCCGTGGACAATGGTGCGACCTGGGATACAATTAC
Organism: uncultured Planctomycetales bacterium; assembly: GCA_964593005.1. Taxonomy (GTDB): domain Bacteria; phylum Omnitrophota; class Gorgyraeia; order Gygaellales; family Profunditerraquicolaceae; genus UBA6249. Next base: position 27,720 of record CAZQGT010000009.1, read on the forward strand.
TGCTTCTACTGCAAATACCGGCACGTACAGTTGGACTATACCCAATAACGGGGTCAGCGATGGAGAGGCATTGGTGAGAGTAAGCGACGCGTCCCTGTCTGGTGTATACGATACATCGGATGCCAATTTTACCATAACTTCCGGGGAATTGACCGCAATCTCTATTACCCCGGCTTCCAATATTGCCCGTTCTTCAACTACCTACACCATTAATTTTACTGTCCAAAGCCCGATACCGGCTGGCGGAGACGTGGAGATAGTTTTTGATTCAGATTATAATATTGCTTCTGCCACAGTATCTTCTCCGGCGGATGCCACTATAGTCAGTAAACTGAATAATTGTCTGGTGGTTAACCTGGGTACAGCCGTAACAACAAATGCCTCTCTGGTGATAGCAAACATTAAGAATCCTGCCAGTCAGACAACCGATTCCTTCTTTATTGAAACACAGGATGCCGCGGATAGGGCAATGGACAGGGGGGTAGCGGATGGATTAACTATTGTGCCGGGTACAATAACTCCGACGGTGGCGCCGGCGACTTTAGAGGTAAGTACCGTAGGTAACTATGCATTTACATTTACTCCTGCGCATTCAGTGGAGGCCGGAGGCAAGGTGCTAATCGGTTTTGATGCGGATTACGATTTAAGCGCGGTAACCACAAGCAATATATCAGGAAATGCCGGCTCTACCCTTACCGTTGACAATATCGCTAAAACCATAACCGTAAACCTGGGTTCTCCAATAGTCAGCGCTACCACCCTTACTATAGCCAATATCAAGAATCCCTCCTATGTGCAGACTACCAGCACCTTTGCAGTAGCGACCAAAACAGCGGCATTGGATATTATAGACCAGGGCACAGCAACAGGCGTGGGTATAATTGCCGGGGCGCTTTCCAATCTTTCTGTTTCGGCAGCCAGCTTAGAAGTAAGCGCGGTTACGGATTATACTTTCGGATTTACTACCGACCATGCTTTGGCCGCCGGCAGTAAATTAAGCATTCAGTTTGATGCGGATTATGTATTGACTGCGGTGGGGGCTAATGATGTTGCGGGCAATGCCGGTTCAACAGTCAGCGTAAGCGGGAATACCCTGACGGTTACTTTAGGAGAAAGCATACCAGCGACTACCGGAGAAGTATTGATCCTAAGCAATATTAAGAATCCTTCTTATGTGCAAACAGTGGATAGCTTTGCAATTGCAAGCAAGAATTCCAGCAGCAACATTATAGACCAGGGGACTCTGGCCGGGGTTATTACTGTTGCCGGTAACTTCAACGCTTCGGTTTCTATATCCAATGTTTCCAATAATAAGACCGGCTCAACCCTTGTTCAGTATACCTTTAATTTTACTCCTGTGCATAATGTAGCAGCAGGCGGCACGGTAAGGATAGATTTTGATTCCGATTATAATACCGGCTCCGTAAGCCTTATTTCGCCGACTTCAGATTATACGGTTAATACCCGGGGCAGTAATTATGTGGTATTAAACCTGACAGTCCCGCTTGAGGCAGGGGTCAGTGAAGCCATCAGGCTGGGTACAATAACCAATCCTGCTTATGTTCAGTCGGTTACTTTCGGAATTTCTACCTATAATGCTTCGGGTAAAGTGGACAGCGGGACTTCTCCAAGTTTTGATATTATGGCATCAGTATTGCTGAATTGCTCGATTACCCCGGCTTCTTATATTTCTACTGAAGTAAGCAATAATACAATTTCTTTTACTCCCGTTAATGCACTTGGTGTTGGCGATGTAGTCGCCATTACTTTTGACAGCGATTATGATTTGACCGGAGCTGCCTTTGTTTCCGGAAATGCTGGTTCAACTTTAGCTGTTTCGCTTATTTCGGGTAATAATATCGTTATAACCTTAGGCACGGCAATCAGCGCTTTGACTCCGGCCAGCCTGGTGGTAAGCGGGATCAAGAATCCGGGAGCCAAACAAACAAGTTATTATATTATTACTACCTTAAAGTCTACGGGCGAAATAAGGGACCAGAATGCGGAGGTACCAAAGAATACTATTGTAGCCGGCGCGCTTACCAGCCTGTCTGTTTCTTCAAGTGTAACTGAAGTAAGCGAAAGGATAGAATCAAGCCCATATTTACAGTTTAACTTTACCTTAGCACACACTCTTCCTGTTGGCGGGTATATATACATAATATTTGACTCGGATTACGCCTTCCAGGATGATACATTCTGCGTAACCGCCAACTACAACCTGGTAAAATTAACCGAGAGCAGCGCGATAATGCTTTACAGGACGACATCCGCGCTTGCGCCGGGAGCAACCAGCGTGCAGCTAGCAAACATTAAAAATCCCGCTTATGTGCAGACAACCAGCAGCTTTACCATCAGGACCAAACTGGCCGATAATAATGTTATAGATACCGGTACTGCTTCCGGTATCACGATTACTGCCGGCTCACTGACCAATGTTTCTTTAACCGCTGCTTCAGCAGTGGTCAGCGATTTTACCAATTATACCCTGGCCCTGACTACTGATCATGCTTTAGCCGCAGGCGGAAAGATTAATGTTACGTTTGACCCGGATTATATATTCAAGCTTCTCGGGCATTATGCCTGCGTTGCTTCTATGACCGATAGCTCTTTGACTATTATGGATATATCCAATCCTGCCGGGCCTGTACTTAAATCTGAAATAAGCGATGAGGCAGGAGGCTTTAGCAGGCTGGCCGGAGCACAGTCAGTGTTTGTATCGGGAAATTATCTTTATGCGGTTTCTTCAATAGATAATTCTTTGTCTATTATTGACATCTCTACTCCTATCAGTCCGGTGCTTAAGGCTGAGATCGTAGACGGTTCAGGCGGCTTTACAAAGCTAGCCGGAGCAAAATCCGTTTATGTATCCGGTAATTACGCCTACGTTGCTGCTTCTACGGATAACGCTTTAACCATCATTGACATCTCTACTCCTATCAGTCCGGTGCTTAAGGCTGAGATCGTAGACGGTT
>CAZQGT010000009.1:30794-34611 GCA_964593005.1 uncultured Planctomycetales bacterium
CTACGTTGCTGCTTCTACGGATAACGCTTTAACCATCATTGACATCTCTACTCCTGCCAGTCCGGTGCTTAAATCCGAGGTATATGACGGAGACGGAGAGTTTAATAGGCTGGCAGGGATTGAATCTGTCTATGTATCCGGGAACTATGCTTATGCAGTTTCTTCAACAGATAACTCATTGACGATTATGAATGTGCTGGATCCGGCTAACCCGGTGCTTAAATCCGAGGTATATGACGGAGACGGGCAATTCAATAGCTTGGCAGGGGCCAACTCCGTCTATGTATCCGGAAATTACGCCTTTATAACCTCTTCAACGGATAGCTCCCTGACGATTATGGATGTAACTGATCCGGTCAACCCCGTGCTCAAATATGCAGCCTATAACGGAGACGGGCAGTTTAATAAACTGGGCGCGCCATTTGCGGTATTTGTATATGGCGGCCAGGTGGTTCCGGGAAATACGGGTGCAACGGTATCGGCCAGCGGTAATATATTGAGCGTTACTTTAGGCACTGCTGCAGCCGCTAGAGAAGCACTCAGCTTGCGTTTAGATAATATCAGAAATCCTTATTATGTGCAGACGCCGGATGTATTCTCTGTGCAGAGTAAGGATTACGCAGACGGGGTGATAGACCAGAATCTTTCTGTGGCATCTACTCCTATAGTAAAGGGAGGGTTCTCGGGTTTGAGCGTATCGGCGGTAGACAGGGAAATCAGTAAATCCAACAACTACACCTTTGGCCTTACCTATAACCATCCGGTGCCGAAAGACGGTTATCTCAAAATAGAATTTGACCCGGATTACGATTTGAGCTCATCTTACCTGGTCAGCCCCACAGAACGCTATACCTATTATTGGAATTCCAGCAATCCGTCGTATGTAAGGCTCAAATTGAAGGAAGGTATTATTGCCAATACCAGCGATACCATCGTGATGGGTTCGGTGAAGAATCCCAGCTTTGTGCAGCAGACCGATAGTCATCAGATTACAAGTTTAAGCACCGATGCCACAGGTAATGCCGTAATTGACCAGTCTGCGTTTACCGGTTTGATCATCGTTGGCGGAAAGCTTACCGGGGTATCGGTCAGCGCCACTAATAATATAGTTACCGAGGCTTCTAACTACACGATCAACCTCACCACCAAGAACCCCATGTCGCTTGATCCTTCGATCAAGGTGGTATTCGACCCGGATTTTGACGTCTCGGGAGCAACTTTTGTTTCGGGTACGGTTGACGGCGCAGCCATGGTTACCCAAAGCCCGGCACTTACTATAGATGAAGCCAATAATATTGTAACACTAGCCCTGGATATGGATATTACCAATTCTACGGCCAGCGTATCGTTTACCCTGTCCGGCATTGTCAACCCCAATTATGAACAGGTTTCGGAGTTTGATATAACCACGCAGTACGGAGGCAACGACATTGATATTACCGATCCGGCTGCCAGGCCCACGGTATCTATTGCCGCAGGCACGATAACCTCCGCAAGTGTAACTCCGGCAACAACAGAAGTGAGCGAATCCGGAAACTACACGTTTAATTTTACTTTGCCGCATGCGCTTGCTACCGGAGGATTCTTGAGGATACAGTTTGACGGAGATTATAATTTAACCAATACTAACTGCCAGACAGGAGGGTTCTCTTTATCAAAGGGAGCTGATTATATCCTCCTGCAAAGGACGGGGGCGCAATTAACCGGAGCTCAGAGCCTGGTCCTGGGCAATGTGAAGAACCCATCTTATGTTCAGACCACAAGCAATTTTATCATAAAGACTGAGGATTCTGCCCATAATAAGATAGACGGGGCAGAGATCTCAGGCGTAACTACCACTAACGGTGCTTTGACCAATCTATCATTGACTCCGGCCGATTATACCGTAGCAAATACCACCGCTTACACTATTGCCTTTACTACTGACCATGCCATAGTGCAAAACGGAAAAGTAGAAGTAACCTTTGATTCCGATTATGTATTGACCGGGGTTGGAAGCACGGATGTAACGGGCAATAGCGGCTCAAGCGTAGCGGTAAGCGGCAATAAGATGACCATAACCTTGGGCACGGCAGTAGCAGCGGCAAGCCCGGTGTCATTGCAGGTGGCTAACATTGTAAACCCGACGTACGTTAAGACCGCCAATACATTTGCTTTCAGGACAATGGATGCCGCAAGCGGGCTTCTGGACCAGGGTACGGCCGCAGGAGTAACTACTGTAGCCGGTACGTTTACAGATTCAAGTGTAACCTCTACCTATTATACTACCGGTAAAACCGATGTTTCCTATACCTTTAATTTTACCTACGCGCATAATGTTCCGCTGGATGGTTTCCAGAGAATAGACTTTGATTCTGATTATGATACTTCCGCAGTTGCGGTTGCGCACGCTAATTATACCAAGCAGGAGGCGGGAGCTAATTATGTAATATTAAAACTGCTTGCGGCAAAGGCAAAGGGAACCGTAGAGTCAATAGTCCTAAGTAATATCAAGAACCCCGGATACGCCCAGACGGTAACCTTTGGCATCAAGAGTATGAATACTACCGGCGCCACAATAGATACTGTGACTACCCCGGCAATCAATATTATCCCGGCTGCGCTTACTGCTCTTAGCCGTTCGTCAAATACTTATATAGCTACCGAACTGGCTACTTATACCATAGGGTTTACTACGGTTAATGCCATTGCCGCAGGCGGTAAGGTTGAGATAACCTTTGACTCCGATTATGTATTGACTGCTGTTGCCAGCGGAAATGTTTCCGGAAACAGCGGTTCAACCGTAGCCGTAAGCGGAAACACCTTAATCGTAACCATAGGTACAGAGATACCTGCTTCTACCGCATCCAGCCTGGCTATTTCTAATATCAAGAACCCCGGCGCACAGAGCACCGGTTCGTTCTCTTTACTTACCAAGAATGCCTCGGGATACAGCCTTGACCAGGGGACAGTAAGCGGGGTGACTATTAATACCGGTTCTTTGAGCGCTCTTTCTACCGCCCCTGTCAGCACTAAGGTCAGTTACAGCACGAATTACACTTTTAATTTTACCGTTGCCCACAGTGTGCCGGTAGGCGGTTATATCAAGATACAGTTTGACAGCGAATATGACCTTTCTTCAGCTTTTGTAGTGGGGGACTATACAATATCCAAAGGGTCTAATTACATTTATCTATTGAGGAATGTTTCTGCCTTAAGCGGGGCGGTGAGCGTAGAATTGAGGAATATCAAGAATCCACCGTATGTCCAGACTACGGATGCCTTTGTCATTACTACTGAGCTTGCTAATCACGATGCCATAGACGTAGGAAACGCCCCTGCTATAATTACTACTGCCGGCGCCTTGGCTGCTACCAGCGTTGTGTCTGCGACGAGGGTGGTAGCGGAAACCACTTCTTATACACTGAATTTTACTACCGAACATGCCATAGCTTCAGGCGGCAAGGTTGAAGCTACTTTTGATTCTGATTGCGACCTTTCGCTGGTTTTTCCGGGAGATGTTTCCGGCAATACTGGCTCAACAGTAGCAGTTTCCGGGAATAAATTAATTATTACTTTAGGAGAGGCCCTGGATGCGGCTGTTGCTGAATCATTGGTGATCTCAAATATCAAGAACCCGCCGTATGTCAAAGAAACAAGCACCTTCTTCGTACAGACCAAGAATCCTTCCGGAGGAGTAATAGATGAGGTGACTGCCGCCAGTATTACTACTACTACCGGCACACTGGGTTCTCCTGTAATTACCCCTGCTTCCTTGGTCTCCGGTGCTACAACATCATATTCTTTCAGGTTTACGCCTGCGCACGCAGTACCTTTG
>CAZQGT010000010.1:0-33693 GCA_964593005.1 uncultured Planctomycetales bacterium
AAAAACAAGCGGTAATTAAATTCGTGATATCAGTCTGTATCTCATCCAGAGTATAACCGTCGGCAAGGTTAGCGGTGTTCTTTGCTATATTATAACCTGTGGCATTTGTTGCTAGCGCCGTGCTTCGGGAAACCCTCGGGTTCATTTCAATAACCACCATCCTGCCGGTATCCGGATTCACCGCGAACTGTATATTTGAACCGCCGGTTTCAACGCCAATCTCCCTTATACAGGCAATAGCCGCATCGCGCATCCGCTGATACTGCTTATCAGTCAATGTTTGAATGGGGGCCACTGTAATGCTATCCCCGGTATGCACGCCCATAGGATCAAAGTTTTCAATAGAACAAATAATCACAACATTATCTTTTAAATCCCGCATAACTTCCAATTCAAATTCCTTCCAACCCAGGACAGATTCTTCAACCAGGATCTCGCTGATCATACTTGACTCCAGACCGCGCTTAGCTAAGAATTTAAATTCTTCAATATTATACGCTATTGATCCGCCTACCCCTCCTAAGGTAAAACTGGGCCGGATAATAATGGGAAAACCTATTTTTTGGGCTACGCCGATAGCCTCGTCAAGATTATAAGCCCTGCCGCTTTTAGGCAGGTCCAGGCCTATCCTCTCCATCGCTGCCTTGAATAATTGGCGGTCTTCACCCTTTTTAATCGCTTTTATATTAGCGCCGATAGTCTCAACCTTATATTTTTTTAAAACCCCTTTTTCCGCCAGCTCTACGGTAGTATTTAAAGCGGTTTGCCCTCCCAGGGTAGGCAGGAGCGCATCCGGCCTTTCTTTAGCGATAATCTTCTCAACTGCCTCCGCGGTAATCGGCTCAATATATGTCCTATCGGCAATCTCGGGATCGGTCATAATTGTCGCCGGATTGGAATTTACCAGGATTATTTTAAAACCCTCCTGTTTTAAAACTTTGCACGCCTGGGTGCCGGAATAATCAAACTCGCAGGCCTGGCCGATAACGATAGGCCCGGAACCGATAATTAATATCTTTTTAATGTCTTTTCTCTTAGGCATAGCTTAGGCCTTCCGCTTTTTAAACTTCTGCATCATCTTTACAAACTCAACAAATAGATAGCCTGCTTCGCGCGGCCCCGGGGAAGCCTCGGGATGAAATTGCACGCAAAATAGGGGCAGTTTCTTATGCCGCAGGCCTTCTAAAGTACCATCATTTAAATTCATATGAGTTAACTCAATATCTTTTTTATTTAGCGAATCTATATCTACGCAAAATCCGTGATTCTGGCTGGTTATATAAACCTTTCCTGTCCTTAAGTCCTTCACCGGATGATTAGCTCCGTGGTGGCCGAACTTAAGCTTATAAGTCTTGCCTCCTAAAGCAAGCCCGAGCATCTGATGCCCAAGGCAAATCCCGAATATGGGGATTTTCCCGATAAGCCTGACTACTGTTTTGACTACATAATCCACAGCCGCCGGGTCACCCGGCCCGTTAGAAAGAAGTAAACCGTCGGGCTTGACGCTGAGAATCTCCTCATAACTTGCCTGCGCGGGCAATACTGTTACGTTGCAATTGTTCCGCGCCAACTCTCTTAATATATTATATTTTGCCCCGCAGTCCAAAACCACAACCTTATATTTAGCGTCTTTGGCCTGGGAATAATTATATTTCTTTGAAATACTTACTTCTTTGACTAAATCTACCCCTACCAGGCCGCGGCAGTTTTTAGCCTTGTTAATTAAACTTGCCTCGTCAGAGTCCTGGGTGGAAAGGACCGCTTTCATCGCCCCCTTTTCCCTAATATGCAAAGTAAGCTTACGGGTATCAATACCCTCAATACCTAAAATACCGTTTTCCTTTAAATACTCACCCAGGGACTGTTCTTTTCTCCAGTTGCTGGCAATCTTACTGTATTCTTTTACTACAAAACCTTCCAGAAAAGGCCTGCGGCTTTCAACATCATCCTTATTAATCCCGTAATTACCCATTAAAGGATAAGTCATAACCACAATCTGCCCCTTATAAGAAGGGTCGGTAATAATCTCCTGGTAGCCGGACATACTGGTATTAAAAACCACTTCTCCGCAGCGTTCACCGCCGGCGCCAAAGGAGTTCCCTTTAAACACTGTCCCGTCTTCTAAAACAAGAAATACCCGCATTTTTATCATCCTCACACAAAAAGGCGTTTAGTGCCGATAGTCCGGCTGCTAAACGCCTTTGTTTACTTATTTTAACACCTTATATCAGATTGTCAATTTCTTTTATTACGAAACGGGGTAAATAAAACTACTGCCCAAGCATCAGGTATTCTTTACCTTCTTTCCAGGGATTAAGATAACGTTCAATACTTAAGCTATTCTCCTGAATTAAATCAACTATCCGCCTTTTATCAACAGGAGAAACGATTTCAACCTTCGGGCGGCGGATATCAGATTCATTTTCTTCCCTGACCAAGGCGATGCTCCCGTCGTTTAAAGCGACTACTGAGCCAATAGGCCACAGGCCCATGAATTGAAAAAACTTATCCAGCAAAACAGGGTCAAAAGCGCTCCCCCTGTCCTTATTCATAATATTATAGACTAAGTCCGGAGAATAGTCCTGTTTATACCCTCTCCTCTGCGAAAGCGCATCATAGACATCACAGATAGCCACTATTGAAGAAACAGGATGTTGTTTTCTTAATAGAGGAACGCGCGGATACCCGGAAGAATCATATTTCAAGTGATGCTCAAAGCTGACTACCACCGGCAGGATACCCAGGGTATCAATATACTTAAACATAAATTCCGCGCCTAAAACCGTATGGCTTTTAATGCTGGCAAACTCCTGGTCACTAAGTTTATCCGGTTTATGTAAAGTCTTGCGTGAAATATACATTTTCCCTATATCATGAAAAAGGGCGGCAACCCCGATATCGAGTACCTCGTTTTTCTCAAAACCCAGGCGTGAAGAAAAATACATGGAGAAAATTGCCACATTGAGCATATGCACGTAAGCTTCCGCGTCATACCTTTTTATAGTAGCCAGCTTCAATAATTCCTGGCGCTGCATGCTTAAGCTATCAATAATATTATTTAAGGAAAGCTTGAGCACCCGGGGGTCAACCTTTTCAAGGTTAAGCACGCTGGATACTACCTGGGCAACCTTGTCTATTGAGAAATCATAAAGGCTAAGCAGGTTCGGCCCCAGTTCAGCCCCGCCTGCCTGTCTTTCAACAACCTTAAGCTTGCCGATACTTATGTTTTCTATCCCCGCAAAAGCCAGCAGCTGCTGGGGATCGGTTTTAAACTCTTCTTTGGGACCGCTGATAACCCCGACAAATTTCCCTAATTCCTCTTTGCTTAAACCCCGGTAAAAAGCAAGCCTTTCAATGTTTCTCTCTTTCAAATACAGGATAGCGGGCTTTAAAAGTTTCCCCAGATCAAAGAAGATCTCTTTTTCACAAGCCAGCTCATCTCCAACAATCCCGATAACTATATCCTGACGGTCGCTTAAAGCATCCTCAAAGGCCGCGTATGTCTTATCCAGGGACTTCTGGAACATAGGATGCACTGTGCCGTACATCTTGGCTGTCTGAAGGCAAGTAAGCAGTTCTTTAAAAGCTACTTCGATTTTAGCTAACATTCCACCCCTTTAATATTTGGGTTGCCTTATTGCGTAATTGCTTATTCCAGAAAAATCTCCTGCGGCTTAATTCTTTAATCCAGCCGGATGCTTCAATAAAATGCAGGTCAAAAACAATCTGCATATTCTCAATCAAAAGTTCATTTTTACTCCCCATAAAACTGGGGAATTTAAATAACAATTCCAGGAGATTGTCTTTTATCTTTGCGTCCAGCATTAAAACAGAAACCAGCTGGCTCCTAAGCGGGAATGAATCAGTATTTAACTGCCGTATAAGAAAAACTGAATCTACCTTATTTAATTTCCGCATAGCTTCCAACGACTCAATTTTAACTAATTCGTTAGCGCCGGAATATATATACTCCAGTATATTTATGGCTAAAGGCGATTCGACCTGGCTTAAGGCATCAATCAAGCTGGCAAGAAACTCCGTATCCTGGATTTTCTGGTCTATCTTTATATAGAAAACTTCCATATCGGCCGGGAACAACTTTAAAAACAGGCTTAATACCTGTTTATTTACTTTCTCAGTGGCAAATATTTTATCCAGGTATAAGTTTATTTCTTCCCCGGCGGAATAAACCAGATCTAAGAGGAACTCCTGCTCGGCAGCCAGCTCGCCCTTTAAAGCCATATTTTCAACAAAAGAAGAAACTTTCTTCCCCAGGTCAACACAAGGGGCTATCCCTTCCTTCTTTCTTTTTACCAGCACATCCCGGAAGTCTTTCAATAAACCAATATCATTATCCTCAAATATCCCGGCTAATTCTTTCTCCAGGATATTTGCCGCTATCTGCAGGGTAACCGGGTTTTCATCGCTGGCAAATATACCCAGGACTATATAACGGTAGTTTTGCTTAAGCATCTGGTGGTCAAAAATTAGTTTTCCGGAAAAGGAAATATTCTTAACTAAAGAATCAAGTGTATTCCGGTATACCACAGACATAAGCTCATCCTGGGAGCCGCTTAACAGATTCCTCACTTTTTTGACTACAACCGGATTATCCTTGAGCCCCTGCGCCTGGTTCATTTCGCTAAAAAAGTTTTTTGTAATCTTTCCGGAATCGCCTTGTTCGGAAATCTTAGAAAAAAGCTGCAAGCTCAAAGAATCAAAATTATCCTCCTGTAAAAACCCCTCCTTAAGAAGGTTGGAAAACTCATTCTGGTTTAAACCGTTAAATACGGGTTTAAGTTTTAACAAATTATCCGTGCTAAGCGTTTTCTTGTTGCGCAGGAGCCAGAGAAAAACATCATTCAGGCATTTATCAAATTTATCTTTATTTTTATCCCTCAGGCTGGTCAGGAATTCATTAACTTCGGCGGAGATCCCCTCCCTGTCAAAAAGTTCTTTCTCGCTAACCCGTTTAATAAGCGAACCAAAGCTATCCGCGAGTTGATTCATTTTAACTGCATCATCGCTATAGACGGCCTCTTTAAGCATATACCCCCAGACATCAGTACACTCCTGACCCTCCCCCTGCAAAAACGCGGAATAATCCAGCTCCTGGATAATAAAATGGGTTAATCTTTCCTTTTCCGAAAGCGCGCTCAAACCGCCGGCTTTAAAAATATCCTTTTGAGGCAGTGAAATAAGGCAGAGGAACTGGGTCAACTCCTGCAGGCTCAAACCAGTCCTGATTTCTATGCTCTTTATTTTACGCTGGTGCAGCAGGCGGGCTAATTCATCATAGAATCCTGCCCGGTTAAGATTTTTGCCGTCAACAACAATCCCCGAGCTGGTTACCCCGATTCTAATAGGGTTCAAAACAGCCAGGAGGGTCTCAACTTTAAACTTAAAGATCTCTACAGATTTGATAAAATAAGGATGGTCCTTAGGGTAAGAAAAGGCGTTGGTAAGGGCGACTCTTAAACCGCGGAAAAAATCTTCGATTATTTGGTCTTTATCCACAAAAGGTATTTTACAGCTTAACTATCCGTCATGCAACTATATTTTAAATAGGGACAGCGACCTTTATCCGAGCGTACGTAATCAGATAAAGGTCGCTGTCCCTATTTATACTTATTTACAGCTTCTTATACTAAGCCTTGATCAAGCATGGCATCGGCTACTTTAACAAACCCGGCGATATTGGCCCCATTAACATAATTAACATATCCGGATTCTTTGCCATATCTAACACACTGCTCATGTATAGCAATCATTATATTATGTAACCTTGTATCTACCTCTTCACGCGTCCAGGATAACCTAAGGCTATTCTGGCTCATTTCAAGCCCCGAAGTAGCTACGCCGCCGGCATTTGATGCTTTTCCAGGGGCATAAAGAATCTTGGCCTTCTGGAATACCTCAACCCCTTCCGGAGTTGTAGGCATATTCGCGCCTTCAGCAACAGCAATACAACCATTTTTAACTAAAGCCTTTGCGTCATTTTCATCTATTTCATTTTGAGTAGCAGAAGGAAAGGCAACGTCACATTTAACGCTCCAGGGCCTCTGTTTCTCAAAGTACTTACAATTAAACTCTTTTGCGCACTCTTTAATCCTGCCGCGTTTGACGTTCTTCAACTGCAATACACAATTCAACTCTTTTTTATCAATCCCGTCTTTATCATAAATATAACCGTCGGAATCAGAGAGGGTCACTACTTTAGCCCCTAGCTCTATAAGTTTTTCTACGGTATATTGGGCAACATTACCTGAGCCGGATACCGCGCAGGTTTTTCCTTTTAAAGAATCACCTTTCGTCTTAAGCATCTCTTCCGCGAAATAAACACAACCATACCCGGTAGCTTCCGGACGGATAAGGCTGCCGCCCCAATTAAGGCCTTTACCTGTAAGCACGCCGGAAAATTCATTACGTAATCTCTTATATTGTCCGAATAGATAACCGATCTCACGGCCACCGGTACCGATATCTCCTGCAGGCACATCAGTATTAGGTCCGATATGCCGGAAAAGCTCGGTCATAAAACTCTGGCAGAACTTCATTACCTCGTTATCCGACTTGCCCTTAGGATCAAAATCTGATCCGCCTTTTGCCCCGCCCATTGGTAAAGTGGTAAGTGCGTTCTTAAAAACCTGTTCAAAAGCCAGAAATTTCAATATCCCTATATTCACACTCGGATGTAAACGTATTCCACCTTTATAAGGCCCGATAGCGCTATTCATCTGGATACGAAAACCGCGGTTAATCTGGAACTCTCCCTGATCATCAAGCCAGGGAACGCGGAATATAATTGTCCTTTCCGGTTCAATCATTCTTTCCAATATCTTAGCTTTCTGATATTTAGGGTTTTTCTCAATAAAGGGCATTACCGATTCCACTACTTCTCTCACCGCCTGATGAAACTCTGTTTCACCGGGGTTCCTCTTTGCAACCAAATCCATAAACTCTTCAGTCTTCTTTGACATTATTATTCTCCTTTCCCGCAAGGGAACACCCGCGCAATACCTTATTAGCGCGGGGTGTTATTTAGAAAGCTCGTCTATTATTGCCCTGGAGGCTTTCTTAGCCATTCCCATGGCCTCAATAACAGTACCCTCCCCGCCAACAATATCTCCGCCGGCAAAAACACCTTTAATGGAACTTTCCATGCTTTCAGAGTCCACGATGACATCTGAATATTTATCGGTCTTTAGTTCCGGCGTAGCGTTGATCAGGATCTGGTTTGCTTTCAAGCCTACTGCTATCACACATAAATCACAATCAAGTTCAAACTCGCTTCCTTCAATAATAACCGGCCTTCTCCTGCCCGAGCTATCCGGATCGCCTAATCTTGACCTCAGGCAAATCAATTTCTTGACAAATCCCTGCTCGTCACCGATAAATTCTTTTGGCTGGACCAGAAATTCAAATTTTATCCCCTCTTCCCTGGCATGCTCTATTTCCAGCCGCCGGGCAGGCATTTCAATCTCCGTGCGCCGATAGATAACCGTAGTATTAAGCGCAAAGCCTTTTATCTTCTGCAGCCTTAGGGCAACCCTGGCAGAATCCATAGCGGTATTTCCGCCGCCAACAATCAAAACATTCTTGCCTATATTAACCGGCGTGTGAAATTCGGGGAATTTATACGCAGACATTAAGTTTACCCGAGTAAGAAATTCATTTACCGAATAAATATTGCAAAGGTTTTCACCTTTAATCCCCAGGAATGACGGCACCCCTGCGCCCAGCCCCAGGAATATTTTTGAATAACCCTGGGCGAACAATTCCTTAACCGTCCTGGCTTTCCCCACGAGGAAATTAGTAATAAAATTTACCCCTAATTTCTTCAGGTAATTTATTTCAAAATCTAAAACATCCCACGGCAGCCTGAATGGCGGGATACCATACCTTAAGACGCCGCCGGTTTTATGCAGGCTTTCAAAAATATCTACCTTTACCCCTTTGCGCGCCAGTTCTCCCGCGCAGCATAACCCTGCCGGGCCGCTTCCAACTACCGCCACCTTAAATTCGGAAAGCTTCTCCTCTTTACCCTGCGGCACTTCCAGATTATTATCCTTACCAAAATCTCCCGCAAAACGTTCCAGAAAATGTATATTGATTGCCTGTTCCGAGGCAAAAAGAGAACCTTTCTTGGTAAGCACGCAGGCCTTGCGGCACTGGTATTCAGCCGGACAGACCCTTCCACAAATAGAGGGAAAATTGCTTTTCTCCCTGATAGTAAAATACGCGGACTTATAGTCTTTTTGAGTAATATGGTAAATAAACTTCTTTATATCAATGCCCACCGGGCAGCCGCTGCTGCAAAGAGGATTCTTGCACTGCAGGCACCTTGAGGCTTCCAATAAGGCCTCCTCTTCGGAATAGCCCTTTACTACCTCCTCAAAATTACCTACCCTTGCTTCTGCGGATGCTTCTCTGACTTTTACGGGTTCTTTCTTCATATATTTAAGATTCTGGAAAAAGACGGCAGATATGTTTCTCCTGGATACTATAGACCTTATTTCTTTTCTCAAGCTCTTCCCAATCAACTCCGTGGCCGTCAAAATCCGGGCCGTCAACACAGCTGAATTTTACTTCACCGGATACACTCACCCTGCAGCAACCACACATACCGGTAGCATCAACCATCAGCGCGTTGAGCGAGACTAAAGTTTTAGTATTATATTCCTTGCTAACCAGGGCTACTCTTTTCATCATCGGAATCGGCCCGACAGAATAAATCAAATCATATTTATCTTTACTCAAAAGCTCCTTCAGCATATCGGTAGTAAAACCCTTCCTGCCATAAGAGCCGTCATCAGTCATAATGCGAATCTCATCCGATGCGCTCTTAAGTTCAGCCTCAAGGATAAGCAAGTCTTTGTTGCGGGAACCAAGAATGGTAGTTATATGATTGCCTGAGCCTTTTAATGCCCGGGCAACCGGCAGTATCTCAGCAATCCCCACGCCGCCACCGACTAGAATTACTTTTCCGTATTTTTTTATCTCCGTAGGATGCCCCAGAGGGCCAACCAAAGAATAAAGAACATCCCCGGGGTTTAGTTTACCTAAACTTTTAGTGGTAAAACCTGCCTCCTGAAAGATTAAACTTACTATCCCCTTATCTTTATCCGTATTTACCAAAGTCAAGGGAATCCTTTCCCCCTGCTCGCTGACCATAAGCATCACAAACTGGCCGGGTAAAGCTTTAGAGGCAATATCAGCGGAAGCAATATCCAGATGAGTGATTTTTACTCCCCCGACATCATTAATAACTTTTTTATTGATTACTTTCATATCTGATTTTGCCTAATTTTTATGCAAAAAAATATAAAAAAAAGACGACCGAACAACTTCTTCGGACGCCTCTGTCCAACTTTTAGAAAGTTGAATTATAATATTATTAATTAAGGTAATTGTCAAGTTTTATCTTAAAATAAGCGATATTAATAGCGCGTTTCAGATGAGCCTGCATCAGGGGCCGACTGCCGGTCATTAAATTCGCCTGCGTTATATTCTTTGTATACTGCATCTTGGCCGGTTAATGGCAAAAGCTTATAATATATAATCAAATCCGTCTTGGAATCAAACCCGGGGAAACGCTGCGCGAACAGGCTGCTAACCCCATCTAAAGATTTATTCAAGTTATCTTCGCTGGATAAATCCAGCATCCCGGTTAAATAAACAATCACTTTCGCATTCTTCCTGTTATATTCTATCCTTTCAAGATTAAAAGGGTCCCCTGGCGTAAGCGTCCCGCGGTAAGCCGAAGTCCAGTTAAGGATCTGCCATTCAAGCTGGGAAATATCATAAGTATAGGTATATTTACTAAGCACGGCATACGCAGGGCTGGCGATAAAACAGGATAACAAGATTAGCGATAACGCGACCAATTTTGGTTTAAGGCTCATTTTCCCCTCCTTAAGATTATGTTTGATTAATTATAGCACCCTTAATAGCCTAGGCAATAATTCTTTAATTAAAACGGCTCAAGTTTTACCAGTCCTCCCTCAAACGGCTTGATTACCCGCTTTAGGATACCGGAAAGATAAGCCATAAGCACGCCGTAATTAGTAATCGGCACATGCGCCTCCCTGGCCTTCTCAACGCGGTGCATAATCTCAGCCCGGTTAACCATACATCCTCCGCAGGAAATAATCAGTTTATAGGGGCTTAAATCCCCGGGGAAATCCCCTCCGGCAGTAACCTCATAATGCAAATCTTTCTTAGTATAATTCAATAGCCAGGTAGGGATCTTGGAGCGGCCGATATCTTCCGGCTGCACATGATGCGTACAAGCCTCAGCAATTAAAATCTCATCGCCATCTTTTAATTTCTCTAACGCAGAAACACCCTGTATATAAGCATTAAGGTCACCTTTATGCCTGGCAAAAACCGTGGAAAAAGAAGTTAAGGGGATATCCTCCGGCAGCATATCGCGCACATCCTCAAAAACCTGCGAATCAGTAATCACTAGCCGGGGTTTTTCTTTTAACGCCTTAAGGCAATCCAACAGTTCCGTTTCTTTTGTCACCAGGGCAGTAGCATTATTATCCAGGCAATCACGCATAACCTGCACCTGGGGAAGGATTAACCTGCCTTGCGGCATAGCATTGTCAATCGGGCAAACCAGGATTACCACATCTTTAGGGCTGATTATATCCCCCACCAAAGGAACGGGCGACCAGTGCCCGGGAGCCAAATCCATAATTTTCTTTTTTAACTCTTCAATACCCTGCTTCCCTTTAGAGCTTACTTTTATAAACGGAAGGTTATTTTTCTCTAAATAATCCAGCGCCCTATTGCCTGACAATTCACATTTATTAATCACAAACAAAAATGGTAATTTCTTACCCCGGAAATTCTTAATCAAATCTTCTTCAAAACTATCAATCGTTGTGTCCGGCTCAACCACAACCAACCCTATATCGGTTTTCCTTAATACCACCAGGGTGCGCTTAACCCGCTCCTCTCCCAAAACCCCTTGATCATCAATACCCGCGGTATCAATTAACATACACGGGCCAATAGGCAAGATCTCCATCGCCTTATAAACCGGATCCGTGGTTGTCCCGGCAACATCAGAAACAATCGCGGTATCCTGGCCGGTAAGCGCATTAATCAAACTGGATTTCCCCGTGTTTCTTTTACCGAATATACCTATGTGCAACCTGTTGCTTGCCGGAGTCCTATACATTTGAATTGGCCTTTCTCCCTTTTAAAGAATCAGCTTTTGAATAATCAATAAACCTTCCTAAGCCCTTAGCCATGCTATCCATACAGAAATTGCAGGCGCCTACCGGTTCATCAACGCATCTTTTTTGCGGGTATATCTCATAAAGTTTGCGGTATGGCTGAGGGGTAAAATTCGGCATTAAAACATTCGCCCCGCATTTTAAACCATCCATCCTGTAATCTTTATCCAGGCTCCCCAGAGCGGTCGTCGCCGGAATATGCGCGTTTTTAGTGGCTATACGAGTTAAGGCAATAACCTTTAAACAAAGGCTTACGCCTCCTTTTTGCTCTCCGGAAAACGGGGTATGCTGATGCGGGATAAACGGCCCAATGCCGATCATATCAAGATCGCTGCGCTTAAAGAATATAATATCCTGGGCAATTGTTTCTAAAGTTTGCCCGGGAAGGCCGATAATGCTGCCTGAACCCACTTGATAACCCAGCTCTTTTAAAACCTTCAGGCAGTCCAGCCGATGATTAAAATTCATCTGCGGATGCATAGCCGAATACAGGGCCTCATCGGAAGTTTCTATTTTTAACAAGTACCGGTCGGCGCCGGCCTGCCTCCAAACCCTGTAATCATCAGCGCTTCTTTCCCCGACCGAAAGAGTAACCGCTATATCAAAACTTGATTTTATCTTTAAGATCACATCTCTTAACCATAAAACATCCAAACCCGCTTCTTCCCCGGACTGCAAAACTACAGTCTTAATATTACAGGCAGCAAGATATCCAACCGCCTTGAACAATTCATCTTTATGCATACGGTAGCGCTCTAATTTACGGTTATTTTTATTCAGGCCGCAATAAAAACACTCCCGGGAGCAAAAATTAGAGAATTCAATTATCCCCCGCAAAACTATCCCATCACCGCAGAAGTCTTTCCTTACGTTATCGGCAAAAGAAAACAATTCATTCAGTTCTTCCCTCTTGTTTAGAGATAAAACTTTTTTTAAATCTTCAGCATCCGGAAAATCAGCCGTATAAATTTTATTTAATAAACCGCTTAACTTAAACATACTCATCCCTTAAGCCTGAATCAACATGCGCGAAAAATATCTTGAGCGCCTCTTGTTCAGAGGGTTTCAGCTCTTTAAAATAGCGGGCGATCATCTTATAGCCAGCTTGTTTAACCGCAGCAGAAGCAAAATCATCGAGATATTCCTTCAGGGTTAGCAAGGCGTTCATACTGCACTTGCCTTTGATTGTCCCGGGTTTGGCCAAATTCATAAAAGCCTCGCCAGTCCTTTCTTTGCGGTAACAGGCGGCGCAAAAACTGGGTATATAATCATGCTCAATCAAAGTGCCCACGACCTGGTCTAAGCTGCGATGGTCCCCGAGAGAAAACTGGCCTCCTGCCTGCTCCGCTTCAGCGGCAGAATAACCGCCGGGAGAAGTATTGGATTCTGCGCTCACCTGGGAGACCCCCAAGCTTAAGAGCAAGTCCCGCATTTGGGCGTTTTCACGGGTAGACATAATTATCCCTGTATAAGGCACAGAAAGCCTTAAGACCGCGACCACTTTCTTAAACTCTTCATCCGAAATCTTGTGTGGTATATTAAAAGACAATTCCGCGCCTTCTGCCGGCTCAATACGCGGCACGGATATTGTATGCGGCCCGACGTTAAATTCCTTCTCCATATGTTCTATATGGGAAAGCAGCCCCAGTGTCTCAAACCTCCAGTCGTACAAACCATAAAGTGCTCCGATGCCTATATCATCAATTCCGGCGAGAAACGCCCGGTCAACCGCGTCAATCCGGTTGTCCGGGTCACACTTGGGCCCCTTAGGATGCATACGCAGATAAGTTTCCTGATGATACGTCTCCTGGAAAATCTGATATGTGCCGATACCGGAAGCTTTAAGCTGCTTAAATTCATCAACACTCAAAGGCGCGCAATTAACATTAACTCTTTTGATTTTATTCTTGCCGACTTGCGCGGCGTAAATAGCCTTAACCGCTTCAATATAATAATCTATATTGGTTTTACCACCCGGGGCCTCTTCACCGCAAACCATCAATATCCTTTTGTGGCCGCGCTTCAGCAGCCATTCCACCTGGCCGTTAATCTCGGCAGCATTCAAGGCCTTACGTTTAATCAAAGGGTTATCGGACTTAAAAGCACAATACAGGCAGGCATTAGCGCAGAGATTGCTGATATAGAGCGGCGCAAATAAAACTACCCTCCTGCCATAAATGGAGTCCTTAACAAAACTTGCCGCCTCGAATATCTTTTCAATACATTCAGGGTCTTCAACCGAAAGCAGTACCGCGGACTCATCCAGGCTCAAACGCTGCAGCGATTTCGCCTTCTTCAGGATAGCGTCAATTTTACTGCCGCCGCTCTTTCCCGCATCAGCGAGCAAATTATTTATCTTTTCTTCATTTATGTATTTCATATATAACCTTATGGCTGAATAAACAGTAATTTATTTATGAATGTCGATTTTAGCCAATGGAGCTTGAGTATTCCGGGAATCCCCGTGGAGCGAAGCGACAAAACGGGGATGGCGATGCTGTTTGAGTGCCGTCTCCGCTAGAGCGGGACGGCCGAGTTCAGCAGCCACCGGAATACGAAAGATCATTGGCGTTAAGAAATCGACCTGAATAAAAAAATTACTGTTTATTCAGATTTACTTAACCCTGATTTCACCGACACCCCGTTGACCTTACCCAACTTACCGGTTAAAGCACCCAGATCATCGGTAGTCGCGTTTACAATCAATACGATTACGCTTAACTCCCTCTTTACATGCGGAATACCCATGCGGCCGATAACTAAATCGCCGAATTCAGTAAGGATATTGTTAACCAACGGCGCAGCCTTTTTGCGGTTGTGAATAATTATCCCCACAAACCCTAAACGCTTTTCCATTTTAACCTCCTCCATTTTAAACCCTATCAACTCCCGGGACAAAAACAAAAAGTCTCAACCCGCCAGCAATATAATCCTGCGAAAGGTTGAGACCTCATCCTTGTCCTCCCTTGGGTATAGAGTCATTTACACGATCCTTACCGCAGGATTAATTATTAAGTTCTTATTTTACGTAAACCGGCCTTGCCTTGTAATGCACATGTAGAAGTGTTTCCGACTTCTCGCTCAAAGGCTTGCCTAAGAATTCTTTATAAAGCCTTTTTATATACGGATTCTGGTGGCTGCAACGCACTTGTTTCTGATCATCATCCTCATATAAGGCCTGCGCCCTTTTAATCCTTAACTCATCCGTAACCATATAAGGCTGCCCGCCGCCACCAACGCATCCTCCCGGGCAGGCCATAACTTCAATAAAATGATATGGCATCTCTTTATTATTCAACTTGGCGTCGCGTACCTTATTCAAAATATATTCAACATTACCCAAACCATGAGCAATAGCAATCCTGAGTTTCTTTCCGTCAATCTCAATCTCGGTTTCTTTAACTCCTTTTAAACCACGGACACCCTCAAATTTTACGTTCTTCAATTCCCTTCCGGTAACAAAATAATGTGCGGTCCTTAAGGCTGCCTCCATCACTCCGCCGGTTGACCCAAAAATTACCCCTGCACCGGCATACTCTCCAAGAATACTATCGCACTCTTCATCAGGCAGGCTGTCAAAATCTATACCCGCCTGGTTAATCATACGTACCAATTCCCTGGTGCAAAGTACCGTATCTATATCCTGGAATCCCGAAGCAGACATCTCGGCATTCCTGGTAATTTCATATTTCTTGGAAGTACAAGGCATAATAGAAACCATAAAAATCTTGGAAGGATCAATCTTGTTCTTTTCCGCGTAATAAGTTTTAGAAAGCACCCCTAAAATCTCATGGGGAGATTTGCAGGAAGAAAAATGATCAATCATATCCGGATAAAATTTCTCCATAAAATCAACCCAGGAAGGACAGCAGGAAGTAATTAAGGGAAGCGGCCTGTTCCCGCGCAGGAGCCTTTCTTCAAACTCGCTTGCCTCCTCCATAATCGTAACATCCGCGGCAAAAGATGTATCAAAAACCGCCTGGAACCCTAAACGCCTCAACAAAGCGTAAAGCCTTTTGGTAAAATTCTTGCCCGTATAACCAAAGGCCTCTCCTATAGAAACCCTGACTGCGGGGGCAATCTGGACCACGCAATATTTATCCGGATCCATCAAACCCTTCCACACCTGGGCTGTATGATCCTGCTCAACAAAGGCACCCGTAGGGCAATGCGCTGAACACTGGCCGCACTTAACGCAGGGAGAATCAGCTAACTGTATATCTCCAGCGGGAGAAATCCTGGTTTTCATACCCCTCTCCAAAAATGACAATGCCCAGACATCCTGCAATTCCTGGCAAACATGCACGCATCTGCCGCAAAGAATACATTTTTTAGGATCAAGATCAACTGCCCGAGTTGAAGTGTCTATTGGTAAATCCCTCAAGAATTGCGGGAATGATTCCTCTTTAATCCCGAAGTCCGCGGTAAGCTTTTGCAATTCACACTGGTTATTCCTGGCGCACTTAAGACAATCATTAGGATGGTTAGATAAAATAAGTTCAATTACCGTCCTGCGGATTTCAACTATTTCCGGGTCGTGGGTAATAATGTCCATCCCCTCATCCAGCGGAGTGCAGCAGGAGCGCAACATTTTATGCGAGCCCTTATTTTTTACTATGCAAATTCCGCAGGATGCCGAAGGGGGAAGGTCCGGATGTTTGCAAAGAGTAGGGATCTTTATTTGCACCCTCTTAGCTGCCTCTAAAATAGTAGTGCCTTCCTCTACCCTTAATAAAATTCCGTTAATTTTTGCTTTAATTATCTTAGCCATATTTATTTTTTATTGATTGCCTTAAATTTACAGACATCAAAACACTGCCCGCATTTTATACACTTATCCTGGGTTATAGAATACCCTTCTTCCTTGCCTCCACTGATTGCCTTTACCGGACAGTTATTAAAACATATCCCGCAACGCTTACATTTTTCCTCAATTATGCTATAGGTTACCAGGCTGCTGCATTTTCCCGCCGGGCACCTCTTATTTAGAATATGTTCGTTATATTCTTCTTCAAAATATTTTAAAGTAGAAAGAACCGGGTTTGAAGCAGTCTGGCCCAATCCGCATAAAGACGCCTTTTGCATTGCCTGAGCAATCCTGCGTAACTGCCCCAGGTCATCAGGCTTGCCATTGCCCTCGGAAATTTTCTTCAGATAACCAAGCATCTGAAAACCGCCGATGCGGCAGGGAGCGCACTTTCCGCAGGATTCCTCCACGCAAAAACCCATATAAAACTTGGGGATATCGACCATGCAATCATCATCATCCATAACAATCATCCCGCCTGAGCCCATAATTGAACCCAGCTTCTGCAGGTTTTCATAATCTACCGGCGTATCCAAAAGCTTCTCGGGAATAACCCCTCCGGAAGGCCCGCCAGTCTGGACTGCCTTTATCGGTTTGCCGGACAATGTCCCGCCACAGATATCCATTACGATTTCCCTTAAAGTAGCACCCATGGCGATCTCTACCAAACCGGAGTTTTTTACTTTTCCGGTTACCGCAAAAACCTTTGTCCCTTTTGAAGTTTGAGTGCCTATTTGCGCGAAGTATTTACCTCCCTTGCTGATAATAAATGGAATATTCGCCAGGGTTTCAACATTATTGATAACAGTAGGTTTTCCCCATAGCCCCTTTACCGAAGGATATGGCGGACGGGGATGAGGCGTGCCTCTTTTACCCTCTATAGATGCAATCAAGGCAGTTTCTTCACC
This sequence comes from uncultured Planctomycetales bacterium, assembly GCA_964593005.1. Lineage (GTDB taxonomy): Bacteria > Omnitrophota > Gorgyraeia > Gygaellales > Profunditerraquicolaceae > UBA6249. The sequence continues at coordinate 16,965 of CAZQGT010000010.1, forward strand.
GCAGACAAAGGCCCCTGCGCCCAATCTTATTTCTATATCTAAATTAAAAGAACTGCCAAGGATATTATTTCCTAGCAGGCCATAGTTATAAGCTTGCTTAACCGCCTTTTCAATTCTTTCTACTGCCAGCGGATATTCAGCACGAATGTAAAAATATCCCTTGGAAGCCCCAATAGCAAAAGCGGCAATAATCAAACCTTCAATAACCGAATGCGGATCGCCCTCTAAAATGCTCCTATCCATATATGCCCCGGGATCCCCTTCATCAGCATTACAAATTACAAATTTTTCCGCTGAATTCATCTCGCGGGCAAAATTCCATTTCATCCAGGTAGGATACCCTGCCCCGCCCCTTCCCCGGATGCCGCTAACCTTTATCTCGTCTATTAATTTCTGCTGACCCAATTCCCCGAGTACCTTCTTTAAAGCTAAATAACCGCCGCAGGCGATATAATCTTCAATACTTTCCGGGTCGATTTTTCCGCAATTGCGCAAAACAATTCTGTACTGGCTGGCCTTAGGCTTAAAGACTAAATCTTCAACAACCTTGCCTTCGGATAAAGCGGAATCAACAATTCTTTTAATATCCGTATCCTGAACATTAATATAAGTGAGCTTATCCGGAAGAATTTTAACCACCAGCCCCTGCTCATATACCCCGATATCCGCGACCCTGACCACCTGTATCTGTGAATGCAGGTTTGCCTCCCGAAGATAATCCAACAAACGGGTGTAAAATTCGCGGGTCCTCTCCGCCCTTTTTAAATCCGTGTCTTTTACTAAAATGACCTTGGTATACATAACTTAATTATTCCCGGTTTTCTAAATCAATGCCAAAGATACAGTCATTGACCAGCATTTTTGAAATTACATGTTTTTCCAGTATCTTGATAGCCACTTCTTTATTCACCGCGCCGTAAGTTACCGACGGCAGGCCCTCCACGTTCACCTCAACCAGGGGCTCGGCGTAACACATCCCCGCACAGCCGCATCTCTTAATTTCAATCTGCAGGTTGCGCTTCTTTACTTCTTCAACAAAGAAATTAAATACATCGTCCGCTCCGGCGGCAATGCCACAACTGCTCATCCCGACCTTAATCCAGTCTTTAGGTTTATCGGAAGGTAGTTTGCTCATTTTATCTAAATCAGCCGGCGTAAGTTTACTCATAATATATTATTCCTCTTTGATATATTTTGACAATATATCCGCGATCTCGTTTTTCTTAACTTTGCCATAAACCTTATTATCAATCATCACTACCGGGGCCAAACCGCAGCAACCCAGGCACCTGACTACATCAAGATAAAATAGCCCGTCCTTGGTAGTCTGCCCCTCTTTAATGCCTAATATGTTTTTTATTTCTTCCAGGATCACGCCTGCGCCACGCAGGTAACAGGCTGTGCCCATGCACAAAGCTATCCGGTGCTTGCCGGGGGGAATTAATTTAAAGAAATTATAGAAAGTTATTACTTCATAAATCCTGGCCAGCGGCACATCCAGCATTTTAGATAACTCCAAAGACAACTCCCGCGGCACATAGCCATGATGATTCTGGACTTCATGCAGAATCATAATCAAGTTGCCTTCTTTGCCTTTCCATTGCTGGACCAGGCTGACTAATTCCGGATTAAGCTTTTTATGTTCCATATCTGAATAATTTTAGAGTATTTTCCTGCCGGTTTGATCTTTAAGTTCTTAACTTGGCTTAACTTTAGATGGGCCAAAAACAAGAAACTTCTAGATTGATTAGCGTAGAAATTCTATCACATCTCTCCTAAAAGGCAAGAAAATTTTTACTAAAATGCTCCTTCTTTTTGTTTGTAATGCGTGTGCAATAAATGGTGCGATTTTTCTCCCAAGGGCCGGCCCAAAAATTCTTTATACAGGGCCTGCACCGCCGGGTTTTCATGTGATTTCCTGAGCGGTTTATTTTTATCCTCGCAATAAATCGCTTCCATTCTCTTCAACCTGATTTCATTATTCGTAGGGATAGGCTGGCCGGCTCCCCCCAGGCAGCCTCCGGGGCAAGTCATAATTTCTATAAAAGCATAGGGCGACTTGCCTTCTTTAATCTCATCTAATAATACGCGGGCTTTGCTTAAACTGCTTGCCACGGCAACCTTTAATTTTAACCCATCAATATCCACCTCGGCAACCTTAATTCCGTCAAGCCCTCTTAGGCCCATAAAATCAAGTTTATCTAATTGCCTGCCGGTAAGCACCTCATAAGCTGTCCTTAAAGCAGCCTCCATTACCCCTCCGGTTGCCCCGAATATCACCGCCGCACCCGTAGAAATTCCTAAAGGCTCATCAAAATCCTCCCCCTCAAGGTTAACAAAGTTTATCCCTGCCTCTTTAATCAGGCGGCTGGCCTCCCGGGTGGTTAAAACATAATCTACGTCATAAAATGCGTCGCTCTCTTTAAGGCTTAATTCATCTTTCCAATAGCCAAACGCGCTTTTCATCTCCGGGCGCAACGCTTCAAATTTTTTGGCGGTGCAGGGCATAATTGAAACAACCACCATATTCCTGGGGTCAATATTATATTTTTTAGCGTAATAAGTCTTGGCAACCGAGCCGAACATCTGTTGCGGTGATTTACAGCTAGAGATATTTCCTAGTATCCCCGGGTAAAAATGTTCGGCAAATTTTATCCAGCCAGGTGAACATGAAGTAATCAAGGGAAGAGATCCCTTATTCTTAATCCTGTCAATTAATTCATGCCCCTCCTCCATAATTGTCAGGTCAGCAGAAAATTGCGTATCAAAAACTTTGTCAAAACCTAGTTTACGCAAGGCTTGAGCTAATTTAGCCGTAACCAGGGTCCCCGCAGGCATGCCAAACTCCTCCCCGAGAGCCGCCCTTACAGCCGGAGCAACTTCAACAACCACGAATTTCTTAGGGTCAGCTAATGCCCGCCAGACTTCGCCTGTTGCGCTCTTCTCAACGATTGCCCCAGTAGGGCAGACTAAAAGGCACTGCCCGCAATTAACGCAAACACTGTTTGCCAGTCCGGAATCAAAAAATGTGGTTACCTTGCTTGATTTTCCGCGTCCGGAAAAATCAATTGCTTTGACGCTTTGGATTGCGGAGCAAACAGAAACGCAGCGTCCGCATAAAATACATTTATTTGGGTCTCTGGACAAAGATACGGAAGTAGTATCCAGGGGCAACTCTATTTTTGTTGTTTTTGGGAACCTTACATCCCTTACCCCCATATCAAAAGCCAGCTTTCTCAATTCACAGGATTGATTTCTGTCACAAACAAGGCAATCTTTGGGGTGCCCGGCTAAAAGCAATTCTAAATTCATCTTTCTGGCGTTTCTTACCCTCGGGGTATTCGTAAGGATTTCCATATCTTTCTTTATAGATGTAACACAGGAACGCAACAGGGTCTTGGCGCCCTTTACCTCAACCAGGCAAATTGAGCAGGCAGCTTCCTGATTAATATCCTTTAAATAACAAAGCGTGGGGATATCAATCGCGGCCTTGGCGCAAGCCTCTAAAATAGTCATGCCGCTATCGCATTCATAAACTTTACCGTCAATTTTTAAGCATACTTTTTCCTGCTGCATCTATTTCCCCTCTTTGACATCGCACCTTAAACACCTGTTTGCCTCAAAACGGGCTTGTTTTAATGACAAGCCTAAAGATACTTCTTTAAAATTATTCCTGCGCTTGCCTATTTCCAATTTTTCACCATCCAGTTTCTTGGAGACCTTTGGCTCTAAAGGAACCTGGGATTTATAAGTAAATTTACGGGAGAGCCTGGCAAACCTGTCTTCTGAGCTTAACGCCAGGTCAATCACCCTGGCGGCTTTTTTACCGTCAGACATTGCCTCTACCGCGGTTGCCGGGCCCATAACTAAATCCCCTCCGGCATAAACCTTATCCAGATTGGTCTTTAAATCAAACCTGCCTGCCTTAACTGTGCCATTCTGATTAATCAAAATACCGCAGCTTTTAATTAACTCCGCGTCCACCTTTTCTCCGATTGCCAAAATTACAGTATCACAAGGTATTTCAAAGACCTCATCAGTAGCTACCGGCTTTCTCCTTCCGGAGAAATCGTATTCGCCTAATTCCATCCTTACCGCGCTTAAACCGGACAGCCTGCCATGGGAGTCCGCCAGTATGGATTTAGGGCTAGCCAGGAATATAAACTTAACTCCTTCTGATTCCGCGCCTTTAATCTCATCCTTATTCGCCGGCATATCCGCTTTCTCTCTACGATAAACAATAGTCACCTCACTGCCAAACCTTAAAGCCGTACGCGCGGCATCCACCGCCACGTTGCCAGCGCCGATAACCAAAACTTTCTTTCCGATAAGCGGATCCCTGCCAACTGCCACATCCTCCAGGAAAGCAGTGCCTGATAATACGCCCTTTATGCCTTCTCCCGGAATACCCAGGCCCATATTTTTATAAGCCCCGGTTGCCAGAAAAACAGCATGTGAACTCTTAATTTTATCTTCTAACTGGCGGCTGTTGATTTTCTTGTTGCATATAATTTTTGCCCCCATCTTCTGCACAAAAGCGATTTCTTTTCTTAACACTGCTTTAGGCAGGCGATATTCAGGTATGCCATAACGTAAAACCCCGCCGGCTTCAGGATTAGCTTCATACACGCTGACATCATGGCCCAGCCGGCTAAGATAAAATGCCGCGGTCAAACCGCAGGGGCCTGCTCCGATAATAGTAATTTTTTTACCGGTCTTTGGCAGCCTTTCTTTTGCTAAACGCTCAATAATCTTGGTTTCCTTAGCGCCCTTATATACTTGATCCGCAATATACCTATGGATTTCACCCTGCGAAACCGGATAATCAATATCCTCCCTGCGGCAGCGCATTTTACAATGGAAGTGACAGATCCTGCCGCTGGAAGACGGAAAAGGGTTGTCCCGGATAATACAATCAAATGCCTCAGTTAATTTTCCTTCTTTGAATAATTCCAGGAATCCCGGAATATTCATATGTAATGGGCAGCTATTTTCACAAGGAGAAACAAAAAGATCCGAACACACCCCGCCGTCACAACGCTGCTCATGAATATGCTCCTCATATTCATGCCTAAAATATTTAAGCGTAGTAAGCACGGGATTTGGCCCGGTCTGGCCTAACCCGCAAAGGGCGGTATCTTTAATCACCGCTCCCAAATCTTCTAAGCCCAACAAGTCATTCTGGCTGGCTTTTCCCTTTGTTATATTAGTCAGGATATTTAAACTTTGAGTCAGCCCTTCCCGGCAAGGAGTACATTTCCCGCAGGACTCACTGGTAGTAAACTCCGTAAAATAACGCGCCACATCAACCATGCAATTATCATCGTCCATTACTACCATCCCGCCGCTACCCATAATCGCGCCCAGCGAAGCCAGAGTTTCATAATCAATCGGGGTATTGAATAATGATGCGGGAATACACCCTCCGGAAGGACCGCCGCTCTGCACAGCCTTAATCCTTTTATTCGTACCTGTACCTGAGCCGATATTATAAACAAGGGTTTGCAAGGTTGAGCCTAAAGGCAGCTCGACTAATCCGGTATTCTTTATTTTACCCACCAGAGAAAAAACCTTGGTCCCGGAGCTATTTTGGGTTCCGGTGCGCATAAACCAATCCGCGCCTTTTGCGATAATAACCGGGATATTGCTCCAGGTCTCCACATTATTAATATTGGTAGGTTTACCCAAATACCCTTTTTGAGCGGGAAACGGCGGACGGGGATGAGGCCTTCCTGATTTGCCTTCAAGCGAAGAGATTAAGGCCGTTTCCTCTCCGCAGACAAATGCCCCGGCCCCCTCTACTAACTGCAAGTTAAAAGAAAAACCGCTATTAAATATATTATCGCCCAACAAGCCATAGCTTCGGGCATCATTAATTGCTTTGCGTATCCGCTCTACCGCCAAAGGATATTCCGCGCGCACATAGATAACCCCTGCGGAAGCGCCCATCGCGTAAGCTCCAATGATCATACCCTCTAAAAGCATATGCGGATCGCTTTCGCTTTCATTGCGGTTCATATACGCTCCGGGGTCTCCTTCATCGGCATTGCAAATAATATATTTCTCCGCTGAATTCTCTTTATACATTAACTCCCATTTTAATCCGGTGGGAAACCCTGCCCCTCCCCTGCCCCTCAGTTTTGACTTCTTGACCTCAGAAATTACAGCCTCCGGCTTAAGGTCTCTTAAAACACTCATTAAGGCCTGGTATCCGCCTACAGCAATATACTCCTCTATATCCTCGGGATTAATTAAACCGCAATCCCTTAAAACAATTTTTTTCTGCCATTTGAAGAAAGGTATTTCATTCCAATCAGGTATCTGCTCAAAGCCTTTGCCATAAGAAATTTGCCCGCTAAGATGATCCCAAGTTTCAATTTTGCATAAGGCCCTTTTAGGATTAACATTATTATTGGCGAGCTCTTTAACTATGGAATCTACGTCTTTAGGCAAAACCCGGTTTAAAATAACCAGGGGTTTTCCCGGCAGGGAAATATTAACAAAAGGCTCCTGGGCGCAAAAACCGAAACAGCCTACTTTAGTCAAAACTAAGGGTATTTTCCTTTTGGCAAGCGCGTGTTTAAAAGCTGAAAATAATTCTTCCGCGCCATTTCCAATACCGCAAGTCCCCATACCTACAGCAATACGGCCGGCCTTAGGCAATAATTTCGCCAGGCCTTTTTCTTTAATCAGTTTTAAGTCTTCGGCGCTTTTAATAATCATTTTCTTTGAGTGCCTATTCCTTTAATAATCTTGCGTAATTTTTCCGTATTCATCCGGCTGTAAATATTACCGTCTATTTCAACTACCGGGGCAAGGGCGCACTGGCCAAAACAAGCAACGGTCTTAATCGTAAATTTATTATCTTTAGTAGTCAGGAATGACTTGCCGTCCTGGCTGAAATCATCCTCCTTAAAACCGAATAAATTGATTAAAAAATCCAAGAGGATTTTTGACCCGCGGGTATGACAGGCTGTGCCGCGGCAGACGATAATTGAATGCTCCCCTTGCGGTTTAAGGTTAAAAAAAGCGTAGAAGGTGATAATATTATAAATCCTGGACAAAGGGACTTTTGTTTTACGGGCTATATATTCTAAATCACACTGGGTAAGATATTTATGCTCATTTAACTTCTGGGCATCTTCCAATATCCCCAGGAGCCTGCCCGGCCTGTCTGCATACAAAGAAATAATCTTATCCAGTTTTGTCCTGTCCAGATTGGCCTTTGCAGCCCCTATTTCCTTTAACCCAGTCTTAGCCATTGTCTATTTGGTCTTTTCTATTACATTCACAAAATAAATAAGATTTTCCAGCTCTATTTCCAAATTAACATTATTGATAATACAGCTTTCAGGGCTTTTTAGCCTGAGCGGAGCAAAATTAAGTATCCCCTTAATCCCTGAAGCGCAGATTACATCCGCGGCAGTTTGTGCCGCGATATCCGGGACTGCCAAAATAGCTATGCGTATGCCGCTAGATTTTATAAAAGACCTGGCCTCTTCTAAAGGCAAGACCGGGATAGGGCCGGAGCGGTTGATTTTGGCCGGATCAATATCAAAACCGGCAACAATTTTTATCCCCTCTTTTTCAAAACCCCGGTAACGCATAAGCGCGCTGCCGATATGCCCGGCGCCAATAACAATAACCTTTTGCAGCTGATCCTTGCCAAGGATACTATTTAATTTCTCAAGCAGAGAATCAATCTGATACCCCCCTTTTTTATTTCCGGAGATACCAAAAATCGAGAAATCTTTTCTTACCTGGGAAGCAGTCCCACCAACAGCATCCGCCAGGTTATCTGAGAAAACTTTCACAAAACCCAAAGCTTGTAATCTATAGAGAGCATTTTTGTAACGGGATAGCCGAATGATGCAGTTTTTATTCATAATCATATTGTTCTATTTTTCACAATAATAAGACTAATATAGCATTTTGAGTTTATTTGTCAAGAAGAAAATAGGGACAGCGACCTTTTATATTTATAAAAGGTCGCTGTCCCTATTATAAAAGGAGGGTTGCCTGATTCTTCAGGACTTCAATAAACCCGCCCGGACAGGAATCTACTATACTGGTTTTACCTGTAGCAAGGCGCAAGGTAATTTTCCCGGCAGCGAGTTTAGCTACTAACGGAGCATGTCCTGCTAAAACCCCTAAATAACCTGACTGGCAAGGCACAACCATAGAAACCGCCTGCCCTTCATACAGGGTCTTGTCACTGGAATAAATATTAACCTGGAAACTCTTGGGCATTTTTTAGCTATTGCGAAATAAACTGTTTATTTTTCTCAATCGCCTCTTCTATTGCGCCAACCATATAAAAAGCCTGTTCATGTAAATGGTCAAGCTGGCCCTCAATAATCATCTTAACACCTTTAATAGTGTCCTCTAACTTTACATATTTACCTTTTAATCCGGTAAAATTCTCCGCTACAAAAAATGGCTGAGAAAAAAATCTCTGTACTTTGCGCGCCCGCTGCACGGTGAGTTTATCTTCATCCGAAAGTTCATCAACCCCTAAAATAGAAATAATATCCCTCAAATCCTTGTAGCGCTGCAAAACCTTCTGCACGGCTAATGCGGTATTATAATGATCCTCTCCCAGGAGGCGCGGATCCATAATCCTGGAGGTAGAATCAAGCGGATCTACCGCCGGATAAATACCAAGCTCGGATATCTGGCGCGATAAAACTATTTTTGCGTCAAGATGAGAAAATATTGCCGCAGGGGCCGGGTCGGTTAAATCATCAGCCGGCACATATACTGCCTGAATAGAAGTTATTGAACCGTTGCGCGTGGAAGCAATCCTCTCCTCAAGCTGGGCCACCTCTGTGGAAAGATTAGGCTGATAGCCTACGGCTGAAGGCATCCTGCCAAGGAGGGTAGAAACTTCCGAGCCTGCCTGGATATAACGGTAAACATTATCAATAAATAAAAGCACATCTTTTCTCTCCTGGTCGCGGAAATACTCCGCCATGGTTAAAGCGGATAAACCCACGCGCAGCCGCGCCCCGGGCGGCTCATTCATCTGGCCGAATACAAGAGCGCTGTTATTAATTACTCCGGATTCATTCAATTCCAGCCAGAGCTCGTTTCCTTCCCTAGTACGTTCCCCTATTCCGGCAAATACCGAGACCCCGCCGTGCTCTGTGGCAATAGTGCGGATTAACTCCATAACTACTACGGTTTTACCAACACCGGCTCCGCCGAATAACCCTACCTTGCCACCCTTAGGAATAGGCGCCAATAAATCAATAACTTTTAATCCTGTTTCTAAAATACTCTCAATAGGCAGCTGCTCCTGAAAGTTTGGTGAATCCCTGTGTATCGGATTCCTTGCTTCCGGATGTTCCAGCGGGCCCTTTGCATCAATAGACTCACCCAGAAGATTGAATATCCTTCCCAGGGTCTGCCTGCCCACAGGCACAGTAATCGGGCTGCCCGTATCAATTGCCTTCATTCCGCGCACCAGGCCGTCAGTAGAACCTAACGCAATACAACGTACCGTATTATTTCCTATATCCTGAGCAACTTCCAATACCAGGTTAATCCCTTTTTCTTCTATTTTAATTGCGTTTAAAAGCTGGGGCCCCTGGTTCTCCGGAAAACGGATATCTACGCTTGGCCCGATAATCTGAATAATCTGTCCCTCTGCCATAATTTTATCCTCTCAATGCTTCAGCTGATGAAGTAATCTCTAAAATATCCTGGGTAATTCCTGCCTGCCTGAGCTTATTCCTTAAAAGCACCAGCCCGCCAAGGAGCTCTTTGGCATTATCAGTTGCCGTTTTCATAGATATAGTCCTGGCGGCATGTTCAGAAGTAAAGGCCTCCAGCAAAACAAGCTGCAGCTTGACTGAAAGATACCGCGGGATTAAATCCGCCAGGATGCTTTTTAAATCCGGTTCTGCGATATACTCGATTGGCTTCATTTCTTTTGGCTCAATGCTAAGCAGGCGTTCAAGAGACGGCCTATGAGTAATGGAATTTTCAAAATATGTATAAACCAGGTAAACTGAACCCGCCTTTCCGCTTAAAAATAACCCGCTTAGCTCTGCGGTAATCTTCGCGCAGGCCTCCGGAGAGAATTTCGCATTTAAGCCTACATATGAATTAATAATCTTTGCAGGCCTGGACCTAAAATAGCTTAAGGCCTTCTGGCCGATTAAAACCAGCTTTACCTTATCTATACCCCGTATCTTTATAAAATCTTCGGCAGCGCGGATAATATTCTGATTATATACCCCGCATAAACCGCTATCAGAAGTAACTACGCAAAGCACAGTATCATCCTGAGCAATGTTATTCTTAAAATACTCAAGCGGCAGAGCCTGCGATACAGCAGCCAGATTATGCATAAGAGATTCCAGCCTCAACGCATAAGGCCGCAGGCTAAATAATTTATTTTCCATCCGGTTTAATTTAGCAACCGAAATCATCTGCATAGCACTGGTTACTTTCTTGCTATTCTCCACGCTGCGGATACGGTTTTTTATCTGTTTTATAGACTGTGACATATTAATTAGGGCTGGCCCAAGAATTCTTTCTTGGCATCAACAATCAGCTTGTCCAGCTTAGCCTTTAAATCCAAACCTAAATCATTCTTTAACTCTATTTCCTGAGTAATTCCGGGATAATTCCTTTCAATGAATTTATAAAGATATGCCTCAAATTTCCTGACCGCGCCAACCGCTAAATCGTCAAGATAGCCGTTAGTGCCGGCATAAATAATCACTACCTGTTTAGCTGTCTCAAGCGGCTCATACTGCACTTGCTTTAAAGCCTCAACCATTCTCTCCCCACGGGTCAATTGCGCGCGCGTAGTCTTATCCAGATCCGTACCAAACTGCGTAAAGGTTACTAACTCCCGGTACTGGGCAAGGTCCAACCTTAGTTTTGAAGCAACCTGGCGCATAGCTTTACTCTGGGCCTTGCCTCCCACGCGGGAAACCGATAAACCTACATTTACAGCGGGGCGTACCCCAGCGTAAAATAAATCGCTCTCCAGGTAAATTTGGCCGTCTGTAATTGAAATTACGTTGGTGGGTATATAGCTTGAGATGTCTCCTGCCTGGGTTTCAACAATGGGGATTGCGGTTATGGAGCCGGCGCCTAATTCGTTATTTAATTTGGCGCTTCTTTCCAGAAGCCTTGAGTGCAGGTAAAAGATATCTCCCGGGTAGGCCTCTCTTCCCGGAGGCCGCCTTAAAAGTAAAGACAGCTGGCGATAAGCCTGGGCATGCTTGGATAGATCATCATAAATTACCAGGACATGTTTTCCCGAATACATAAATTCTTCAGCCATGGCTGTCGCCGCATAAGGCGCAAGATACTGCAAGCTGGCTGAAGCGCGGCTGGAAGCGCTGACGATCGTGGTATACTCCATAGCCCCGTGTTTTTTAAGTACCTCGTTAACCGCAACCACGCTGGATAATTTCTGGCCAATCGCGCAATAAATACAATAGACATCTTTCCCCTTCTGATTAATGATCGTATCAATAGCAATGGCGGTTTTCCCGGTCTGGCGGTCTCCAATAATCAATTCACGCTGGCCGCGGCCTATAGGAGCCATGGCATCGATAGCTTTTATCCCGGTACTTAAAGGTTCTTTTACCGGCTGCCTCTGCATAACATTGGGGGCGCCGGATTCCAGCGGCCTGGATCTCTGTGTATTAATTTGGCCTTTACCGTCAATCGGCCGGCCCAAAGCATTAACTACCCTGCCAACAAGCGCCTCTCCTACGGGAACCTGCACGATTTTTCCGGTACACTTAACAATATCCCCTTCTCTAATAGTCTTATCCGGATTATCCGTGCCGAATATTACTACCCCTGCGCTGTCCTCTTCCAGGTTTAAAACCATACCCATAATATTATCGGAAAACTGGACCAGCTCGCCCATCATTACATTATCTAATCCATAAACACGGGCAATAGTATCCCCTACCTGAATAACCGTTCCTATAGACTCAGTACGCAGGCGGGTTTTATATTTTTCCAGCTCTTTCTTAATTATAGATGTGACCTCTTCCGGCTTCAAAACCATTTTATGCCTTTCTTAGTTATTCTATACTTACCGCAGCGAGCTTCTCTTTTAATTCATCCAGCCTCTTTGCCACTGAGCCGTCAATAATTGTATTTCCGATAACTACCTGCACTCCGCCCAGGAGGCTGCCGTCTAAATCAATATAAAACCTTAAATCCTTATTAAGCTTCTTTTTTAAAACAACCTCAATTTTCTTAATCACATCCAGCTCAAGCGGAAAGGCTGTCCTCAGCAATACATCCACCTGCCCGTGATGAGCGTATTTTTCGCGCAGGTATTCGGCGGCATCCAGGAAAATATCAAAACGCTTCTTTTCAATAAGCAACTTCAGGAAATAGCGTATTTCATCTGAAAGTCCGTCCTTAATCGCCTCGTCAATAATTGAACATTTCTCAGTATATGAAATCTCCGGATTATACATCAGCTCGCTAAAACCAGGGTTATCGCGGATGATATTCTTTACGATTACCAGGTCTTCCATGGCCTTCTCTACTCCGCAATTTTCCCTTGCCAGGCTTATAAAAGCCTCCGCGTACCTGCTGACAATTACCGCATTCTTTATCATTTAAGCGCTTTCCATCTCTTTAATAAAATTTTCCACTATCTTGCGGTCGCCATCTTCGGTAAGTTTCTCCTGGATCACGCTCCTGGCGGCGCCCAAAGCAATATCCACAATCCTGTCCTTAAGCTTCTCCTGCACTTGAGAAACTTCATGCTTTACCTGTTTTCGAGCATCATCAATAATATCCTGAGCTTCTTCATGGGCCTGCTTGCGCATCTGGGCGTTTATCTTCCTGCCTTCCTCAATAGCCTCCTTGATTTTTATTTCCGCCTCTTCCTGGATTGCCGCTATTTTAGACGCGTAATCATTTTTCAGCCTGTTGATTTCAAGTTTAGACTCTTCAATCCTCTCAAATTCAGAGCGGATTTTTTCCCTACGCTGGTCCAAAAGGCTAAGAATCTTCTTCCAGGCGAACAGCCTTAGTAAAAATAAAAGCAGGAAAAAACTTAAAACTTGCGCGAATATTTCGCTTGCGCTGAGCATCTTTAAAATTTCCACGCTATTTTCTCCCCTATTAAACTTATTTATCTAGCGTACATAAAAGCAAATACCAGCACATAAATAGTGATTGCTTCAATAAAAGCACAGCCGATGATCATGCTGGTCATTATCTTATTGGATGCTTCCGGCTGCCTGCTGATTGCATTCATAGCCGAAGCTACCGCCACCCCTAAGGCGATTGCCGAACCTAACGCCGCAACAGCTAAGGCTATTGTAACACCTAAATCCAATGCTACCTTTGTGTCCATCTTAACCTCCTTTATACTGCTTCTTCTTCATGGTTTAAAACAAGCGCCAGATAAATCGTAGTTAACAGGCAAAAAACCGAAGCCTGGACAACCGACGCCAATACCCCCATCAACATATTAAAAAACAATAACGGCAAACCCTTAATCCCGAAACCGGAAAGCAAGGCAATTAATACCTCATCGCCCCAGATATTCCCTCGTAAACGTAAAGATAAGCTTATCGGCCGGATTAATTCAGTAAGGATATGCAGGATTAACATAAACAGAGGCATAATAATCGTCCATGCCAATGCCCCTCTTTGCTGGCCTGCCAAATGATCCAGGTAACCTAAAAAACCCAATTCCCTGATAGCTGTATACTGAACATAAATAAATACGCAGAGCGCCAAGGCCAAAGTTGTCGACCAGCTGGCAGTAGAGGATTTCATAAACGGGACTAGCCCTGAAAGGTTCATGCACAGGATATAAATAAACAATGTGCCTATAAAAGGAGTGAACCTCCTGCCTTTTGGCCCCATAATCCCGCAAACAAAATCATCCAGGCCCTCGACAATAACTTCAACCGCTGCCTGAAGCCGGTTACCGGGAATAAAACCTTTCCTTTTGGAAGCAAGAAAAACCAGCGCCCCCAAAGCTAAAACAATAAGCAGGGAAAAACTGACATTCTCCCAAAGATGAATGAACTTAAATACTGGATTAGCGGGAAATTTTTCTGCTAAAATTGTAAAAATATTCGGCAGTTCCGGTATCGTGGTACTCTCGCTCATTGCTTATTCACCTTGCTGATAGCTTTTAAAATCTTAATTATCTCCATAACCGCTGCCAGGAAACCAAAAAGAATACCAAATAATACTACAAGGTAAGACAAATTAAATTTTTTCTGCAGGAAAGTACCTACAAAATAACCTGAAAGAGGCCCAGCAGCCAGCATAAAAGGAATAAAAGAAACAAATCCAACGGTTTTTATACCCTTAAAAATATCGTCTTTTTGCATAAAGCGCCTATAAAAAAATTGACGCCTTCTATCCTTTCTCGGATTTAAGACGTCTGTTAACTCAGTAACTGCTTTACTCTTTTGTAAGCAATACTATTTTATCAAAAAACGAATACTTGTCAATTCTTAAATAGGGACAGCGACCTTTTATTTTTTAAAAGGTCGCTGTCCCTATTTAATCTGTCTTGGTGGCAATATTCAGGTTCTTTATGTTTAACTCGTTAAAAATATCCAGAAGCCCGACTATGTCTTTGAACCTGACCATTTTGTCGGAATATAAAATCACCTCCAACCCCGGGTCGTCCTGATGAAGCTTTGCCACTTCCGCCTTAAGCGCTTTTTTTGAAATCAGTTTATTATCAAGGTAAATCATCCCCTCATTTGTCGCCATAATGCTGATTTGCCTGGCCTCTTTCATCGGCTTACCGGTTGAGGAACTGGGCAGGTTAACCTGGATATTTGACTGCATAACCAGAGGCGTAGTAACCATAAATATAGCCATCAATACCAGTATTATATCAGTAAAGGGTGCGGTGTTGATTTCGGTAAATGGTTTTTGCCTTCTGGTAGTGCGGATCATTTCTTTATCGCGCTGATCAAATCCATAGTTTCAGAAGCAGCCAACTCCATATCCTTAACAAACTCATCAATCTTCTTCATACAGTAGTTATAGACAGCTACGGCGGGAATAGCGATAGTAAGCCCTGCGGCAGTAGTAGACAATGCTTCTGATATACCCCCGATAATTACGCTTATTCCGCTTGAGCCGCTTATTGATACATCATGAAAAGCCTTAAGTATGCCCGTAATTGTCCCTAAAAGCCCGATGTAAACCGCGGTTGAGGCAATTGTGCCGATTATGGAAGTAAAACGTTCCAGGATAACTGTCTCAATAATAATCTGGCGCTCCATATTATTGGAAATCTCTTTTTCGCTGCAATCAAAGAAACTTAAACCCGCATAAGCTACCTCGGCAAAAGGGGCATTGCTGTCTTTGCAAATTCTCATTGCCGGATTAACCCCCCCTTTTTTTAGTTCATGGCGGATCTTTAGCATAAAATCTTTTCGTTTCAGCCTGGATTTGATGCGGTAAAAAATAACCCTTTCCAGAATTATAGCGACAGAAACCACTGACATTACCAGGAGGACAACCATGGTAACTCCACCGATCTTAATCAAATGCCACAACATATTCATAGCTGATCTCCTGTAATTTTATTTAATGAATAACATTTCTCTATACTTAGGCAGGTCCCAGGTATCATCAGGCACAACGCATTCAAGCTCATCCACATGCCTGCGGATATGCTCCATTAACGGCTTAAGCTCCCGGAAATAAACTTTTGAACGTTTTTCATCGCTCAGCTTCCCGGCCTTCTCAAGCAGCTTTGCCATCTCAACAACATTTTTGCGTACATAATAAATTTTCAATATCACTTCATTTAAATGTTCTTTTTTATCCTTTAAAGCGGCGGCATCCGCTTTTAAAGCAGCGCTTTTTTGCAGCCTGGCTATCTTATCCAAAGTAGAAGCCAACAATTTCTCATATTTATAACCCGCCGGAACAACCGAGGCATTCACCATTTCATTAAGAGTATTTGCCTCAATCTCCAGGGTCAAGTTATACATATGCACCCAGATATGGTAACGGGCGATAAGCTCTTCTTTGGAAAATACCTTATACTTTTCAAAAATGGCAAAATTATCCTTTTTAGTCAAGGCCTCCAGCGACTCATAAGTCGAGGCAATATTCGCCAGGCCCCTTTTCTTCGCCTCCTTTAACCACTCCTGCGAATAATTATTGCCTTCAAAACGGATATCTTTGGTTTCTTTAACTATAGCGCTGATCACCTTTAAAGCAGCGGAATTAAAATCTTTTCCCGTTGAGGTAACTTTCTTAATCTCAGCTGAAACATAATCCAGGCTCTCAGCGATAATAGTATTAATTACCGCAATTGAAGTTGAGATATTTTGTGAAGAACCGACCGCGCGAAATTCAAATTTAACTCCGGTAAAGGCAAAAGGCGAAGTCCGGTTCCTGTCGGTAGAATCCTTGTTGAATTTAGGCAAACGCGCAATGCCTAAGTCCATAATATCGGATTTAGAAACCTTTGACTTAACGCCTTTCTCAATCATATTCAGGATATTAGTTAATTGTTCACCTAAGAAAACGCTGATAATAGCCGGAGGGGCTTCATTAGCGCCCAAGCGGTGTTCGTTTCCGGCTAAGGCAACTGAAGCGCGTAAAAGATCGGCATGCAGATAAACCGCTCTCAAAACTACGGCTAAAACTGCCAAAAATTGCAAATTATCTTCCGGGGTCTGGCCGGGATTAAGCAGGTTGTTGCCTAAATTATCTGCCAAAGACCAGTTTAAATGCT
>CAZQGT010000011.1:0-33273 GCA_964593005.1 uncultured Planctomycetales bacterium
TAAGCTTTTTCATTTTACTGCTGTTCCGTTTAGGAACGCATCCAGGATAAAGCTTGATAACCCCTTCAGGCTTTCTTTCTTTGAAGGCTTATCCTTTAACCAGGGTATAATCACTGATTTAATCATACTGCCTAACAAGTGGGCTGTCCTTTTAGGGTCAAGCTCCTTACGGATAACATTATCAGCCTGAGCCAATTTTATAATACTGGATATATAATCTAAAAATTTCATAATCTTTTCCACTGTCGCCGGGGAAGGCTTGTCCTTTATCGCCCAGCCATCCAAGCCTCCTTCGGAAAAATAAATCCGGAAAAAATCTTCGTTTTCTTCAAAATAAGCAAATTCCCCTTCAATTAAGGCCTTGATCTTTTCCAACGCACCGCCGGCATCGGCAATCCTCTCCTTGATCCTGCGGATTAGCTCATCTATCTTCTCATCCGTAAGAGCAAGATAAAGAGCCTGCTTATCTTTAAAATACAGGTAAATCGTCCCCACGGCATACTCCGCCTGCCTGGCAATATCCGACATAGTCGCCTTATGATAGCCTTTTTCGGCAAAAACTCGCGTGGCGGCGTTTAAGATATCCGTCCTTCTTAATAATTTATCTCTTGCCTTACGGGGAAGTGGATTCAACTTATCTCCTTTCTCACTTCATCATTCAAATAATGAATTATAATTCACAATGTAAATATAACATTCATTTCACCCATTGTCAAGTAAATTCAGACTACTTATAGTTATCCCGGTTAAAAACAAAAAAGGTTATTAATCAAACTCTTGGATTAATAACCTTTGGTCATTTAGCTTGCGCTATTTTTATTGATTTAGTTAATTAAATCTCAAATATCCAGTTTTACCAGATCAGGCTTCTTTATCCAACCAAGCTTATTATCAAAACGCCTGACCTTATACCAATTTTCGTTTTTATCCACTATCTCCACCCTGCTTCCTTCGCCGAGTTCAAAATATACAGTGGCGTTTTCCAATGGCTCAAACCTGGCTTCAGCCTGTCCGCTGACAACAATCGCAAAGCTATCCCGATAGTTTATTTTCCTATTCAAGGCATAAGCTGATAATGCAAAAACAGCAATAAAAACGCAGGTCACCAGGCCTGAATATATTTTTAGCCTGCTAAAAAACAGGCTTAATATTAGATATGTTATAAACAGAATATAAACAAAAGACAGCATGGCAGCCAGCATATCAGCAGTTATACCTGCGAACAAAGTATAAGCTACTTTTTCAAACCAGCTCCCAAAGGATCGCGGCTCTAAATTCAACTCCTGCAGGACATAGTCATAGTTAGATCTTAAATCACTATCATTAGGGATAAAACCCATTGCCCTATCATAATTTAAGACTGCTAGCCCAAGCTTGCCTTCCTTAAAATAACTATTGCCTAAATTATAATAAAGGTTCCCGCTCTCCCAGCCCATGCCAAGGATCTTTTGATAGCTCTTTATAGCTTCAGCGTATTTTCCTTCTTGATAATAAATATTTGACTGATAAAAGAGCGAACCGGGAGCATTAGCAGCCTCTTGCGCGAAAGAAGCGCCCGGAAAAACAATTCCGATAGATACTCCAGCAAAGAATATTAACAAAACAAACAGATTGATCTTTTTCATCTCTTTTTTCTCTGTAAATAATCTATTACTTCCTCTAGCTTAGTTAAAGAGGCCTGCATGTTTTCCCGGCTTAACTGGCTGGAGGCATATCTAACTATATCGCATTCCTTAAAAATCTCCCTAAGCTTAGCCAGGATATCCTCAGATACCCCTTCTTTGCGCAAATGTTCATCAATAACACTTATGGTAATCCCTTTTGAGGATAGATGGAACCTGTCTCCCAGGTATTCCTGCAAAGTCAGGAATAAAATATCACAGAATTTCCCGGCCTCTGCCTTATCTAAATATTTCTTTGCCTGCAGGATTCCTGCCCGGGCTTTCCGGGGAGCCAAGAGGCCCCTAGCATACTTTAAATCTGTCTTTAATCTTTGTTTCTTTGCGTAAATTAAAACTATAATCAGATAAAATAATAGAGGAACAGCCTGCAATCCCAGGAATATCTTATTATTATAAAGGTATTCATTTATCTTTTTCATCCGTCCGGGGTTATCTTTAATATAAATAATATCCCTGCCCAGCTTTTCTTCCCTGGTAGCAACAGAAGGCGCGACAAGCTGCTTACCTTCAACTATCCTGGTTTCTTCTTCTTTGTCAGGTTTAATTATTGTTATAGTGAACGGGCCGCGGCTGATAGTTTTATATTCTCCGGATAGAGTATCAAAAAAATTAAAGGATAGCGAGGGAATCTCTTTTACCTCCAAACTTACGGGTATGATAACCTGCTCAAAACTTTTTGTATTTGCATTCTGTTTTACCTGGGGCTCGTAAACTTTAAACCCTTTTTCCGATTTTAACTTAGGCACTCCGACAGTATTAAAATTTCCCTCCCCGCTTACAACCATTTTAAGAGTAACCGGATCGCCAAGTTTGACCTCTAAAGGGGCGACATCAGCCTCAAAGGAAAAATTGCCCAGGGCGCCGGAGAAATCCGCAGGTTTATTTTCCTGAGGCAGGGCTAATACTCTAAAAGCAGCCTCTTTAGATTTTAAATCCAGCGGGTATGTTTCATGCCTGCCGAAAAAATTATCAAATATATCCGCGTCAAATGGATCAGCAGAGCCAAAGGCGGATCTGCGTTTTGGCTGGTTGCGCACAATCAGGTTGCATTTAATATGCGCCGGGCCCAAATTAAACTCACCCGGCCTTAAACCAAATACAGAGGTATTAAATTCTATGACATCAAATTTTACGCCTTTATAAAGCTCTTGATATTGATTGGGTTTATCAAAAGTGCCTATTGACAAGCCTTCCTCGTGGATTAATTCCGGGTACTGTATATCTTTAATCCCCAACCGGTTTACGTATAACTTTATGGTTAAAGGGACATTTTCATTTAAATAAGCCTTATCTTTTTTTACCTGTATTGTTATAAATAAACGGTCGCTTAAATCCCTCACATCCGATAGATCTGCCCGGTTATCAGGCTGATCCGAAACTTGAGATTGGGATTCCAGCACCTCCATATTAACCTGATTAGAGATATACTTATCTCCGTTATGCTCAACCTTAAAAGGCCCCAGTTTAAAAACACCTATTTTTGTAGGCAAAAGCAGGTAATTATGTGTAATAGATCCTAAAACCTTTCCGTTTACAATAGACATCATCGTGGAAGGCCCTAAATACCTGGACTGAAAACCATCTATGGCTGGTAATTCCGGGGCAGGGATATTCTGCGCGTTGTTAAAGCTTAAAGACAACTGCAGAGAACTGCCTAAGGAAACCTTATTCCTGTCTACGGCAGCTTCAAAACTGAGCTCTTTAGCAAAACAAGTCCCTGCAAAATTTAAAGCGCAATAAATAATGCATAATCCCAAACTCAGTAGTTTTAATAAACTGATTTTATTTATTATTCTGGCCATTACCAATCCTTTAATACGTCTCCGGAAAAGCCCCTCTTCCTGTCCTCTAACTTACCCGCAGAACTTTCTTCCTGCCTGTACCCCTCAAGAAGCATATTTGCTTCCTGCTCTGACATTTCTTTTTCTCTTTCCGCAGATTGAGCTTTTGATGCTTGGGCCTGAGCT
The DNA here is from genome assembly GCA_964593005.1 of uncultured Planctomycetales bacterium. Lineage (GTDB taxonomy): Bacteria > Omnitrophota > Gorgyraeia > Gygaellales > Profunditerraquicolaceae > UBA6249. The sequence continues at coordinate 3,650 of CAZQGT010000011.1, forward strand.
GTTTTAGCCTCCTCTTCCTTTTGCTCTTCAGTTTTCTGTGCCTGCGCTAAATCACCCTGCTTATCCTGCTGCTTATCCCCAGACTGATCTTGGTTCTCTTCTGCCTGCCCGGTTTGTCCTTCTTTCTTCTCCTGCTCCTGCTTTAGTTTATCCAGAAGCGTCTTAAGTTCCTTTTCAACCAATTCATGATTTATCCTTGTGTCTTCATCCTTAGAATCTAACTCTATCGCCCTTTTATAATAATCTAATGCTTGGCGTAATAAATTCACAGTCTCTTTAAGATCGGTATTTTCCTTAAGTTTTCCGAGTTTGTATTTCGCGTTCCCGATGTTAAAATTTGCCTTGGATTCCAGTATTTTATCCCTGGACGCGGTCGCCTTCTCAAAAAAACTGATAGCCGAGGCATAATCTTCTTTTTTATACTTGGCTGCGCCTATATTATAGTTAATTTCTGCCGCCTCCGGCAATTTAATTTGCGCCTGATTATATAGCGTAATCGCTTGATCATATTTTTTCTGCTGGTAAAATCTGTTCGCCTTATTTATTAATCCGGAGCTGTCTTCAGCAAAACAGGTAGAGGCTGAAAACTTGCAGCCGAAAACCGAAAACATTATTAATAAAACAACCCTGCTTATTTTAAAGTTTAACACGGATTTTTGCATCTCAAGAAACATCCTTAATTATTTTCTTATCGCTTATAAAATGTTCAACCACAAGTAAAAGTAAGGCCAGCCATAAAAATACCTGGAATCTTTCTTCGTAATGCTTACTCATTTTAGCTTCCAGCTCTCTTTTCTCCATCCTGGATATTCTTTCCTTATAAATTAAATCCAGGCCAAATTCCGCGTTAGTAGCCCTTACATATACGCCGCCGGTGTTTATTGCGATTTTCTGCAAGCTTGTTTCATCAAGCCGGGATTTAACCACATTGCCCTGCCTATCCTTAAGAAATGATTTTCCTCCGGCCTGATCAGTAAGAGGAATAAGCTCGCCATCTTTGGTCCCAATGCCGATACAAAATATCTTAATCCCTTCTTTCTTAGCCTCTTCGGCTGCCTGTTCGGGGCTGCCTTCGTGGTCTTCCCCGTCAGTAATAACAATCAAAACCTTGTATTTCTTCTGCCCGCCCTCATAACTCCTTAACGCCTCTTTTATCGCGCTGGTTATAGAAGTCCCTCCATTGGGTATGCTATCTATTCCGGTATTATCCAGGGAAAGCAAAAACCCTCCGTAATCTAATGTCAATGGGCACTGTAAAAAAGCGCTGCCGGAAAAAGCGATTAAGCCTATCCTGTCCCCTTTAAGATTACGAACTAAATCCTTAATCGCCAGTTTAGAACGCTCAAACCTGCTGGGTTTTACGTCCTCGGCAAGCATACTTTTTGAAGTGTCTAATGCTATCAGGATATCCACTCCTTTTCGCTTTACCTCTTCCCAATGAAAGCCCCATTGCGGACGCATCAGGGCAAAAAGCATAAGCGATATCGCCAAAACCATTAAACTATTCTTTAACAGCCTTTTCCTGTAATCCAGGCGGGATAATAATTCATCTAGCAGCTCTTTCTGGGCGAACTTCTCCAAGGCGCGCTTTCGTAATTTAGCTGCCCAGAAATAAAATAATACCAAGGTAATAATAAGAATAAACCCTAAAGCAAAACTCGCCGCAGCAAACCTCATGGTATCTTCCTTAAAATGGTATTGGATAAAATAATATCCAGCAACAAAAACACTAAGCTTAAAATCAAGAATATATTAAATGATTCACTATATTCCAGATACCCCTTTTCTTCTATAACCGTCTTCTCAAGGCTGTCTATCTCTTTATAAATCTTACGCAGGCTTTCCGTGTCAGTGGCCCGGAAATATTTACCCCCTGTTATATCCGCGATTTTTATCAGGGTATCCTCATCAATATCAATCTCTACCGGCTGATACACGGTATTGCCGAAGAAATCTTTTACCGGATAAGGCACCGGCCCTTTCGACCCGGCGCCAATCGTATAAATCTTGATTTTCAAAGCCCGGGCTGCTTCGGCAGCGGTCAAAGGAGAAATCTTACCTGTATTATTACGGCCGTCAGTAAGCAGGATAATCACCTTACTCTTGCCTTTTGTGTCTTTGAGCCGGTTTAAAGAAGTAGCTATCCCGGCGCCTATGGCTGTCCCATCCTCCACCAGGCCCGTCTTAACCCTTTCCAGGTTATCCAGCAGCCAGCCATAATCCAGAGTTAAAGGGCAAACCATATACGCCCTTGCCGCAAAAGCTACGATAGCGATGCGGTCATTTCTCCTGCCCATGATAAAATCTTTAACCACGCTTTTAACAACTTCTACCCTGTTCTGCCTTTGCCCGCCGAGTTTAAAATCCTCAGCAAGCATACTGGTTGAACAATCAATTGCCAAAACTATATCAATACCCTCAGACTGTATTTTGGAGTCAGCCACCGGGCTTTGCGGCCTTGCCAAAGCCAGTATCAGCAATATAACTGCCAAAACCCTGAGATAAATAAGGTTCTGGCTAAGTTTTAACTTAAGAGAGCCTTTTAATTTACCTACTAACTCTCCTGATGGAAATTTAAACCCCGATTCAGGCCTCTGCTTCTTCTGGGCATAAAGAAAAAACAGAACCAATACCGGAATCAAAACTAAAACAAGGGGATTATGCAGGTTCATTTTCTTTTGTCTGCTCTATAAAATGTTTGGCTGAATCAAAAATAGAATTTATCTCATCCGCAGAAGGAGCGTATTTGGCGAACTTTACCAGGTCACAATAAAGCAGGAATTCTTTAAGCAGATTTTTATGCTCACTGATTAACTCCAAAGCGTCCCTGGCGCTTACAAGGAACTCTTCGGTAGTCATATCCGGAGCCTTCAGCCTGAACCTGTTCTCAAGGTAATGCCTGATAATATCCGAAACCTCCGTGTAATACTCCTTGATTAAACCTCTGCCTATGTAGTCCTTTAGCCTCAATGCCTCAAGCTGCTCATAAGCTATTTCATGGGCAGGTTTCTTAAGGGCATACTGGACCTGTTTATTCTTCTTCAAGAAATACCGGGCCAATAACCCCAGGACAGCTAAAAATAATACACCTATAGGGATAAGAAACTTTATTATTGCCGAGGGCAAGCCTACCGGCCCCTTTATATCCCGCATTTGGATAATTTTGCCGGCCTTATCCAAAACACTTTTTACCTCTATCCCAATCTCAGCTGCCTCAATCTGGCTCCAATCTTTATCTTTATTCTTTCTATACTTAATCGCAACTTTCGGTATAACAGTTTTTCCGGTAATATATGTATCCAGGATATACCATTGGGTTATTTTTTCTTTATTAAATAATCCGCTGCGTTTTGAGCCGAAATCCTTGATCGCGAAATTTCCTAAATTCTGGCCGAAAACAAAAGGCTCAATCTCAATATCCTTATCCTTCTGAATAATAATCCTGTATTTTATCTTATCCCCTATTGCGGCTATCTTCTTGTCTGCCTCTGCCCTGGCTGTAATCGGCAAACCTGGTCCTTTTTTGTCCCCGGAACAAGCGGATAATAAAAGCGCAATAAGAAAAATACCTAAACCTGGAAAAAATATTTTATTTAGATGCTTTTTCATTTTCAATTTTAGGCTGGTAGAAAATCTCAATTTCCTGCTGTTCAACCGCTTTATCCAGGAAAGACTGGATAATCTGCTGTTCTTTCTGCATGCGATATTCTCTTTCTACCTGGGCTCTTACCTCTTCAAACCCCTGCTGCCTTTGCGGCTCTTTCTGATTTATGATAAACATGTATAACCTATCCTTAACCTTAACCGGAGCAACAATCTCGCCTTTATTATATTTGAATATGCTCTCTACTGCCTCAGCTGATTCTCCAATCCCTGCCGGCAGAAAAACAGAACCCCTCTCAATCCACTGCTCAATCTTCTCTCCCTTGCCCTGCTTAAGCTTAGCGGATACCTCATCCTTTTTAGACTGGTCATTTAATTCCAGGTAAGAAACTTTAACCCGTTCGTCAACGCTATACTTGCCCTTATTAGCCTCATAATATAACGCGACATCCTCAGGGGTAATTTTCAATTCTCTTTTTATTTCATCTCCCAGCAACTCCTGTAAAACGAGCTGTTTCTTAAAATCCTCTACCGCGTAGCGGATATTCGTATTTTTATCCAACCCCAGTTTTTTCCCTTTTTCATAAAGGACCTCTGTAGCCACATACTCCCGGACAAACCTTAGCTTAGCGTTATCGCTGTTCAAACCTTTCCTTATTTGTTCAGGAAGCCTGTTTATCACCATATCAATTTCCTGATTCGTAATTTCTCTTTTTCCTATCCTGACTACAATCTTTTCATTCTTCTGCCCGGCAGGCTCAATAGATGTCCGGCTGTCTAATTCATATTGGGCCTGCTGGCTTAACCCCAGGTTTTCTAACGCGCTGACTATTTTCTGATCCATATCCTGCTTATACCCGGGATCAGAGTTAAGTAATTCACTTTTATAGAAATTGGTCAGCGCCTTTTCGTAATCCTTTAAATCAATATAAATATTCCCCAGCTTGTAACATATACTTGCCAGGTCTTTTTTATCCGCCTGGCTTTTTTCTATATAAGCCTCAAATGCCTGGGCCGCGTTTGAGTTTAAGCCTTTGGCAAGCAGGGTATTTGCGTAATCAAGACTCATTTTATCTGTCCAGGCAGCTTTCCAGGAACAGTTTGCGTAATTGGTAAGGTTCTGCGCGAAAAATAGCCCGGCTAAAATAAAAAGCAAAATAATTACGGCAATAATAATCTTAAGAATATTTTTCATCTTCTCCTCAATCTCCTCTCTCTGGCCTTAAAAAACCTGAGTAAACTCTGCGCATAAGGCATATCCGTCCTTACATTAATAGTATCCACGTTAAGCGAACTGAATAATTTTTGCCTGTCAAGCTGTCTTTGGATGGCCTCCTGGCCATATCTCTTGCGCAAAACAGCGTCTGAAGTATCTACCATAAATGTCCGGCCGCTCTCTAAATCTTCCAGTTTTACTATACCCGCATCGCTAAACTCCAGCTCCCTGGGGTCGGTTACGGTTATAGCCACAATATCATGGCGCTTATTGCTTACCGCCAGCATCTTCTTAAAATCCGGGGCGTAGAAATCAGAAATAATAAAAGTAACTGTCTTGCGCGTAGTAACCTTATTCAGGTATTCTAAGGCTGAGTTAATATCGGTTTTTCTTCCCTTAGGTTTAAAGTATAAAGCCTCGCTGATAATACGCAAAACATGGCGCAGGCCTTTGCGCGCGGGGATAAATTTTTCTATTTTATCAGTAAAGGCGATAAAGCCCACCTTATCATTATTCTTTATCGCAGAAAACGCCAGCACTGAACAAACCTCAGCAGCAAGCCGCATCTTAAGCTGGTTTCTTGTGCCAAAAAACGAAGAAGGGGACATATCCAAAATAAGCATTACTGTCAACTCCCTCTCTTCCACAAACTTTTTTATATAGGGCGCGGCCATTCTGGCGGTAACATTCCAGTCAATAGAGCGGATCTCATCACCGGGCTGGTATTCGCGCACCTCCTCAAATTCCATACCCTTGCCTTTAAATACGCTCTGGTACTGCCCGGCAAATACATCAGTAACCATACGAGAGGTAGTAATCTGGATACGCCGGATATTTTTCAGTATTTCTTTGGGGATCATACCTGTTTTTTAAGGCACTTCTACGTCGTTAAATATCTTTTTGATTATATCGTCCGAGTTCTTTTCTTCGGCCTCTGCCTCGTAGCTCACAATTACCCGGTGGCGCAATACATCCGGCCCGATAGACTTTACATCCTGCGGAGTAACATAACCTCTTCCCTGGATAAAGGCATAAGCCTTGGCTGCCAGCGCAAGATAAATCGTCGCCCTGGGGCTGGCGCCGTATTCTATAAGACCGGCGAGCTCATTAAGCTTATACTTCTGCGGTTCTCTTGTTGCAAAAACTATATCCAGGATGTATTTCTCAATTTTCTCATCCATATAAACCTCATCAACTACGCTGCGGGCCCTGATAATATCCTGCGGCTCTACAATTGCTTTTACTTCGTTCTTTTTATCGGTAAAACCCATACGCTTTAAAATTTTATGCTCCTCTTCAATATCAGGATAAGTTATATTAATCTTAAGCATAAACCGATCAACCTGGGCCTCGGGAAGCGGATACGTGCCTTCCTGCTCTATAGGATTCTGGGTGGCCATAACTAAAAATGGGTCATCCAGCTTAAAGGTATTCTCTCCAATAGTAATCTGTCTTTCCTGCATAGCCTCTAATAATGCGCTCTGCACCTTTGCCGGCGCGCGGTTTATTTCATCAGCCAATATGATATTGGCGAATATCGGCCCTTTTTTAGTTGAGAACCCTCCGTCTTTAGGGTTATAAATAAGGGTCCCGATCAAATCCGCGGGCAGCAAATCCGGGGTAAACTGTATCCTCTGAAATTTTGTATTTACAACCTGGGCTAATGTCTTAATAGAAAGGGTCTTGGCAAGCCCGGGCACGCCTTCAACAAGTATATGCCCGTTGGCAAATAAACCTACAAGCAGCCTCTCAATCAGGTATTTTTGGCCGACAATCACTTTGCCTATTTCGGCAATCAGGCTTTGCACAAACAAGCTTTCTTTCTGGACTTTTTCGTTAATAGCAGTAAGACCTGTATTCATGTTCTCCCTCCTTTTGGAAAATTATAAATATAAAATTATTACTTTTTTAATATTTTGTCAATAAAAAAATGGTTGCTCATAACCCCGGGTTGCTTTATATAACTATATATATACCTTGAGGTTATAATATAATTGTCTGCTGTTAGTCTTAAATAATTAGTCTGTAGTTAAAAAATTAATAAGCTGATTAAGCAGGAGGTTTTTACCATCCCTTGCTATTTATCCCTGCTTAAATTGGAGGTATTTATCTATTTTTACGATCAGCCGGCTTACTTCAATTGGTTTTCCATATAATCAACTACCCCAACCTTATAGGCTTTATATTTATCCGCGTCTTTCGCCAATGCGGAAATAATAATAATCGGGATAGCCTTTCCGATTATATCTTTATTCAGCATCTCACAAACCTCTATTCCTTTTGTCCCGGGCATAATAATATCAAGCAGGATAATCTCGGGTTTAAAAGCATGGACCTGGGATATAATATCGTTTGCATTAGGCAAGGCCAGCACTTCATATTTACCGGTCTCCTCCAGGTTGGATTTCAACAACCTGGTAAAATCAACTTCATCATCAACAACTAATATCTTATTAGGCATCCCTTGTCTCCTTTTTAGTCTTATCGTTATTGACGGTTGGTTTATCTGCCAGGATATTCTTTATAGTATTATAAAGCTGTTTATGCTCAAACGGTTTGGTAATTATCCCGTCGGCCTTGGCTATGTCCAAAGCAGTAACCGTACTGGGGTCATCGTGGTAAACCGAACAAAGCACCACCGGAGAACGGGGCTTCATATCTTTAAGCGCGTTAAGCACCTGCCTGCCGTTTAACCCGGGCATTTTAAAATCAGTAACCACCAAATCAAAATCTGTTTCTTTTGCTTTTTTCAACCCCTCTTCCCCGGAATTAGCGGTAGTCACCTCATATTCCCCGGTACTTTCTAAATTTGATTTTAATAAAATACAGAGATTCCTCTCGTCATCTATAACCAGTATCTTCTTCTTGGGCATACTTATGCTCCTTTTAAGCTTTTTTTAAGATTTTAATTATTTTATCTTTCAGTTCTTCCGAACTTATCGGTTTGCTTATAAACAGATCTACGCCCTTGCTTAAAACCTCTTCCCTGGTTGCCTCGTCGCCTTTTGCGCTAAGCATAACCACGGGAATATGGTTATTCTTCGGGTCTTTCCTTAATTCACCCAGCACCTGGAGGCCGTTCATATCCGGCATAAGTAAATCCAGTAGAATCAAATGCGGCCTTAATCTTGCGGCAAGCTTGATTCCTTCATTCCCCTTTATAGCTATTTCTACCCTAAAACCTCCGCCTAACTCCAGGTTCATCTTTACTAACTTAGCAAAATAAACTTCGTCGTCAATAATTAATATCTTTTTAACCATTTTAACCCTCCGTGGCTAACTTTAAGGTAATGGTTACTTTAGTCCCCCTGCCTGACTGGCTCTCCACATCAATTAACCCCTTATGCATATCCACTATACTCAAGCATATCCCCAAACCTAAACCCGCTCCGCCCTTAGGCCCCTTGGTGGAGAAAAACGCGTCAAATATCCTCTTCAGGTTTTCCTCGGAGATCCCTATCCCGGTATCTTCAATTTCAACTATCAAGGCTTCTTCTCCGGCGACAAAATAATCTACCTCTTTATTAATCCTTGAACGCTCAAGCTTTTCCAATTTCTTAATATAACTACGAATAGTAATGACGCCTTTATTGTCCATAGCCTGGGCAGAGTTAACCAGAATATTAATAAAAACCTGCTCCATCTTATTCTTATCAATTCTTACCTTGGGCAGGTCTTTAGCCATTTCCCTGGCAATCTGCACTCCCGCAAACCTGGATGAAACTTGGGCTAAACTAATTGAACTCTCCAATACGAAATTAATATCTTCTTGTTTAAAATCCAGTTTTGTAGATTTAGAGAAATCAAGCAGGCCATTAATGATTTTATCCGCCCGGCCTATACCATCTTTCATCATCCCCAGGACTTCACGGGTATCATTTTCCCTGCCTGCTATTTTATTCTCCAGATAATTTATGCCCTGCAGGATTATCCCCAGGGGGTTCTTAACCTCATGGGCTACACCGCTGGCAAGCTGGCCTACCGCGCTGAGTTTGGCAACCTGAACCATCATCTCCTGGGCCTGTTTTAACTCTGCCAGGCTTTTCTCCAAAGCCTCTCTAATCATATTATTATCTTCCAGCATACTCATCATTATATCATGTGTCTTCTCTGTCTGCTTTAACTGGGCATTCAATTCCTGAGCCTGTTTCTCCAGCTTATCTTTAGTTTGCTCAAGCATATACTCCGCCTGCTTACGCTCAGAAACCTCTGTAATCAAGGCGTCCTTAGAAACCAGAGTCTTGCGTAATGTATCAATCATCAGGTTAAAAGAATCTGACAGGTCTTCAAGTTCATCGCCGCTTCTTAAATTCAAATAGTAACTTAAGTTACCGGAGGCAATTTCATGCATCCCCAAACGCATCTTTTCAATCGGCCGTATCAATAAACGCACAAACAAGAAACTAAAGTATGTGGACAAAACCAACAATATCCCGAATAACACTATAGAATACAGTAAAAGTATTAATTCCTGGCCTGCGAATATCTCTTTAGTATCCTGCTCAACACAAGCGAACCATTTTAATCCCTGCTGCAATAACCCTTTATACGAGACTACAGCCCAGGAAACTAAAAAAATATTTCCCGTGTCGCGGCGGACATACGCAGTCGCCAGGAATGATTTCCTTGATTGAGCCTCTTCAACAACCTTCCATTCAGCCAAAACCGGGCTCTCGGTTTTCATAAGCTTATGCTCGCTCTGGCATATAAGCTTGCCGGTATTATCAAATAAAATAGCCCTGCCTGTGGAACCTATTTCAAATTTAGAAACTACTTCGGAAAATCTCAAGGTATTATAAACTGCTTTGCAGATACCCAGGACTTCCGCGTTCTTGCCGTAAACCGGAACTGATATGGTAATTGACCAGCTGTTACTGGATTCATCAAACTCCATATCTCCGATAAAAACTCCGCCCTTGCCGGAATTAAAAGTTTTCTGCCACCAGGTCTCATCCGCCTGATAAAAATCGCTTGTTTTCATAGAAGAAACTACCAGCCCGCCTAACCTATCCGTAAAGAATATCTCAGCGATATTTCCTTTTACTTCAACAAATTTTTTAAGCCTCAAACTAAGTAATGTATTCAGGTATTTATCAACTACTGGCCCGCTGGAAGCCGACTCTTTCCATTGTTTGTCCATATCGGCAAAATACCCGGGCAAATTTCTTACTGGTATAGCCTGGTATTTAAGGTTAACGTCTTTAATAACAGCCCCCCAGATGCTCGGGCTTGCCACATAGCTTTCTAATTCCTTAACTTCGGATTCAATCATTTCTCCTATAGAATTAGCCATTAACTGCACAATGCCCTGTTGCTGGCTGAAGGCAACCTGCCGCAGCGTAAATATCCCCGAGAAATACATCGCCAGAACGCTTACTATAAGGATAATCGAGCTGAATAATACCGTAAAAACCAAAACTTTGCGCCTGATCCCGCCGATTAGGCGCACTTTAATTTTATCCTTATAAAAAACTCCGGTCATCCCGAAAGCCGCAAATGCCATAAGAAGAGTGCAAATTATCCTGATAATCTGAACGGGAAAACCGAATACCCTGATAAAATTATTATAGTTTATTAATGAGGCGGGAAAGAAATCCGCGCTGGGTACCACTAAGCCGGAAACAACGGCAAAGAATCCGCTGCTAAATATAAAAACTACCGCGCTTAAGAAAACCAGGACCGGTAATCCTTTTTTATATGAGACCAGGCGGCCGGATATATCAAATATAACAATGGCTATCCCGGGAACGCATATGAAATAACGCGCCATTATACCGGCAATTACCGGCCCTTTTCCAGTAATATAGGCCAGAAACCAGGGCAATAAACAAACAGCCGGGAGCAACCACAGCCACCTGTATCCTGGATTACGCTGTTGAATATTAAGTACCCCGAACAAAACTATAAAAACAAAAGAAAGGGGAAGAAGAACCGCGCCTATGGCAGCAGGCACCCCGGAATCAAACCACCCTTTTCTTATGACAAAGGCGGTAATCCAGGAATTAACTCCATAGATTAAACCAAAAACTGCAAGCGCCCAGAAATTTCTGGCGATGCCAAGAAAATCTTCTTTTCTGGGTATGGCAATTAAAACCATGCCCATAAGTATAAACGCAAGGCCATAAAAGAATAATACTATAACCACCCTATCTATCTCCTAAAACCGAAATCATTTGGCTCTGCCTAGTCTCTGCTCAAGATCTTTTATTTGTTTTTTAAGCTCTAAGATACGCTCTTCCCTGCCGATAGATGCTTTATAAAATACCTCCAGGTCATGCAGGTCTTTCTTTAACTCCTGCTCTGCCTGCTTAAGCTCGGTAATATCCCTAAAGGTCCAAATCCTGCCGAAGTACTTACCGTTCTTATCAATCACCGGAGATGAATACCTGTCAAAAATCATCCCATCCTTAAACTCTACCTCATCGCGGCTTTTCTCATCCTTGTAGGCATAAAGATAGTTTACCTTATCCAGGAAATGCTGCGGGTCTTTAGCCTTGTTTACCACAAATTCCAGGAGGGCTTGGTCATTTTTATCTTCAATAATATCTTGCGGGACATGCCACAACTCAATAAGCCGGTTATTTATCAAAACCCTCTGGCCGTTTTCATCAACAACTAAAAGTCCGTCAAGCGAGGCCTCTTTCTGGGCTTCCAGGAATTCTGTTTTCCGGATTAATTCATCTTCAATTCTTTTTCTGTCGGTAATATCACGCACGCTGGCCTGGACTATTTTCCTCCCGCCAAAGCTTAACACGCTAAGCAAAATGGTGCAAGGAAACTCCCTGCCATCAAAACTTTTATGCACCCATTCAAAATAACAGGAACCTTCGCGCAAGGCAACTTCTGACATCTCCCTGCCTTTTTCAATAGATTTCTTGCCGTCAGGCTGGGTTTCCGGAGATATTTCCCAGGGATGCAAATTAATAAGCTCCTTTTCTTCTTTAAACCCAAATAATTTTATAGCCGCCTCATTAGCAGAGGTAAACTTGAAATCTGGAACGTCCAAAGTCATTAACGCGTCATGCGAACCATTAAAAAGCACCCGGAAACGCTCTTCATTCTCGCGCAACGCTTCTTCCATTTTTTTACTCTCCGTAATATCCTCAACCATTTCAATAGCCGCGACAATTTTTCCATCAATATCTTTAACCGGAGAAGAAATAATTCTGTAATTATAGATTTGGCCATTCATAGGAGTTTCTGTAATAGCTTCATGAACCTCTCCGTCTTTTAGCGTCTTAATAGTCGGACAATAAGAACAGTTTTCTTCTCTTGGCGGATTGTTAAAAGCCCGGTAACAAATGCTTTTTTGTTTCAAATCAATCTGTGGGTTCCATTTCTTCATCTGATTGTTTAAAGACAATATCTCCATATCCGGGCTGATCATCGCTACGCCGATTCCGATATTATCTACAATGCTTCGAAATTTTTCCTCACTCTCCCACAAAGAATCTTCTGCCTGCTTCTGCCGGGTAATATCTAAAGAAAAACCAATGACCCCTGTGACATTGCCCTGCTCGTCAACATAAGGAATCTTATCCGTGCGCAGCCAGACTAACCCCTTAGGGGTTATTAAAGGCTCAACGATATTAAGTTTATTCTGTTTCGTTTTCATTACCTCTAAATCGTCTTCCCAGTATCTCTTCGCGTATTCCGGGAAAATATCAAAAGCGGTTTTACCTTCAATATTCTCCCTGGACAGCCCGGCTATTTCCGTGAAGGCCTTATTTACAAACAGGAAATGGTTATCTTTATCTTTGTAAAAAATCATACTCTGGGAAGAATCAACGATTACCCGCAGCTCTCTTGAGATCTTATATAAATCTTTTTCCACCTGTTTCCGCTCAGTAATATCTTCACCTGAAAATAACATACCGATAATCTGGAGCTCTTTATTCCTAAGAACGGCATTATGAAAAGCAATAGTACGCAGCCTTCCGTCTTTTCCCAACACCTGATTTTCGTAATATTCCTTAAAGTCATGGTCTCCGGAGATAATCTTTTTAAAAATGCCGTATACCTCTTCTTTATTCTCTTCCGGCAGGCAAGCCTGGAACCAATTTTTTCCGACTATCTCCTGCTCTTCATAGCCCAAGATAGCGCAACCTTTTTTATTAATCATACCGATATTGCCTTCTTTATCCAAAATTACGAACATAACACCGGCAATATCCAGGTACTCCTGGACCCGGTCGCGCTCTTTTTCCAGCTGGCTCTCGGTAATTTTAAGCAATTCTACTTCTTTAGCCAGCTCAATTTCATTCTCTGAAAATTTAAATATAAGCCTGGCTATCTCGCCAAACTCGTTATTCCTGGTGCGCATCTTGGAAATATATTGCAGGTTATTTTCCTTAAGGGACTTAGATATAAGCACAAGCGGATCGTGCACCTGGCTTAAAATAAAACGGATATAGACCAAGGCTATAAACAAAACAAAGAATATAATAATGACCAGTTCCTGCCTTGACATATTCCTGAACTCAACAACGCTTGGAGATATCCGCGTTATATCTATCCTGGCGACAGGATGGTCATCCCAGCCTCTTAAAACTCTTGAAAACTGTATTGCCTCTTCCCTGTACTCAACTTTATTGATAAGAATAGCTTTACTAAAGGGGTAGATTATTGACATCTGGCAATCGGTAATCTTGGAGATTTCATCAACATATTCCTTACTCCACAGCCTTACGGCAAACATAGAACCCTGCGGCTGAGTTTTTTTCTCCGGGTCATTGGTAGGATGTATTGTAGAAGCGTAAACTTCCAAAACCCCCTCAGATGTATGAATAAAGAAATGCCTTTCCCTGCTTTGTTCAAAAATCCTGGCTAATTCTATTTTCTGGATGAATTTACCATACAAAGCTTCATTTCCTTCGGTGGTAAAAGAAGAGACTAAATCTAGTTTCGGGTTATAAACCACCAATAGATCAACGCCAAAAGTCGGAAGGACTGTCTTTAAATTCTGCTCCGCCCAGGTTTTATTCGGGGTCTTAACATAATCCACAAAATCATCCCAATACGTATAATCCACCACAAGAGCTTCCAGGGTTTTTGACTTAAGATCAACAATCCTGTCAAAAATGCTCTCTATATCATTCTTTTGCCCCTGGAACAAAACAGCTGTTTTCTTAAATTCCAGCCGGGCATATACAAAAAACAATGTTGTGGCGATCAAGACAAGGATGCAGGTTTGGATAATTAATTTTGTATGGATGCGCATAAGGCCATTCCTTTGCTAAAAAATAAAAAACTCAAATTCCTTGCGCTAAGCACGCAAGAAACTTGAGCCTGAGATCATTAAATCATGCGAGGAAGTTTTAAGTTACCCATCCGGACCATCTTCACCCCAATTTTAATGAATTATTGTCTCTTAATATATCATACTAATTATTAATTAACAAGACGTTTCATATATCTATATATGGGGATTGAAGTTATAAAAGAACTGCTCACCTGGTTTTAAATATCTGAACCGCTTCATAAACCAGTAAAATTGACAAAAACAGCAGAACCGCTCCGATAAAACCAAGCAGGCTGAGCTTATACTGCAGAATTATAATGGATAATGCCCATAAGGTCATTGCAAGCATAAATATCATTGGCAATACCACAAACCAAATAGGCTTTCCTTTCTTTCTTAACCAAACGCCGACCACCATTAATGCCAAGCCTGCTAATAACTGATTAGTGGCCCCAAAAACAGGCCAGATAGTCTTCCAGGCAGAAACAATATTGCCATTGGCATCTTTTAGGTTTATTAAAACAAAGGCAGCCGGTAAGCACAAAGTTGCTGCGGTAGCTATATAACGCGAATTCTTATCTTGCATTCCGAAGAATTCCTGAAAAATATAGCGGCCAAGCCGGGTAGCAGTATCAAGGGTAGTCAAAATAAAGGTAGATAGGGCTAAAATTCCAAAGGGACCTCCATATCTTTCCGGGATGCCAAATATGGAAAGGAACTTGGCCATACCAGCCCCATAAATAGCAAGCGGGGCCCCTTTGGCAAGAGGATCACTCCTGCTAATCATCATAATAGTGCTAAGGGCAATAACTGCTACTAACCCTTCTACCAGCATAGCCCCATAGCTTATTGGCAATACATGAGTTTCCTTCTTAATTTGTTTCGAAGAAGTCCCGCTGGCAACAATTGAATGGAATCCGCTTATAGCTCCACAAGCCACAGTAACAAATAAAAGTGGAAACATCGGTCCTATATCAGATGAGCCCCATCCAATAAAAGCCGGGTATTTTAATGCATACCCACCAAATAGTATTCCCAGGAAACCTCCCAGGATAGAGCCATACAACAGGAAACTTGAAAGATAATCCCTCGGCTGAAGGAGTATCCAGACCGGAGTCACTGAAGCAACAAAACAATAAACAAGTAACGCTATGTTCCAGGTTTTTACGCTATCACCAAATAAAACCGGAATGTTATTAAGAGGCATCTTCTGCCCAAGCCAGACACAGAAAAAAAGCAAAGAAACAAAAATTCCGCTAGCCCATAAAAGCGGCATCTTCAAGCGGTAAAGCGCTACGCCAAAACCAAGGGCCAATACTATAAATAACAACGAAGACGTAGCTACTCCTCCGTCAGCCTTAAAAGCCACGGCAGTCAGGTCTGTAAATACGGTGAGCACATAAACCAGGGTAAGCCAGATAAAAAGCAGCATTAACCGGTAAGCCCGCCTTGACATATAAATATTGGCAATTTCGGCGATTGACCTACCGCGGTTACGTATAGAAATCACCATGCTGGATAAATCATGCAAGCCGCCGATAAAAATTGAGCCGACAACGACCCACAGCCAGACCGGAAACCAGCCAAAAGCCAAACCGGCGATAATCGGCCCTAAAACAGGACCGGCTCCGGCGATAGATGAAAAATGGTGTCCGAATAATACCGGAGCGGGGGCTGGCACATAATCCACTCCGTCATTCATAGTACTGGAAGGAGGAAGATTTTTATCGTCCAGTTCAAAAAAACGGGCCAGAAATTTGCCATATTTCAAATAACCCAGCCCGAAGATTAAAGCCGCAACAATAAAAATAATCGTAACCATAGTTTTTTTATTATAACATCATTGGAGGGAGTAAACAATTATTTTTGGGAATAACCGGCGAAACAGCCTTTACTCTTACTGTTTAAACCAGTTTCGCGTTCTTAAACATATCTTCACCAGCATAAGCATTACAGGTACTTCAATTAAAACACCGACAACCGTAGCAAGGGCAGCTCCCGATGAAAGCCCGAATAACATTGTCGCCGTAGCAATCGCAACTTCAAAATGGTTGCTGGCGCCGACCATTGCCGAAGGCGCGGCATCTTCATATCTTAAGCGCATTTTCTTCGCCATCCAGTATGTGATTGCAAAAATCAAACACGTCTGGATAAAAAGCGGGATTGCTATCCATAGAATCGTTAACGGCTGCGCAAGGATAATTTCTCCTTTAAATGAAAATAAAAGTACAAGCGTGAACAAAAGCGCGATAATTGAAACAGGGCTCAATAAATGAAGAAACTTCTGGTTAAACCATTCAATACCTTTAAGCGACACAATCCACTTCCGGGAGAAATATCCTGCGATAAGCGGCAATGCAACATAGATAAGAATAGATAATAATAACGCCTGCCAGGGAACCGGCATCCTCCCTACGCCCAAAAGAAATCCCCCTAAAACCCCATAAAGTAAAAGCATGGTCAGTGAATTTATGGCAACCATAACCAGCGTATGACCATCATTGCCTTTAGCAAGAAATCCCCATACTAAAACCATCGCCGTACAAGGAGCAATGCCAAGTAAAATACACCCGGCAAAATAACTGCGCCAGAGTGGCACTTGAAGCATTTTCAAACCTTCGTGCATCACAACTGTTCCCGCACCGTGTGTCGACCCCAGCAACCAATCTGCTCCCGGAGGAAGTTTAACAAAATCTATAGCGTCTATCCCGATAAGCCCTTTGAATAAAATCCCCAAGAAAACATAAGCTATAGCATACATAGTAAAAGGTTTTATTGCCCAATTAACAAATAAAGTTAAACCTACAGGCTTAGGTGATCTTCCCGCTTTTATCACCTCCGCAAAATCAATCTTTACCATTATTGGGTACATCATAAAAAACAGGCAAATCGCAATTGGTATTGAGACTACCGGTGCCCCATTTACATATATAGCCATACCATCAAGAAACTTTGCCGCTCCCGGAGCAATCTTGCCTACCAGGATTCCTACACCTATGCATAATAAAACCCAAAGAGTAAGATATTTTTCGAATACGGACATATCCCGTTTTTGGTTTTCTTTCATATACACCCCTAAGCCTTAAATACCGGCATTATATACACCCGTATATAATAAGCCCCTACAGCTATAAATATCACCCCGGTTAATAAGCGGACATAACATTCTATCCTGTTTATCCGGCCGAACCAACGGCCAAATGAAGTGACTCCAAAGGCCATAGCTACCGCAAATATTAATACCGGAAGCCCTGTCCCGATTCCGTAAATAAACGGCAAGAATGCCCCTGCCCTGCTTTTAAGCGATAAAGGGATAAGGCTGCCGAAGAATAAGGCTGCCGAAATCGGGCAGAACGCGAAAGCAAAAATAAACCCCAGTAAAAAAGAACCTGTTACCCCGGATTCCGCGAGTTTATTGCGGCTTTTTTCAGAAAGCCTGATTCCCGATAAACGCAGATTAATTACTCCTAATAAAACCAACCCCGTAACAATTAAAATAGGGCCTAACGCCTTATTTATATATCTTTGCAAAAACTGGGCGGTCTGCGGAATACTAAATAATGAATTAATAATAACCCACCCTACTAACCCGTATGAAACCATCCTGCCGAATGTATATGAAAACCCGGAGATAAATACAAGCGCCGGATGAGTAATTTTCTTAGACAAAAATGAGACAGCCGCGACATTAGAAGCCAGGGGGCAGGGGCTTATTGAAGTCAATATACCCAGCCAGATGGCCGTAAGAAAACCTATCAATGCCTCTATCATTGACCTTCTTTTAAATAAGCGTTAATCTCACCTTTAACATAATCAAAAAACCCCGATTTATCATTAACATATTCCCAAATCTTATTAAGATTCTTCCACTTCACTTCTTGGCCATTCTTCTCTAAAGACAATATAATGGTCTTAGTATAAAGTTGATAGTAGTCCGTATAATGTTGATTACCCCTGTCTTCTACATTTATAACCTTAAACTCTAATTTCCCTGACTCAAGATCACCCTTAAAGTAATCCTTAATAAGCTCTTTAGAATACGTCTCAAACCTATAACAAGAAGTACACCTGGTAGAGCCATGAAAATAATATATCAAGACCTTTGAGCTTGAACGCTCTTGAGCATAAGCAAGGCCTATAGCAGTAATTACCGTAACACCAAAAAAGATACTGATAAATAATCCACAGATTATTTTCTTCATTTTTATTTAAAATAACAGCTTTTGCAGAAAATTAAACAAGTACCCCGTAAAAATAATCGCCAGGGTGGTTACCGTAAAAAATATAAAAATTAATTTTAAATGCATGGCTCTTCTTAACATAATTGCCTCGGGCAGGCTGAGGGCCGCGACTGCCATCATAAAAGTCAAAACAGTACCGAGAGGAAACCCCTTTTGGAATAAAGCCACCGCTATCGGCACGATTGCCGCGCAGCTTCCATACATAGGAACTCCGATAATTGTGGCAATAGGAACGCTAAAGAATCCTGTCCTGCTTATTATATTCTGCACAAGCTCTTGGGGGATAAAATTATGAATTAGCGCGCCCAGGCCCACTCCGGCTAAAACCCAGAACCAAAGTTTTCGTACAATTGAGCTGGCTTCTTGTATGCCAAAAAATAACCTGTTCTTAAAACCTTTTAATTCTTTTTCGGAGCAATTCTGGTTGCCCTGGCTGACTAAATCTTTAACAAGGTACTTCTCCAGATTCAACTTACCAAGGATAAGGCCGGAAATAACCCCTATTATTAATCCGCTTAAGACATAAAGAGCTGTAATTTTAAAACCAAAGAAACCAAACATTAAGATAACAAGGTATTCATTAATTAAAGGTGAGGTAATAAGAAAGGAAAAAGTCACCCCCAGGGGTACGCCTGTTTCAAGAAAAGTTATAAAGATAGGGATTGAAGAACAGGAGCAAAACGGGGTTATTGCTCCAAACAGGGAAGCAAGAAAATAGGAGGATACTTTCTTGCCGGAAAGCCATCGTTTTATGCTGTCTACCGGTAAATAAGACCTCAAGAATCCGATAACAGAAATCAAAACAAACAGCAGCAATAAAATCTTAATAGAATCATAGATAAAAAAATTAATTGCCTGCGCCCATCTGGAAAGCGTGTCTAATTTAAATAAAGAATAGGTTAACCGGTCTACAATCAGCTGCAGCATTTTTCATTTCCCGGTTTATCCTTAGCGCAGCAGCAAGGCCTGGATTCCGCTTTTTCTTGCATTTTTTTATCCAGTTTATCAATCATTCTGGCAAAAAAACCTTTTTTCGTTTTATTCTCTCCGGTTTTATCTTTCACTTCTTCCTCCTTTTGATTTTACAACACCCTCCCTCAATCCTGATTACCTTTATATTCACTAAGCCGTCGGCTACTTTTTTCCTGGCCAAAGCTATAATCCGCGAAAATGTCGGACGGGATACATGCATTAACCTTGCGGCATTAATCTGCTTCAACTCTTCAAGGTCAGCCAGGCGGATAGCCTCAAATTCATCAAGGCTAAGATAAACATCTGAAAGCTTACTAAGAGGCTTGCAACGCGGCTTAAAACATCTCTCTCCAGGGGCGCATTTTACCCATCTTGTCTTTTTGGGCCTCAAATCCTGCTCCTTTTAGTTATGAACATATGTTCATAACAAGTTTAACATAATTCACCAGGGTGTCAATAAAAATTATTTTAAGTTTAACCGTAAGGATGTTGCTGAGGGTAAATTAAAACTACCTATGCCTTTGCTAATAATCCGCGGAACATAAAGAAAGCTGCTGCCAAAATACAGAGGGATGCCCAGAGATAGTCTTTTTTTAAGCCCTTTTTCATATAAAAAACGCAAAACGGAATAAATACAGACAGGGTTATCAACTCTTGCAAAATCTTAAGCTGACCCAGATTCATAACCTGATGGCCTATCCTGTTTGCGGGGACCTGTAGGAGATATTCAAATAAAGCAACTCCCCAGCTTATCAGGGCCGCAACAATCCAGGGTTTTGCGCCATGATGCTTGAGGTGACCATACCAGGCAAAGGTCATAAAAATATTGCTGCATACCAGCATTAATGTTGCGATAATGAATTTATTCATCAGTTAGAAATCAGAAACGATATTATTATCAACGATAGAAACCGCTTTAAGCTGGCCGTTCTGCGCTTTATAATATTCCACGGTTACCGTATCGTTTGATTCAAGATCAGCAAGCATAATATTATCTGTCCCGCGCTGGATACTTGCCCCCGGCTCTACGTAAAACCTCAACTGCTCACTACCATCAAATAGTATCAAAAGCGAACCGATTGAATCAACCTCTGAAACAATTCCCTGCCTGGAATGTGTTTCAAGAGAACCTTCCTGCTGGCAAAAACTTACACCAGGCATAATTAAAATGGCCGCTAAAACAAAAATACATAACCAGGTTTTCATAAATTCTCCTTTTTTAACTTTATTTGCCTGCTTCGCCTGTTAATGGCTCCGAGGATGCTCCAGCCTGTTCATTTACTTTCTCTTCAGCTTCTTTCTTCGCCTGATCAAGCAATTCTTGTTTCTTTTTCTTAACCGCCTCCTGGACTTTATCCAATAACCCTGTATCCCCACCCTTAAACCCGTACGCCAGGCCTTGGCCTATCCCATCTAATACTGTATCTGCAGCTTCATTTGTTTTAACACCCAACCCAACCAATTCCTTTACAGACCCAAGGCAGGCATTTAAGTCTGATCCTGAAATACCTTTTTTGGCTATATTAAGGGTTATACTTCTTAATTCCCCCACGGTAGAACCCTGGCTTAATAAACCCCCTAAAGTCTGGGCAATAGAATTTACATCTTTAAGCGGTAACTTTGAACTGAGTAATTCGCCTCTTAACTGCCCCAAATCAACGCTGACACTCCTCTCCTGGGTATAGGCAGGGCATAATACTAATAAACTGAACAAGCTGGATGCCGCGAATATAAACAGTAATTTCTTCATAAAATCCTCCTTGATCTTTTATCCAGAAAAATTTAAACACCTTAAAGCTTCTATCTAGTGAAATCCTTGTATGAATCCACAAGGGCCTGGCGAGGTAACGAGCCAGGGCCCTCCTTTAATTATTAACCAATGTATTATAAGACCCGAAAAAGACATTAGCAAGAAAATTAAAGCAGGGGGTATATCTTTTATACAGGCAGGCTTCAGGTTTTCTGCAAGAAAGCATTCAGGGCTGATATAATCTGCAAAGGGCTGGGAGGGCAACCCGGAATATGCAAAATAACCGGTAAGATATCGCTGACTGCGCCGCTAACATAATAAGAGCCCTGGAATAACCCTCCGTTTAAGGCGCAATCTCCGCAGGTAATCACAAACTTAGGCTCAGGCATAGCCTGATAAGTCTTCTTTAACGCAGTAAGCATATTTTTAGATACCGCGCCCGTAACCAGGAGGGCATCGGCATGCCGCGGAGAGGCAACAAAATTTACCCCGAACCTTTGCAAATCATAAATCGGGTTATTCGCGGAAATTATTTCCGATTCGCAGGCGCCGCATGAACCCGTATCCAGCTGGCGGATATGTAAAGACCGGCTGAATTTCTTCTGAATTAAAGATCTTAATTCCAGGCCTGCCTGCTCCATCTCTGCGGATAATCCCGGTTCAATACGCCTGGTAAGCACGCCTTTTAAAAACCTGTTTTTTAATATCTGCAGCATAATTAAAGGTCCCCCCCTGAATACGAAAGGTCAAAACTTTTATTACAAAGCGGAAAATCCGGTATAATATTTCCCAATACAGCATAGGATAACCCCTGCCAATTCAGAAAAGAAGGGTCAACTATCTTGCATCTCTGGATTAACCCCGCGCAATCAATTTCAAGCCAGCATAAAACCGGGCCCCTCCAACCCTCCGCGTAACCTAAAGCGCTTCCCTTTTTTAACTCCGGATGGGCATTAATCTGCCGGGAGTCGACAAGCTTTCCGGTAAACTCTTCAATCAAACGCGTTGATTCCTTAAACTCTGCGATCCTTACTTTTAATCTGGCCAATACATCCCCGGATTCCCCTGTTATCATCCTGAATTTTGCGTCTTTATATACACTTGAAAAATATTCTCTTAAATCTATAGGAATTCCTGACGCGCGGGCGACCAGGCCAACCACGCCTAAATCTTCGGCAGTCTTACGCCGCAACGCTCCGGTAGTATCTATCCTGTCCATAAAAGAAACGCTGGAATATAATATTTTAACCAACTCATCAAAATCCCTTTTTATCCGGCCGAGAGAATCAAGGAGCATATATCTCTTAGCCTTATCCAGGTCCCGGGATACCCCTCCGATCGTATTTACGCCTTTAAGGTATCTGCTTGCAGTAAGCTTATTATTTAATTGAAGTATTTCCTCCTTGATAACCGAGGCATATGCGCAAGGAAAACTAAAGCCTACGTCAACCGCCATACCCCCGATATCATTTACATGGTTATACATACGCTCAAGCTCTAAGAATATAACCCTTAAATAAACAGCCTGCCCCGGAACCGAAACCCCGGAGGACTTCTCCACTGCCCGGGCAAATGCCAAACTATAGGCAAAACTCGTATCTCCTGATATGCATTCTGACAGCTTTATCGCTTCAAAACATAGCTTGCCTTCAAAAAGTTTTTCTACCCCGCGATGGGTAAACCCAAGCCTGGTTTCCAGGTTAATGATCGGCTCGCCTGCGACACTAAAATGAAAATGCCCCGGCCCGATAATCCCGGCATGCACCGGGCCGACCGGGACTTCAAATACCCCATCCCCTTCTACCCTGTCAAATTCATAATCGCTTAAAGGTCCTGTCTGCATTAATTCAAAATCTTTACGTAAAGGGTAATTGCCCTTTGGCCAGACTTCATCGTGCAGCCTTAACCGCCTTAAATCAGGGTTGCCTTGCGGATAAATACCAAACATCTCCCAAATTTCCCTCTCAAAAAGACTGGCAGAATGAATACATTTTGCCAAAGAATCAAAATGAGGGTCTTCCTGCGGGATATCCATACTCACGATCACCCAGCAGTTTTTCTTTAAATCCACAAACACGCAATTCACCGCAAATTTATCCATCTCCTTGCGCTGGTCAGAAGCAAAAAGCATATATACCGGAGAAGAAAGTATTTTATGCAACGCCAGGCAGGTATCTTTGAAAAACTTCTCGCCTACTTTAATACGTATTTCATCCGTATAAACCTGGACAATAGAAAGCGCCTCAAAAGCGCCGAAAATATTTTTTATCCCAGCAGCAAGCTCTGCGCAAACCATAGCAAATCCTTTTTTATAAACGGCAACACGATGCCTAAAATACAAATCAACAAAAGTAAAAATAAAAACGCCAGCTTCTGACTCAACGGTTCAGCCGTAACAATCATATCCTTGGGAAGCTTGCCAAAAAGCATCTTTCCGAAATGATAAATAAAAGCGCTAAAAATAAGCGAAAGAAAAAACAATAACAAAGCCGCTATTACATATGAACCCTTGGTGAAAGCAGCAGCCAAAATCATGATTTCGCTTATAAATATGGAAAAGGGCGGAAATCCGGTAAGCGCGAACATCCCCAGAAGCACCATAATACCGGTAAACGGCAGGACCTTAATTACCCCCCTGATTACATTCATATTGTGTTTTTTGTAAACACTAACAATATCCGCTGCCCCGAAAAACATAAGAGATTTGGTTACCGCGTGATTAAAAACATGCAACAAAGCCCCGGCGATAGCCAGGGGCGAGCCTAAACCAAAACCAATTGAGATTATGCCAATATGTTCAATGCTGCTATATGCCAGCATGCGTTTAATGTCCTTCTGAACTAAAATAAAACAGCTGGATATCGCTAATGAAACCAGGCCAAATAAAATCATCAGGTGCGCGAAATACGCAAAACCCATACTTTTAACAATAATCATCCCGAACCTTAAAATCGCATAGAGAGCCGTCTTTAATAACACCCCGGAAAGTAAAGCGCTTATAGGGGCAACTGCCTGGCTATGGGCATCAGGAAGCCAGGTATGCATAGGAGCCAAGCCCGCCTTGGTTCCGTATCCTACGAGAATAAAAATAAAAGCAACTTTTAAAATGTCTTTATCTAATATATGGGCAATAGGGGCTATATCCGACCAATTCAAACTCTTGCTCAAACCGGAAATTGAAAAGGCATAAGAAAAAAGTATTGTCCCTAAAAGGGCAAAGATTATCCCCACCGAACAAATAATAATATACTTCCAGGCTGCCTCAACTGATTCTTTGGAATTATAAAAACCCACGAGAAAAGCCGAGATAAGCGTGGTCATCTCTATGGCAACCCAAAGCATGCCTAAATTATCTACTGCCGGCACTATGAACATTGAGAGACAAAATAAGTTAAAAAGCAGGTAATAAATCCCTGCTTTTTTCTCGGAGATAACCTTACCTTCAACATCCTTGCTGATATAACCTATAGAATAAAGGGCCACAGCAAAAGCAATTACAGAGGTAACCAAAATAAAAAACGCGCTTAAAAAATCAATATAAATAAAGCCAAAGAACGCCTTAGCGCTGCCCTTAACTATTACCCCCCTGAACAGACCAATAGCTGCAAATAGAACAGACAAGTATCCGGCAGAATTGATTATTCCAAAGGCCCTCTGCTTCTTTATAAATAAGACAGCTATTGAAAATAGCGCCGGTATCCCAAGAATCAAGAAAATTTGCATAATTTATCCTCTTAGCCGGGAAAGCTTAGTTACATCAATATGCGTAAAAAGTTTATTAATCCTGTAAACAAAAAGGCCCATAATCACCACGCTCACAAATACATCAAAGAATATAGCTATCTCCACGAAAAAAGGCATTCCTCCCGAAACCGTAGAAGCAAGCAGGAACAATCCGTTCTCCATTACCAATAACCCGATAATCTGGGCAAGCGCGCTCATCCGCGAAATCATCAAAAACAACCCGGATAAAACTATGAAAAAGGCTATTGCCAACATACTGCTTGAGGCTGTTCTATTTGAA
Source organism: uncultured Planctomycetales bacterium (assembly GCA_964593005.1). Classification (GTDB taxonomy): domain Bacteria; phylum Omnitrophota; class Gorgyraeia; order Gygaellales; family Profunditerraquicolaceae; genus UBA6249. The sequence continues at coordinate 28,697 of CAZQGT010000011.1, forward strand.
ATAATCAAATGCACGGAGAAAATCCAGGATAAATAGGTGAAAACCAGCGCCCATAGTAAAGACAACTGGGGATTAATAAATAAACCCAGCTCTTCGCTTACTTTTATCTTCTTGATAATTCGGTATAATAAATACGGGATAAGCGATACTTTCAAAATAAACAATAACCCGGCAATAATATACAGGTCAGCCTGGCGGTGGCTTGAGGCGACAAGCAAAGTAAATACAAATAGGCAAAAAGACTGGTAACGGAAGGCGCGGATCAAAGCCGGCATCCTTTTAGCGATAACCATAAGATATGTTGAAGCCAAAACCGTAAACAGAATTATTCCCTGCATATTAAACTCCCAAGATCGCGCATACCGAAGCAACAACCCCTAACACAAAAGCCAGGCCCAGGAAATCCGCCACTCTAAACAACCTCATCTTTGCCACAGAGACCTCCACAAACGCAACCACAATAGCAATAATAATTATCCGGGAAAAATACCATAAAATCCAAAATGAGGCCTGGGCAAAACTTGTATAAACCGGCAGGCTAAGAGGAAAAATAATCTGAGCAATAAGAAAAAATAGGATCATCTGCTTAATATATGCGGCCATTTCAATTAAAGCCAGAGACCGGCCTGAATACTCCAGTACCATTGCCTCATGCACCATAGTTAACTCAAGATGCGTTTCCTGGTTATCAACCGGGATTCGCGATGTCTCCGCGATTGTAACCAGGAATAAAGTAAGCCCGGCAACAATAGAAGAAACTGATACTGCCTGCACACTGTTAAAAACAGGAATAGCCGTTGAGCCGGACTGCAAAGATACAGCAAAAACCGCCATACAAAAAGCCGGCTCAGCAAGGCTTGAAATAAACATCTCCCTTGATGCGCCCATTCCCCCAAAAGAACTCCCGGTATCTAATGCCGAAAGGGCGAGAAAAAAACGCCCCAGGGAAAAAATGAATATAAGTGCCAGGAAATCCCCTGCCTGATAAAGTGCGCCCCTTAACACAAGCAAAGGAATCAAAGCTGCTGAGGCAAGCATTGAAGAAATCACTATGAGAGGAGTGGCCTTAAATATCCAGGAGGCAGTTTCCGAAACCACCTCCCCTTTTGAAAAAAGCTTCGCTAAATTATAATACGGCTGGAATATGCTTTGGCCTTTCCGCATCCTAATATTATTCTTCAGTTTAAAAACCACTCCGCTTAAGACCGGAGCGATAACCATAAATAAAATTAGCTGCAGGATAATTAAAATAATTTTAGACATTAGAATTTACGGATAAATACGATTAACAACACCAGGGTAATAAATATATAACCCAGGTATAAATGAATGCTTCCCAGCTGGATTTTTCTCATTGATTTAGCCATCTTAAAAACTAAGGCAAGCAGCGGCTCGTAAATATATTTCTTAAATACAGGGGTGGTATATGTCTCATAAGCAAAAGACTTTACATGATAAAAAGACTCCCTGATCTTTTGCGTCTTGCGGTAAGGCAGAAGGAAAAAGCTGAAGGCAATCCTGAATGGCTTAGAAAACGCCGTTGCAGTATATTCGTTACGCGGGCCTATTTTGTAATAACCGCAGTCCCAGGTTTTATAAATTACCGCATTTCTCCTGCTAAATATCCTGTATATCAAGAAACCCGCCACCCCAAGCGTAATCAGTATTAAAGCAAGTAAAGGCGTAGAAAGATAAATATTTTTACCCGCCTGCGGGCTGATGGTGAAATTGTTAAAAGAAAAACTCATACTACCGATATCAAGGCCTGTGACTGAACCTGCAACCTGCGCTAATATTTTTATGATTTTTACGCAAGCCAGACCGAAAATAATAGTCAGCAGTGACAGAAAGGCCATACCTGCCTTCATAGATAAAGGCGCTTCTTTTGCGTCCCTGGCGTAATTACTTCTGGGAATAGCCAGAAAAGTTATCCCGAAAGCCTTAACAAAACAGGCAGCTGCTAACCCGCTGGTCAGCGCTAAAATTGCCGCGCAAATCACCAAAAAAACTTTAACCCCTCCTGTTACGTTAAGCGCCCCCAGAAAAAAAGCCTGCAAAGTTAACCATTCGCTTACAAACCCATTAAGCGGCGGAAGAGCGGAAATCGCCATTGCCCCCAGTAAAAAATAAACAGCAGTCTGAGGCATCCTCTTGATTAAGCCTCCTAATTTCTCAATATCCCGCGTGCCGGTAGCCTTGTATACGCTACCGGCGCACAAAAACAGCAACCCTTTAAAGATTGCGTGATTTATTAAATGATATAAGCCTGCGATCATAGAGAATATGGCCAGGTATGGCATATTTATGCTTTGAAAGAACATAGCCAGGCCGACTCCTAATAATATAATTCCGATATTCTCAACACTGGAATAAGCCAGCAGGCGCTTGATATCGCGGACCATAAGCGCATAAATTATGCCTACTAAACAAGTGGCGCTGGCCAATACCAGCAATAAAATACCCCACCAGGAAGATTGAACGCCTAAAATATATGTAATAAAACGGATTATGCCGTAAATAGCAGTCTTAATCATTACGCCGGACATTATGCTGGAGATATGGCTTGGGGCCTGAGGATGGGCATATGGCAGCCAAATGTGCAACGGTACAATCCCTGCCTTTGTTCCGAAACCCGCTAAAAGCAATAAAAATATAATATTCTTAGCCTGAGCGGGCATTAATTGACAAGCCGACTTTATTGCAGTGTAGTCAAAAGAATTGGCATATTTATACATCAGCATGAAAGCGGCAATTAAAAAAGCAGTCCCGATATGCGTCATGACCATATAAACCATTCCGGCCTGTATGGATTTTTCATGCTCAGTATCAAAAACAACCAGAAAATATGAAACCAGCGACATAACTTCCCAAAACACCAGGAAGACGAGCAGATTCTTTGCGCTGACTACAAAAACCATGGAAAGAACAAAAATAACCAGTAAAATCCAGGCAAGCTTTATTTTAGCAGACGAGTATTCATCCTTTAAATAGCCGAAAGAGTATACTGCCGAGGGAATAGAAATAATGAAAATAACGGAAATAAAGAATAGGCAAAGGGGATCAAACTGAAAAATATGTTTTGCGAAGAAATCTGACATTTAAACCAGGTAACCTCTATAAAAAAAGAAAAACCTTCATCGGCTGACAAATCGCCCTATAAAGGTTTCTCGTATTTTTTCTATCCTGACCCACCTTAAAACTCGGAGTTACTTATTATGTATATTACCACTGCTAAAAAATAAAATCAATGGAATTTAAACATACCCTCAGACTATCCAGTTAATGTATATTGCCTAACTGTTCTTTGAATAACTTTTCTATCTTGTCCTTTAAGATAGTCCATTCTTTTTCGCTCAAGACCTCCAGGGCCAATCTTTTGTTCTCAAAAACCCGGGTATCTCCTTCGGCATAACGCAAGGCAAACAGATACCTGCCTGAATAATTATGTTTCTTATTTAAGGTCAACGCCATAACGAAATTATTCCGCTCAGGCTGCTTATCCGCATGCTCAACCACAAACCCCAGAAGATAATCCTTCCTTATGAGCAAAGGGATTGCTGTGTTGAACTGCTGGGCTACATCACTTGCCTTGTTTTCCATAAAATTAAGCTGGGGTAATTCTTTAAAAAACAGGTAGTCATCAAAATCCTCAAATGCCCCGTATCTGCGGAAAGAGGGGTCCAGGATATATACTTGCCGGGTATTCGATTTGCTGGCGATCCTTAATACGATATGCGAAGCCTTGGGAGCCAGAAAGTAACCGGATTGGCTGGCCATCAAAAAATCTATATTATAGCCATCTTTGAAAACAGGCCCAAGCCTATACGCTGTGTAAGCCGCCAGTTCCCCGCATGTACCATACCTGCCTTCATTTAAAACCAATTCACCGTTATCATCAAATTTATGGATATTATGCAAAATCCATAATCCTTTTTCAAGATCCAAAGTCAGATATACATCCTCGCTTGAGAACATCTGAATACCGGAATAACGCAAAGGGTCAATTACCTTATGCACCTCCTCTTTATATGGGAGCCCCGCGCTGGAATGGCTTATATTTATTTGCAGCAGGCCCTTATCATTTAAGATATATACGCCAAAGGCAATAATTGCCATTAAGAGGAAAAACAAAACAGCATAAAGTAATTTTACTTTTTTCAATAAAATTGTTTTTTCTTTTTGAGGGGAACCTGACTCCACCTAATCTCCTTGTTTAATTATTTTTGGTCTATACCCTGAATCCGGATATCATACCATATCCAAATAAAAGTCAACTAAAATTTAATAGCCCGGCTAAATCAGGCTATCTTCTTGCTGAACCTGAGGGTGCTCATCGTAATAACAAAAATCCCGATAACCAAAAGAACCAGGAAATTAACCCACAGGATATCCATGCCCACACCCTTTAAGAATATCCCCCTGATAATAGCCAGATAATAACGCATAGGGTTAATCAAGGTAAACCATTGGATAACTTCGGGCATATTAGCTATTGGATAGGCAAACCCTGAAAGCAAAAATGTCGGCATAAAAAACAAAAATACCGACATCATCGCCTCCTGCTGGGTGGACGAGAT
>CAZQGT010000012.1:0-32484 GCA_964593005.1 uncultured Planctomycetales bacterium
GCTTCTTTTGCAGGTTCAGCGGTAGCAGCCTTCTTTACATCCGTTGTGGCCGGTTCTTCTTTTACTGCTTCGGTAACTTTCACGCTGTCCATCAGGGACCGGCTTTGCCTGGCTGACAAAAATGCCAAAGTTAAGCAGGTAAAGAAAAACAAGATTGATAAGGTCGCGGTGGTGCGGGTAAGAAAAGTATTGGTTTTTGGGCCAAACATCGATTCCACATTGGAAAATCCTTCAACCAGCCCTCCTCCGCGCCCTGCCTGGATTAAAATAGCGATAATTAAAAGAATACAGGTGATTATATGTATTGTTATAATAAAACCCATCATTTTTTTACCTCGCTTGCGTATTTTACAATAGCCGTGAATGATGCTACGGTTAAACTTGCCCCTCCTACTAAAGCGCCATCCACATCCGGTTGTTTCATTAATTCTGCGGTATTCTCGGGCTTGACGCTGCCACCGTATTGGATCCTGACCATATTAGCAGTATCTTTATTATACATCTTTGCCAGCAAATCGCGAATATATTTATGCGCTTCCTGAGCCTGTAGTGGCGTAGCGGTTTTTCCCGTACCAATAGCCCAAACCGGCTCATAAGCAAGGACTATCTTCAGGATATCTTCTTCGCTGACATCCTTCAGCCCATTTTCTATATGGTCAGTTAAAACCTCAAAAGTCCTGCCATTTTCTCTTTCGTTTAGATTCTCTCCCACGCAGACAATCGGGGTAAGCCCGTACTTTAATGCCGCACCAATTTTTTTATTTACCGATTCATTAGTCTCGCCAAAATATTGCCTTCGCTCGGAGTGGCCGATAATCACAAACTGAGCCCCGGAGTCTTTAAGCATTGGTACTGAGATTTCACCGGTAAAAGCCCCTTCATCCTGCCAGTAACAATTCTGGGCTCCTAACTGGATATCCGATTCGGCGACTACCTCCGAAACTTCGCTAAGGGCAGTAAACACCGGGCAGATAACTACGTCTATATTTTGAGCATCAAGTTCAAAAAGTTCTCTTTTCAGGCCATTGGCAAGTTCTATGGCCTGGGGAATGGTCTTATACATCTTCCAGTTTCCGGCAATAATAATTTTTCTCATTTATTTATCTGATAAGGCAGCTATCCCCGGTAATGATTTACCCTCCAGGAATTCTAAGCTCGCCCCTCCGCCTGTGGATATATGGTTCATCTTATTTTCAAGTTTTAGTTTAGTCATTGCCGCAGCGGTATCCCCTCCGCCGATAATCGTAGTGGCATTAAGATGGCTGATGAATTGAGCTATCTGTTCCGTCCCCTTGCTAAAGGCGTCTATTTCAAATATACCCAGGGGGCCGTTCCAAATTATGGTTTTAGCAGTCCGCAGCTTGTTTTCAAACATGGAGATGGTTTCAGGCCCGATATCTACCGCGATTTTTCCCTCAGGGATGTTTTCGCCGACAAATTCCGCTCTGGCATCCGCTGAGATATTAGTTACAACCAGGTTATCTATGGGCAACAATATGGATTTTTTGGATAATTTGGCTTTTTCCAAAATAGACTTGGCTAAATCAAGCTTATCCCTTTCTAATTTTGAATTGCCGATTGATTTTCCCTGGGCTTTCAGGAAAGTATATGCCATTCCGCCGCCGATCAAAATCGCGTCGCATTTAGGCAGTAAATTTTCAATGATACCTATTTTATCCGAGACCTTTGCCCCGCCTAAAATCATCATAAATGGTTTTAAGGGGTTTTTAAGAGTGTTGCCTAAATACTGGATTTCTTTGTCTATGAGCAGCCCTGCCACGGCCATAATATAATGAGATACACCTTCTGTGGAGGCATGAGCGCGATGTGCCGTGCCAAAGGCGTCATTGACATAAATATCGGCTAAAGAGGCAAGCTGCTTGGCGAAGACAGGGTCATTTGTCTCTTCCTCCGGGTGGAATCTCAGGTTCTCTAACAGGATAATCTTCTCTTTTGCTGATTCGATTTCCTTCTTTACATTATCTCCTATGCAGTCGTTAAGGAATTTTACAGGCTGTCCTAATAGTTCCTCTAGCCTGGCTGCTACCGGTTTAAGGCTGTATTTTTCCACAACTTTACCATCTGGCCTGCCCAGGTGGCTCATTAAAATAACCTTCTTTGACCCGTCTCCTAAAATATATTTTATTGTGGGTAGAGTCGCCCTTATGCGTGTATCATCGGTAATGTTGAGGTTAGCGTCTTGAGGTACGTTAAAGTCTGCCCGCACTAAGACTACTTTTCCGCTTAAATCTATGTCTTTTATTGTCATTTTAGCCATATCTGTTCCTCCTCGTTATAGAACGTTTAATATATATTAAATTATAACTTTTGTCAAAGGTTTTCTATTGGCGGCCAAAAGCAGCAGTAAGCTGCTTAGTTTAAGCATTATAATAATCATGCAGGTTTTAAAAAGGCCTAAGATAGGCAGAAATACGATCCCTCCTAAAATACCCGCTATCCAACCTCCCAGCAAGTCAGAGCAGTAAAGCGCTCCCGATACGCTGCCAGCGCCCTCCTCCTTTTTAAGATACAGCCTGCTAGCCAAAGGAAATGCTAAGCCTATAAAAACTCCCGGTATGAAGCCGGCCAGCATAAAAACTAAAGGTAAATGAAACAATGGACCGGCTAATTTCGGTATTGCCAAAGCCAAAATGCCAGAAAAAATAGCCATAATTATCTCAAGCGCCATAAAGAACCCCATCTTATTCTTTAGGTTATTGATGCGGTAAGTGATAAAAATGCTGCCTGCGGCAATCCCCGCCATAAAGATACTCATCAGCAATCCTATGTTATGATACAGATTGCCGTAAAATATCTGGAAACTGAATACCAGGATAAGATTTATGAGCATTCCGAAGAATCCCGTGGTGGCGATGCTGTATGCTATGGTTATCCTTTTAAATCGTTGCTTCTTATGGAAGGTAAGATAAATTATCAAGGCAATTGCCGCGATTATTGTAAAGATTGTTGTCAGGTTCAAATTTTGAAAAGATTCGTAAAAACCCGCGAACCGGGGAGAAAACTGTTTATTCCAAAAAGCTAACATCTCGAATACGGCAAAAGGCATAAAATCTTTATTGACTTTGCTGGTTGCGCCGGCAGAAGAACGGGTGAACCAATCCAGCCATTTTTTATCCAGCCTGTACTCAAGATAGCCAGGCGTAAGGAGGCTAGTTTTAATATTCCCTTGTTTTATTCTCTGGCTGATTAAAAGCGGCGTAGCCTCTATTATTTCTTTGGAGGGTGAAGCCAAAAACAGGTTGTAATCTCCGGGCACAATGCGGATATAAGCATAATTATCTTTTAGGCCGTTTAGCACGCACATGTTCAGGTCCCTTAATTCCCGGCTAAGATAAGTCATAGAGCCAGGTAATGTGAATGATAAAATACCTCTTTCATTTAATCTGGTTTTGATTGAAGAAAAGAATTCCTGCGTGAAGTAGCGGTTGCTGGATAAATCCGTTGGGCGGGATATCCCGATTAAGATTATATCGTAACGCTTAGGCGTGGTTTTTAAAAAAAGCCTCCCGTCGAGGTTTATGATATCCAAACGTTTATCGTTTAGCTCAAGGTTACTTAGCGCGGAAGGATATTTTTTGAACATATCCACGATCAGGGGGTCTTTTTCGGCGTAATCAATCTTTCTGACAGGATGTTCTAAAACCTTGCTTATTAACCCTCCTATTCCCTGGCCTATAATCAAGATGTCTTTGGGGGCCTGATGGAATAATAAAGGCAGGTGGCCGAATTCCTCAACGAAGGTAATATCGGGATGAGGTGTTGTAATTATCGGTAAGCCGTTATAAAAGAATGTGCGCTGCCTCTCCTTTTCTAGTACTGTAATATTGCCATAAACAGAATTACGGTATTCCAGGACTTTTCCCGCATTCCATTGCCTTTCAATCGATAATTTATTGAGAAAATTCATTCCTCCGCTTAAAGATAAATAAAAAACCGCGATGATTAGGAATGAAAGAAAGTATTTTAGCGCGGTTTTACCGTGCCTTAAAAGAAATAAGCAGATGATAAGATTAGCCGCGACAATGATAAAGACTGTTTGAAAGGAGTTTAAATATGGGATAAAAAAATAAGTTAAGATTATTCCGCCCAGGATTGTGCCTATTGTTTCCCAGGCGTATATTTTTCCGATAGATTCGGCTTTTTTTGAATAAATAGAGCAGCCCGCGCTAAACAGGGCGCCGTGGCAGAAGGCAACCGGTAAAATTACCAGGAAAGAAGAAAGAAATATTAGTGGCAGGCCAACGGCTTCCGCAAAAGGGATCCCTGACGCAACTTTAAATGTCCTGGCGAAGTATATTGATAAAGGCAGGGCCAGGGAAAATATTACCTGCAGGATTACGAATGCCTTTATTTTATCCCTGGCCTTATCAATATATTTACCAAAGATGAGGACTCCTATGGCCTCAAGCATGACCCAATTGGCCAGGATTATGCCTAGAGTCAGTTCGTTGCCGTAAAAACTTACCAGTAATTCGCGCAGGATAATTATCTGCGCCACTATGCCGCTTAGGCCTACAATAATTATGGTTAAAATAAATTTATCCATGTCCTAAAGCAAAAATGGCGGATTCGCTCCGCCATTTGTTCCCAAAACTACCGTGACTTATTTTATCGTTTCTTCGTCTAGTTTAACCAGTGCAACTAGAACTCCTGCCATAAACCAAAACAGAGCTGATAATTGCAGAGAATATAACTGGTTATCGAAAAAGGACTGCGCTAAGAAGCCAAAGAAAGCGCAAATAAACCCTAATAATGCAAAATTGGAATTATTTTTCTTAAAAGTTTTTATCCCTTTATAAAAAATAGAGCCGATAAATAAAATAAAACTCAATAAGGCAAATATTCCGCTCTCCGCCCAGATTTGTAAATAACAATTATGCGCGTATTGAATCGTCATAGATTTAGACACATATTCCTGAAAGTTAGCCATGAATGTCCCTAAACCCATACCAAGAAAAGGATGTGTTTTAATCATTTTAAAGGCGCCCTGCCAGACCAAAAATCTATCCGCATCACCTTGCGGAGCAAAAATGAACATGGTTCTTTCTCTTATGCCGGGCAAAAAAACTATTATTGTGATAAAAATTGAAAATATATAAACTAATTTATTCACCTTTGGAGACAAAAATAACATCAGGATTAAAACCGCCAAAAGCCCTATCCAGCTTCCGCGGGAGAAGGTTAAAATAAGACAAACCTGCAGAAGGATGAGTAATGCAAACAGAAATGTTTTCTGCAGTTTATCTTTTATCGAAATTAATGAAGCTAATACTAAGGATAAAACAAACACCAGGTACGTCCCGAGAGAATTATAATGATGGAAGGATGCGGTTACCCCCAGCAGCGCGCTTTCGCTTCCTACGGTAACCATTTTTTTATTATGAATAAAGTCTGCTCCGGTAAATTTCTGAAATAAAACATCAATGCCAATTAAGCAAGCCGTGAATAATAAAATGCCCAAACATTTCTTAATCCTTTTTTTGTCTCTTAAAGTCTCCAGTGTAATAATAAAAATAAGTATGTTTTCCAGCCATTTAAAAAATAAGGCGCTTAAGCTTTTAGTAAGATACTGGCCGCTATTAAACAAAGACGTGCCCATAAAGATAAGAAAAAATAAAAGAAATATGTAGGGGGGAGATTTTAGGAATCCGAAATCCGATTTTGTGATTTTTTTCAATATAAAGAACAAGAGCATAAAGCCGAAAAACGATTCGATGGCAGCATTTGAAATGGGAATAAAAATAATCAGCGCATATAAGCTATACTCTCCGGCATAGTCAAGAAACTTCAAGAATTTTTCTTTCAATTAATAGGCTCCTCTTCCATTTAATACTGCGGGAATGGTCAATAAAAGGATTTTTATATCTAACCCTAATGACCAGTTCTCAACATACCAGATATCCCAACGCATCCAGTTATTGAATTTTAAATCGGACCTTCCTTTTACCTGGGCTAGCCCTGTAATCCCGGGTTTAATGTTTAGCCGCGGAATATGTTTATTTTCGATTTTATTACTTTCTTCTACAGGAAAAGGCCTTGGCCCAACTAAGCTCATATTTCCCTTCAAGACATTAATTAACTGTGGTAGTTCATCTATGCTGTATTTACGCAGGAACCTTCCTATGTTTGTCAGGCGGGGGTCGTTGCGGATCTTAAAAATCGGCCCTTCCACTTCAGATTTATCCTTTAGGGTTTCTTTATAGCTATCGGCATTCCTGACCATGGAACGGAATTTATACAGGTCAAAGATAACTCCTTTTTTTCCGGAACGTTTTGAAACATAGAGCACCGGCCCAGGGCCTTCCAATTTAATTAAAAAAGCAACTATTGCGAATAAAGGTAAAAATAAAATCAAAATCAAGCTTGAAATAGCTATATCCATTAATCGCTTAGCCATGCTGTCGGTATCGTGCCCGCTTTTCTCAAAATAAGTCATCAGGGGAATAACGCCTATATAATTCAACTTTACCTGACGGTATGGTAAGCTAAAATACTCAGCTACTATCCTCACAGACTTACCCAGCTTTGTCCCCTTTTGGATTATTTCTGCGGCAATTTTTCGCTCAGAAGGAATAGTAACATAAATTTCATCAATAAAGTATTTGTTTACGATCTGCTCAATATCGTTAATCCTGCCTAAAATTTTAATTCCGCCTATTTCGCCTGTCTTTGTGTCATCAAGAAATCCGGCAGTCCTTATTCCTAAGTAAGGAAAGGTTTTGATTTCTTCCGCGAGAGTCAATCCTACGCCTCCGGCCCCTACTATCAACACATTGTAATTGGCGTATCCCCTTTGGATTAAATATCTGACATAGATGCGCTTTATCGTCCTCCAGACAGAAAGGCTGAATAATAATGAAATGGCTGATTCGGCAAAAACCGTACGCGAAAAAATATCTATCTTTAAAACAAAGATAATCAATGCAGTTAAAATAGAGGAAAATAAAACGCATTTTGCCACCCTTAGCGATTCCGATAAAATACTTAAGTACCGGTCGGTATAGTAAAGAACGGCGTTATGTAAGAAAAAAAGTAAAACCACTCCCCAAAAAAAATAAGTTGACAAATATGACCTGATGCCGGAGGTGTAATGCGGCACTGAATCAGGGTTAAATTTGAACGGCCAATAAAACGATATGATTATAAGCGCAATATCTACGGAAAAATAAATAAGATGTATTCGGCTCTTTATTCTAAACATGGTAAGTATTCTATCATAATTTTGGTTATTTAATAGTAAATTTTATAGACAGATTCTAGGCCATCTTTCTACACACTACGATCTGGGCTATCCCGGTCTTGGATAATGATTGTAAAAAGAAAATAAGCCATACGCCGGCAATGTACAGCCTTTTTATAAACGGATTATCCTCTATTACATCAATTGAATTGAGGGGATAGTTATAATTTTTCTGTATAAGGACCTGGAAACCGTTCGATTCAAGCAAATGCCTTAACGAACGGTTGGTATAATGTTGAAGGTGATGAGTGCCATACAATTGATTATAAGCGGTAGGCATCCCTAAGGTTTTAAGGATACGTGCGATCTTATAAATAAGGCTTAAATTGTTAATGGTAGATAAAAAAAGTAACCCGTTGGGTAAAAGTATGCTGGTTAGTTTTTTCATGAAAAGCTGCGGATTATCAACGTGTTCAATCGTTGCGTTCCCGCATACCACTTCAAACTGTATAGGTATATCTTCTTTAAGAAGGTCACCTTTAATAAAATGAAATTCCGGGGATTTATTATCTGCTAAATCTATGCCGTATAATTCAATATCAGGATCCAGCTGTTTAATATACTTAAGAAAATCTCCTTTTCCGCAGCCTACATCAAGGAGTCTGATCTTTTTTTTCTGTATAAGCCCGCGTAAAATTTTATGAAAAAACTTAAAAAGTTTATAGTTGGGATTATTGAACCAGTTTTTATGTTTCGTGTAGAAATAATCTTCCGAGTAAAGCTGTGGATCGATTCCGGCAGCTTGCGTAAAAGTATGTGTACAGCGCGGGCACCTGAACAGATGTAAACGATTATCCAGAGAAATCGCTGTATTTTGACAAATAGTACATGGAGTAAATGACTGAAGGCGTATTACGTCTTCTATTTTAGCGGGAGCAAAACCAAGTTCAGCTATCGCCAAGGATATATCGGTACTTTTTTTACAACATAACCGCGGTAACTGGTCTTTCACCAAAAAAGCATCTTTTGTAATTAAAGCAGATATACCTGCTAGTATCTTGGCTGCAATAAACGGGATGTGCAGCTTTATCTTTCGCACCATTTTTACGGACAGTATTTTACCGATAAGTTCATTGTAGGTTAAAACTTCCGGCCCTGCAATCGTGTATATTCTACCATGTAAATCCTCTTTTTCTAAGACTTTCGCGATAGAAAGAACCGCATCAGCGACATAAAGAGGCATTACACTGTATTGTCCGTTTCCAATGACGGGGACTACGGGAAATCGATCAACGTGATGCAAGACTGCATCAATGCCTTTGGTCCCTTTGGTCCCGTAGACTTCCCCCAGGCGGAGCACAACCCATTCCAGGCCGCTTTCCTGCACGTATTTTTCCGCAATGCGCTTTGAACGGCTGTAATGCCCTCCATCCTGGCAAATCGCTCTCGTGCTGATAAAAATAAACCTTTTTACCCCGTAACGCTTACATAGCTTTAACAGTTGTAAGGTCCCGTATGAATTGACTCTATAATAACGGCTTATATCATTGGTATGAGTTATGCCTGCAAGATGGATGACCGTGGAGACTCCCTGCAACGCAAAAGCGAAACTCTCAGGCTCAAGCAAGTCACCGGATATACTTTGAACCTCTTGATTTTTATAAGAGGAAACTTTATCTTGGAAAAGTGCGCGTATCAGGTATCCTTTTCCGCATAGACTATCCAGCAGGAGATTTCCGATTTTTCCCGCGACACCGGTGATAAAAACAGTTTGCCTGGGCATTTAGTTGTAAAAAGCTCTTATCCGCGCACGTAGCAAATTCTTAATAAACTCGTATATGGCGCTCAATTTTACAAAAGATTTCCTGTAAGCACATTTATGAAACTCGGTTGGGATTTCTCCAACTTTCAACTTTAATTTTCTGCATTGGATAATCATTTCTGCATCAAAAAACCAATCATCGGCAGTAAGGTGCATCTTTGAGTATGCCTCCTTCGTAAAAATCTTAGGCTTTGAATTTATATCTTTAACCTTTATTCCCGGAAACATTATCCTGAATAAGAAATTATATGCTTGGCTATTGATCTTTCGGAATAAGCCGTCGCCTCTTTTTATCCTAAATGTCTTAACAAGGTCCAGGTTCTCTCCCTTGATTTTTTCATACACTCTAGATATGTCTTCCGGAGGCATCTGTTCGTCTCCATCGATAAGACAGATAAGCCGGCCGCTTGCCTCTCGCAACCCGCTTTGCGCATCCCACCCCATCATTCCCTGTTTTGGCATTGCCACCGCCTTTATATTTTTTCTTTGCGAAGCAATTTTTCTTACTACATCGGGAGTCTCGTCACTTGAATTCTCCCAATAATTGCCCACAAGTACTATTTCCCAGGACGGAACAGTCTTATCCAGCAGTTTGATGACTTTCTCTACAAAGGCCTCGATTCTGTGGCCTGCCTTGTAACCCAATATCACTACGGAAATTTCAGGAATCATAAATTTTCTTTAGTTTGCCTTTTAAAAAAAGAAAATGTTTTTGCAGCCAATTCACTCCCAACGTAATACACAAACAGGCAATTAGTTATTAAATATCTGCGCCAGAGCCTGTTAGGTTCGCTTATTAACCGGAACAACCACTCAAAACCACTATTCCCTATCCAGCGGGGCGCCTGCGGTTTCAAGCCGGCAAGGAAATCAAAGGCCGCTCCTACCCCTACCAACACAGGGACATTGAGTTTATCTTTATACTCATACATCCAACGCTCCTGCTTAACACCTCCCAGGCCGACCCATACTACATCGGCAGCAGAATTATTAATCATCGCCATTTCTTTTTCTTCTAATTGCAAAGAAGCGTTAAACGGCGGAGAATAATACCCCGCTATCTTTAAACGCGGGAACCTGGTTTTTAAACCCTTGACAAGCAATTCCAGGGTCCTGTCGGTCGACCCATAGAAAAAATTAGAATAACCCTTTATTTCTGAAATTTTTAAAAATTCCAGCATCAGGTCAGGCCCGTAAACGCGCTTTTTCAGGCGCTGACCATACAACCTTGCTGCCATAACGAGCGAAAAACCATCCGGGACAGAAAGGCTGCTATTATTTGCTGCCGCCATAATCCCGGGTTCTCTGACGCCAAGCGTAACATTATAGGCATTCGAAGTAACGATATAATGGTGAAGTTCTTTCTTGTTTATCCAGTCCTCCATCATAACCGTTACATCGGGAATCTGCACGCAATCAACCTTAGTTCCTAAGATATAGACTTTTGAGAAAGGCATAGGGTCTAATTAGTTTCTTTATTATTCTTTGTACGCATAAGGGTAGCATAAATAATCAAGATTATACCAATAAGCACTAGCCAATGTATCTTCCAGAGCAATGAATCCCTGTATAGCAGGGTCACATTGAAATTTCCGGCCTTCTCTAAAAAAACCGCCTGGAAGGTATGATTAGCGCGATAAATCTTCTGTTCCCTGCCGTTTACTATCGCCTTCCAGTTAGGATGATAATTATTGGTGATGACGAGTATTCTCGGAGAAGCTATTATTCCCTCAAAAATCAACTTATCGGGGCTATAATGTATCAGGTCTATTCTATCGTCTTCACTAAGAGTGCGTTTCTCACTCAGGATCTTTGCAATTGTAACATCCTTTTTCAAGAAAAACACGTTACTTTTAAGCGATTCAATTGGTTGAACTGATAATTCGCTTAATACCGCGTTATCTGATTCAAGCAAAACCGCATTGGAGGCCAGATAGCCTCTGGCGAAATGATTGCTTAACTGATAGACAAAATATTTCGGGCAATATATCTTCTCAAAAAGTGAGTCTTCCTGAATATTAGCAATCTTATCCGGAATCAATCTTTTAAAAAACGGCTCATTAAGATATTTATCTGCTGTTTTAAAAACGTTTTTAAGCAAGCCTGGCTTGGTAAGATTATCACTCTGCGCCTCGATGACCTTTTCCGATATACTCTCCAGATACGGATCGCGATAGCGGGAAATAATATATTTCGTGTTAGTCATCAACAAAAGAGGAAGGTTAAAAAGGCCCTTAGAGGTTTCTTTGTTTTTGCTATACGGCGTGATATCTTCATCGCGTAGGTATAAATTATACCAATAGGTATTAAATTGAACGGACTGTTTCTCTGTTTGCAACTGAGGCCGGATAATCTCCCTAAAAAATTCTTTGTAGCTTTTTGGCATAATCGGCGACCTCGCCTCGCTAGTCTCTAAACCATAACTTTGCATAACCATGGGAAATGACAATGTCGTAGACACCCTGAAAGGCGCCCTTTCAGCCTCTTCCCTCAAGTCATTAAAAACAGACTGGCTCTCATAAAACCGCTTATAAGGATAATTTTCAAATTTTAATATCCTCGTAATTTTAAACTGTCCGAGCATAATAATAAATAAAATAATGGCTACCGGCAGGATCAAACTTCTCTTTCCCATGCCTGACTTCGGAAAAAGACAAAATAAAATTATAAATAAAGGTACGGAAATATTTAATAAGGATTCCGGAGTTATCCCTCTCGGAGTACGCATAAAATAAACCAGCATAAAACCGGCTGTTAAAAATGAAAGAACGTATAATAGTTTGGCAACCTTTATCCGGAAAAATTCCTCAATTCCGATAATGACGAATACAATGACAAGAAAAGGAATTGTCCATGTAAAATGCCCCAAGTCCATCTTTTCAAAAAGAGTCCCGCGAATGACGCTTAGAAGCGGCGCCTGGAAGAATACGATTATAAATGTCGCGATCATCAAAACCAGGAAAGCTCTTCTGGCCTTACGGGAATAAAAAACTAACGGAGTCAATCCTATTACCGGTAAAAAAAGGTATGAATCCTTGCTATATTGCAGAAAAAGCTGTATCAGGTTATTCGGGAGGCTGGCAAAAAATACCGGCACAGCCGTATACTGTCCGTAAGACCTTTGACAAAACGGTATGAAGCTATTAAGGCCGTACAAAATCGGCGTTGATAAAAGGATATACCCAGCCCAAACAAAAACGGTCTTAAAAAGCATCCTTTGAACAGATAATCCGTTGTCAAAAGTCAAAAAAATAATCACAAAACACTGTAAAATAAAAAACATGGGTAAAGTCAGTACCGGATATGAAAGAAACAGTGTCAAAATAACAAAAACCATAGATAGCAACCGGACCCCGGGAGAAACATCCTTCCTCCCCGCCGTTATTAAACACATAAAAAACATCGGGAAAGCATAGTTAAAAACGACGTGTACTATTGAATTGCTATGAATCTGCATCTGCAGAGAAAAAAGTAAGCCCCCTAAAAAAGATAACTCAGCGCTAACTTTCAGAAAATCCTTCAAAAACCAGTACATGCCGTAGGCGGCCACAAACATTAAAAGTATAACAAGCGCAGTATACAAAAACCAGATAGGGAATACTGTGGCAAGCAGGCAGAGTATGTAATAGGGCGGAAAATGATACGCATGCGCAGGCATCCCTGCGATGATCTGAGGATTCCAGGCGAAAAATCCGTGTTTTAAGAAAAGTTTTCCGAGGGAGGCGTAACGCGAGAATTCTGTATCAAAAGTGTCGTGAATACGTATGGTCGCGTTCGGGCCTAAAATTAATTTATCAAAATAAAAAAAACAGGCAAGTGAAAGGAAAATTATAAAAACAATAGTATTAATGTTAGTTTTCGAAAAGAATTTGATTTTATCTTTCATGAGGGGATATATGTCTTAACGCCAGCAGAAAAGCTCTCTTAGGACCTGGAAGAAATACGCAGCACCCCACTTAATTACCTGCAGTTTTCTCTCTCCGCCGATACGCGGCGGCTCATCTCCAGGGATCTCTGCAACTTTTAATCTTTTCTTTGCGGCGCGCACTGAAAGTAAAGGCTCCCAGCTGATATTGGTATTAAAAAGCCGCTCAGCCGTCACATACGCCTCATCCTTATTCAATTCTAAATCATAAATTATTTTAGTCTTGTAAGCCCTGAAAATAACCATGGTATCCGTATAATGGCCGCCGTGCAACAAGTTGATGCTGTTGGTAAAAAGCCAGTTTCCGAATCCGGTAACAAGATCGTCATCCGTACTTTGCGCGGTCCCCAGATAGCGCGATGCAATGACCATGTCGTAACCTTCTTTCATCTTAGTTATCAAAGCCGGGATCAGCTCCGGAATGGAATTTCCGTCCGGACTGAAGGTAATTACTACGTCACCTTCTATGAGCGGTAAAATCTCGTTATAGGCATTCCGGAACCCTTTTTTCTTCTGCACATAAACAAAATATCCCTGCTCTTTAGCATATTCGATGGTTCCGTCTTTAGAGCCGCCGTCAAGGATGATAAGCTGATCATACCACTCCTTTTTTATTTTGGGCATGATCGCCTTCATACCGTCAATTTCATTCCATGTAGGGATA
Organism: uncultured Planctomycetales bacterium; assembly: GCA_964593005.1. Taxonomy (GTDB): domain Bacteria; phylum Omnitrophota; class Gorgyraeia; order Gygaellales; family Profunditerraquicolaceae; genus UBA6249. The sequence goes on from CAZQGT010000012.1 coordinate 13,613, forward strand.
ACCAAAGTAACTTTCATATTATATTTCTCCTGTACCATTCGTACGTGCGCCTTAGCCCATCATCAAGAGAAACTCTTGGCCTCCAATTCAAAGAAAATATCTTAGAAGAATCAAGGAGCCGGCGTGGGTTCCCATCGGGCTTATTTTTTTGAAAGATGATCTTCCCCTGATAGCCGGAAATGCTCTTAATTTTTTTCGCCAAAGCCTTAATAGAAACCTCTTGTTTGCTGCCGATATGAATTAACTCGTTATTATCATACCTGTTCATTAGAAAAATACAGGCGTCTGCGGCATCGTTTATAAACAAAAATTCTCTTTTTGCGTTACCGCTACCCCAGACTGTTAATTTATTATGAGTAGAGTCAATAACTGCCAGATGCGCCCGTTCTATGAGCCCAGCTACCACATGCCCTCTTTCATCAAAGTGGTCTCCCGGGCCGTACACCGTTGCCGGCACAGCACAAATAAACCTTGTTTTATACTGCTTGTTGTAAGCCTGGCACATTTTTAAACCGCATATCTTGGCTAGAGCAAAAGGTTCATTAGTAGGTTCGAGCGGGCCAGTCATAATATCTTTGGGTTTCATCGGTTGCGGGGAAAGTTTAGGATACATGCAGGAGCTGCCCATAAAAAGCAGCTTATTGGCCTTATATTTATATGCGGCATGAATCACATTAGTCTGGAGAGTAATATTCTGAAAAAAGAAATCTGCCGGGTAATCGTTATTTGTCTTGATACCTCCTACTTTCGCGGCCAAAAGAAAAACATATTCCGGCCTTAAGCTGCTAAATAGCTTTTCGGTCGCCCGCCGGTCTGTCAAATCCAGCTCTCTATGCGTCCTGTAGATTAGATTCTTATATCCTGTCTCTTTCAGTTTATTCAGCACAGCCGAACCTATAAAACCGGTATGGCCGGCAATGTAAATCCGCGAATTCTTTTTAATTTTATTTGGCATGGGCCTTTAAAAATCTCCTGATAGTATCCATGATATAATCAATATGCTCATCATTTAAATCCTGATGGACACCGATATGCAAACCATTATTGCCAACATATTCCGCTTCCGGAAATTCGCCTCTTTTATATCCTAAATAAGCAAACCCCGGGCATTGCGTCGGCATGGAGGCAAAGAGATCCCGCGTATCGATGCCGTGGACCTCAAGATAACTCGTCATCTGGTCTCTTGTAAAAAGAACCCCCTTCTTGATAAGAATAGGAAATGCATGAGGCCCGATTTTCTCCTCTTTTTCTTCTTTAATGGTCATAAGGCAATCGCTGAACTCTCTTAATCTTTCTATCATTGTCAACAGATTCTTCCTGCGTTTTTCGATGATCTGTTTATAGTTATAGAGGCTTCCGATACCGACAGCCGCTTCTAATTCATTCATCTTCGAAGAATAACCGACCCTTTCAAATATAAACCGTATATCCCGGCCATATCTGAACCTCTTAGAACAATATTTTGAAGCGGTATTCATTACACACACTTTACATTTACAAGCCCTTCCATGACTACGTAAGGACCTCAAAATCTCGGCAAAGTCTTCCCTGTCAGTCACAATCACGCCGCCTTCAATAGTAGTGATAATATGGGCGACATAAAGGCTGTACGCGGCCATGTCTCCCCAGGTACCAATATTCCTGCCTTTATATACAGCCCCATGCGCTTCAGCGGCATCTTCGATAACAATAAGCCTGTGCTTTTTGGCAATCCTGTTTATAATATCCATCTTCGCGGGCTTGCCCATCAGGTGCACCGGCATAATCGCTCTCGTCTTTTTCGTTATCGATTTTTCAATTAAGCCCGGATTGATATTAAGGGTATCTCTTTCTATATCTACAAAAACCGGATTAAATCCGGCGTGCAGCACTGCGTTTCCTGTGGCTACAAAGGAAAGGGCCGGAATAATTATTTCGTCATTCCGCTTAGCGCCAAAATCATACAAGACAGCCAAGGCCAAGATATCAGCGTCCGTACCGCTGCTTACTGCAACCGCTTCTTTTATGCCTGTTAACTTAGCAAAATGTTCTTCGAACTGCCGGACATACTTACCGATTGAGACCCTGCCGGAATTAAGGGCATCATCAATAAGTTTGCGCGATTCTTTCGTTATTGAGATTGTGCCAAATGGTATTTTCATAAACTGCGCCATATTTTTAATAATAATTTTTTATTAAACCCTTAACGTATTTTGCAATTGCTGGAGAAGCGGTTAACCCCGGGGATTCAATACCTACAAGATTAATAAAAGCGGGGAGACTTTTGTCTTTCTCATCTTCAATGATAAAATCGCGGAAACCGTCTCCTTGCTCCTGTAGTTTTGGCCTGATACCTGAAATATCTTCAACAAGGTCATTTTCTTCGATAAAAGGTAAAAATCCCCTAACCGAAGCATAGAAATCGTGCCTTCTGGAGGCGTCCACAGAATAATCTCTATTTCTGGTTTCCAGGTACCGGTCATCCGGGCCTAAGCGGATAGATCCCGCCAAATCCAAAGTAGCATGTACCCCCAACCCCCCGCTCTTTGGTTTCGGGACAGGGTATATCAATCTGTTGATCAAGCCTGACTTCTTTCCATTTACCCGAAAGTACTGCCCCTTACAATAATGCAATTCCTGCTTAAATTTTTGTATATCAATTCCGGCTAGCTTGGCAATTATATCAGAATCAAGGCCTGCGCAATTAATGATGATCCTGGATTTTATATTAGTTATTTCAGCGTCATTAACAACCGTTACTTTATATCCATCGGAAATCTTTTCAATGCCTGTAACTTCTGAATTATAGGCTACTAAAGCGCCGCTATCTTTAGCATGGTCGTAAAAGTATTGCATCAAACGGTGTGAATCAATAATCCCGGTTTCTTCTGAGAAAAGCGCATAGACGGCGTTTATATTTGGTTCCAGGTTTTTCAATTCTCCCCTGTTTAACATCCTTAGTCCTTTTACCCCGTTGCTCCTACCCTGGTTAAACAAGTCTTTCAATGGCTGCAATTCTTCTGGTTCGGTAGCTACAATTAACTTTCCTGTTTTCCTTTGGGGAATTTTATTCTTTCCGCAGATTTCATATAGGAGCTCTCTTCCTTCAACACACATCGTAGCTTTTAATGAACCTTCCGGGTAATACATGCCCGCATGGATTACTTCGCTATTGCGCGAGCTAGTCTCTTGGCCAAACGACTTATTCTTCTCCAGGACTAAAACAGCCTTGTTTTTTTCTGCTATTTCGCAAGCGACAGCAAGGCCGACTACTCCAGCCCCGATGACCAGGATATCAATTTCTTCCATAGCTCCGTTTTACTTTAGTAAAATATTTATCAGCCTGCTTATATCTTTCCGGAGTGCCAATATCAATGAAAAATCCGGATTTTTTATATCCGAATATGCCCAAATTCAGCATTTTTGGGAATAAATCGCGCTCTAAAGAAAACCGGGCAATTTGCGGCATCAGGCTAAATAGTTTTTTATCAAAAACATATACTCCGGCATTAATCAGGCATTTTCCTGCTCTATTATTTTTCTCATTAAAGCTTTTAATACGGTAATTTTTATCAATTTTAATTTCTCCGTAATCTTTGCCGTCACAGACTCTTCTTAGCAGGATCGAAATTAAAGCTTTCTTTTTCCTATGAAAATCTAAAAGGCCGCTGGGATTGAATTCACTGAAAGAATCACCATTCAGAACAATAAAAGAATTACTTTTGATTAATTTTTTTGCGTTCTTTAGCGCTCCGCCGGTGTCCAAAGGAACTCTTTCGCTGGAAAAAAGTATCTTTAAGCCCTTGACCGGATTGTTCCTATAATATTTTTTAACGGCCCCCGCCTTATAGCCAACTCCCATAATGAAACGCCTGAACCCAAAAGAAACAAAATAACTTATGATTACATTCAAAAAAGGGGCCCCTCCCACCTTTAACATTGGTTTGGGTACAGCGGTAGTTAAGGATTTGAGCCTTTTGCCAACCCCGCCGCAAAGAATAAATATATCAATGTTCTTATTAACTTCTTTCACTGACAACCTTTTGTTTATGGGTTATAGTAAATTATCTGGTTTCCTTCGTTTTCAAATTTAAATTCCACCTCTAAGAAATCCTTAAGCCCCTTTCGCACTTTTTGTTGATTCTCCGGCCTTACGAACAAAAGCATGAACCCTCCGCCGCCAGCTCCGATTAACTTTCCACCGACAGCGCCATACTTAAGCGCAGCTTTATATAAACAGTCTATTTCCGGGCTGGATATTTTATTTGAAAGTTTTTTCTTAATCTGCCAGGATTCATGGAGTAATTTCCCGAACTCTATAATATCCCGTTTACTATTTAAAATTTCAACCGCATGGTCAACCATTTGCCGCATAATGCTAAGCTCTTTTTTCTTATTCAAAGTATTCTTGATTTGTTCCTGCGCAATATCTGAAGCGAAGCGCGAAAAACCGGTAAAAATCAGCATGAGATGATTCTGGAGTTGGCTGATCCTTTCTTTTGGAAGTGACATTGCGTCGATTCGGAAACTATGGTCACTGTAAAAGATTATTCTATTAAGACCTCCATGCGCAACAGCAATCTGGTCCTGCGAACCTACGTTTTCCTTAAGAACCTCTCGTTCTATGTAAATTGCCTCCCTGGCTAATTCAGCCTTTGAGATAATTTTGCCCATGAGCGCATGCAGGGAATTAATCATTCCAACCGTAAACGCAGAGCTGGAACCCAGGCCTGACCGCGCCGGCAGGTCGCCATCATGGTGGATCTCTACTCCCTTTTTTACCTTGAAATGCCTGAGTAGGGCTTTTACTACCGGATGTTTAATTTCGTTCACATCTTTTACATTCTCGATATATGAATAAACGATCCTGTGCTTATGTTCAAAGAACGGAGGAAGATAGCGAATAGTTATGTAACAGTATTTATCAATCGTCGTTGATAAAACTGCACCTTCGTTTTTCTCATACCAAACAGGATAATCTGTGCCGCCGCCAAAAAAAGAAACCCGGAATGGAGTTCTGCTAATAATCATTCAAGCACCTTTCTTTTTAATCTTCCCGTAGTCATTTCCTGGACATGTTTTTTTACTTCCTCGCCAAACGAAGTTTCTACCATATTGAGGTAACCGGGATTAGTAAAATATGTGTGAAATGCTTCATCGCGGAATCGTAAGACTTCTTTTGCTCCGATATGCTTAGTCGGTAAAGGCAATGTTTCATACGAATGCTGTGAAAAGCCGTGCCATTCCTTTGGCAATTCCCATCCTTCCTTAATGGCGGTATCGTAAAGTTTTGAACCCGGGTATGCCATCGCGCAATAAAAATTAGCAAATTCGCAATTAAGATCCATTGCCATATCCAGTGTTTCCTGCATAGTCTCCCGGGTATCTTCCGGCAGGCCAAAGATATAGTTTCCGATAACCCTGATACCGGAACCCTGAATATCCCTGACAATATTTTTTACATCCTTCACTCTCATCTGTTTGGAGGCGCCTTCCCTGACAAAAGGATTTGCCGATTCAATACCTAAGGCAAGCCAGTTTATTCCTGCTTGTTTCATTTTTTTTAAATTTTCAGTTTTCACTGTATCAACGCGTGCGTATGCCCAGATATTCAGGCCATAACCTTTTTCTAAAAGCAGATCAACGATCTTCATATAATGCCGCTCATCCAGCACAAATAATTCATCGACGATTTTAAGATTCCTGACACTGTACTTCTTGACTAAAATGCCTATTTCATCAACAACCAGCTCCGGATTTCTGTATCGTATGCCTGGTTTCCCGAAAAGCGCATTTATGCAACAGAAAACACAGCTATACGGACAACCAAGACTGGTATATATCGCCGCATACGGCATCCTGCGCTCGATATCATCAAAACAGTGCCAGTTATGCGCCCGGTAAAGCTGCATCGGAAGCAGATCCCACGCCGCAACAGGAAGGCCGGTATCCAGGCTTTCAGTCAACGTAGGCCTGCAGTTGTTGCGTATAACACCATTATCATAAAACCAGAGGCCGCCAACATTTGAAAAATCATCTTTTCCTGACTTCAAAACACCGATCAGTTCTTCTAATGTATGCGGGCCTTCCCCTTCAATGACAAAATCAACATTTGCTTCCTGCAGTGTCTGCTTTGGCAAAGCAGTCGGATGAAGCCCTCCGATAGCTACCCTGGCAACCGTTTCTTCTTTCAATGCCTTGCAAATCCTGGCAGCAATGTCCATATTCTGCGTAGAAGCAGAAGGCTGAGACCCATAGACGATAACTGCGGATAGCAATGGGTTAAGCTGATTAACTTTCTGCGCTATTTCTCCAGGAGCGATATTCTCTGCATTCGCATCAATAATTGCCACCCCGATCCCTCTATTCCTGAGGTAGGCAGCAATAACCGCAATCCAAAATGGCGGCTCTATGGCGGAATAATCTTTCCCGAGATCCTGGTAAACCTGTTTCCTGTCCCCGGGATTTATCAATACGATATCGATTTCTCTATTCATTAATTCTTACTTAGGACTTGCCCAAGATAATCCGCAATACTCTTATCATCTAATTTATTTAACCCATACAGGTATTCCCTGCCGCCAATATTAAAAACATAGGCATCGCCGAAACCCAGGCGATTTAGCCGGATGGAAGAATTCTCATTGCCTAAAATCGAGGCAATCAGGCTGTCTAAACCGCCTTTATTTATAAATCCCTCTTCAAGCGTGACCAAGGCCTCATATTTTTTAAGAGCGGAAAATAAGATGTCCTCTCTTAGCGGCTTGATCATGTAAACGTCGATTATCCCTATTTCTGCTCCTGCGCGGGATAAGAGTTCGGCAACTCTCAATGCCTTCTGGGTCATATATCCGGTTGAAACCAGGCAAACTTTTTTTCCCCGCCTCAACTCAGAAAACCCGCGGTCAGGATTTATATCATCAGTGTCATGATAAATACATGGCAACGGTTTTCCGTCAAGGCGTATATATTTAGGCTTCTTTAGTTTAATAGAATAATCCACAAACTCGCGCGCCAACACCCAGTCGCTTGGAGAGAAGACAACCAGATTGGGGAGCGCCCGCATTATAATAATATCCTCCAGGCAGTGGTGCGTGGGCCCGGAAACGTCATAACTTAGGCCAGCGCCAACACCGACTAAATTTACATTAATTTCTTTTATCTGAGATAGCAGCGAAAGATTTACCCTTATCTGTTCATAGGGACGCATTGTCAAAAACGGAGCTATCGCATAGGCATAGACAGTAAAGCCCTCTAGCGCAAGGCCGGTAGATACGTTGATCAGGTTTTGCTCAGCGATCCCGACATTAACAAATCTTTTTCCGAAATCCTGCCTTAGTTTGTCAAGCTTGGGCGAGCCAAAGTCGGCGCAGACAAAGAAAATATTCTTATCCTCATGCATGCGCTTATAAAGCTCCTCGATAAAAACATCGCGCATGGTTTTTTCGTCAAGATTCATTTCAACCCCTTAATAATCGCGTTGACCTCATCAAGGCTAAGATTTTTAACATGGCTCAAAGAGTCTGTTTCAAGGCGCGCCACTCCCTTACCCTTTATGGTATCCGCAATAAGCAGCTTTGGCTTGCCGCCTGCAGCATCTTTAAGGCTTATTAACGCATTATACAACTGTTTTACATTATGCCCGTCCACTCTCTTTACCGCCCAGCTAAAAGCCTTAAATTTCTCCTCCAGAGGCTCAAGCTTAATTATGTTCTTACAGTAGTCGAGCATGCATACCTTGTTATTATCAATGATAAGAACAAGATTATCCAGTTTATGTTCTCCGGCGAACATGACCGCCTCCCAAACCGAGCCTTCATACAACTCTCCATCTCCAACCAGGACAATTACCTTTTCTTTTCTTTTCTTCCTCTTGAGGGCTAATGCCATGCCGCATCCTACCCCTAACCCATGCCCCAAAGAACCGTTGATGGTTTCGAATCCAGGAATAATCGAATCCGGTATCCCGCCTAAAAACGATCCTTCCTTACAAACTCTGTTTAATTCTTCTTTTGCGAAAAAACCAAAATCTGCCAAAATTGGATACAACGATATAGCTCCATGCCCTTTGCTGATAATAAATCTGTCACGTTGTTCCCAATTCACATCGCTTGCTTTAAAACTAATAATCTTCCCGTAATATAACGTAATAAATATCTCTACTGCGGATAAAGAAGAAGCAATGCGGGTATCCGCGGCTATCCCGTGTATTTTTAAGGTTTCCCTCCTTGCCCACAATACCTTGTCTTTTAAATATTTGAACAGGTTAGCAGTCATCTTCTTGGCCATAATTCTACCTAAGCATTACCGTATTTATTATTAGAGATTATCCTGTAGCCTTTAATAAGTTCTTTAATCCCCATCTCAAGTGAATAAGCTGTCTTATACCCTGTTTTTTCTATCTTTTCATTAGAAACTATGTAATCTCTTTTGTCGGGATCTTCTCCGATCGGGGCTTCTAGGTAAACGAAGTCCTGTATTTGCCTTTTAATCTTTTCGCACAATTCTAATTTTGATATGTTCGCATCCGAGAGGCCGACATTATACGCCTGGTTTTTCATCGTATCGAAATTTTCCATCGCGTGAATAAAAACCCTGGCAACATCGCGGATATGGATATAATTTCTTTTAAAATGCCCCTCAAATACGACAACAAAACGGTCATTTACAGCCCGATATGTAAAATCATTCACTAAAAGGTCGATTCTCATCCGGGGGGACATTCCGAACACCGTAGCAAGGCGGAAACTTATAGAGTTGCCTCTATCAAGAACGATCTTTTCCGCCTCCATTTTTACCTTTCCGTAAAGCGTGATTGGATTTAACGGAGTTTCCTCAGTGCAATGTATGCCTTTTTGACCGATACCATACCCACTATTGGTTGTCGGGATAATTATTCTCTGTTTTTTCGAGAGAAGCTTCACAAGTGAAGTAATCGTATCCCTATTTATAGTCACCGCTCCGACTTTATCTTTGTTGCATAAGGGCGCGCCGACCAATGCGGCTAGAGGTATAATATAATCCGCTTTTTGCAATAGTGGTTTTAAAATAGCCTCATCCCGCGCATCGCCCCTGACAACATTAAAATTTTTATCCATGCAGCAATCGAGCAGCGAATTCTGCTTGTACATAAAATTATCAAGGACAGTAACTGTATGCCCAAGCCTTAAAAGTTCCGGCGTCAAAACCGAGCCGATGTATCCAGCGCCTCCCGTAACCAAAATATTAAATGTTTTTTGCATCTTTTATCCTTTCTCAATAGATACGAAATCGGTATTGTCCAAAGTAAAAATCTTCCGCAGGGCCAATAAGGCACACGGTATGACTATCGGAAACAAAAAGAACGAAACCCTTCCTACGGAGGGAGTCGCAGCTATCGGAGCCATAACCAGGGGCAGCAACAAAAGCCAGAGGCTGCGCTTGATAAAAACAGGTTTCTTGCATTTAAAAAGTGCGATGAAAAATAAAACCCAGAGGAACATGAATGTCTGGATAAAATCAATGATATAATAAAAATTCAAAGTATCAATAAAACCATAAATACACCCTAAAAGTTTACCATGATTAAAGACTGTGTTAGAAATAGTCCAGCCTTGGGAATAGCTGGAAACATTTACAAAGATAGAATATAATACAATACCAGGAAGGCAATAGAGCAGCTTTCTGGAGAAAATTTTTCTCTCTTCAAGCATGATTAAGGGGATGACGATGAAGGTTGTCTCTTTAGCAAATACGCCGAATAAGAACGCAAGCACCAATCCGGGTATCGAATTCTTAAGCAGGGCGTAAAAGCAGGCTATGACAAAAAACGCTGCCATGGAATCAACCATGGGCACAGAGTAATAGTTAACAACAAAAAAAGAGGTAAAGAATAAGAACGCTCCAACCAAACCCTCCCATTTATTAAAACCCAGGTGTAAACAATAATAAAACAATAAAAATCCAGCGAAAGCGAGGCTCAATATATTTATAATCCCGAAGTTAAGCTGGATTTTTTTCTTTTCCACATCTTCGTAGTATTTGTTGAGAAAGCTATCTAGATTTAAATGCTTGTTCAAAATATACACCAGCGAGGGCATCAAAATTCTATAGCGAAACGGCTTCCTGACATTTTCATAATCCATTTGGCTCATTTTTATATAGCTTTGCGCATCACCGCATGCCGCATAGTCGGTGTTTACATCATATTTGGCCATTGCCCAATAGCATATCGAGAAAGACACGCTTAAAAATAATAACAAAATACAGACCTTTTCAATAAGTCCGGTTTTTGATATTTTATTATGGCACTCAACCATGATTAATTTCCTTTTTTAGCAATAACCAGCAAAGAAAGGCCTGCGTTTTTACAGGTTTTATCCAATATCTTAACAAACCAGACAATCCGGTCAAAAACAAAAAGCTGAATTGAAGAAAATGTATTTCGCTTAAGCAAGATAAAATTAAGCCACCATGAAAAAATACCTAAGCAATTAAAATACTCTATTCTTTCAATCTTGAAACCAGTATCCTCCAGTACCTTCTGCAAATCTTTCTTATTGTATCGCCTGAAGTGGCCCAGCCTCCTGTCAAAATTACTGAATAACCATTGGTACGCAGGCACAATCAATACTAATCTCCCGTCTTTTTCAATTACCTCATTAATCTTTAACAATACTTTTTTATCATCCTTTATATGCTCAAGAACATTGATGCAAACAGCTGTTACAAAATTGAATTTTCTGAATCGGTCAATGGATTCGTTCTCAACGTCGCAGCGAAACACCTTAAAAATGCTCGATTCCGGCATTCGCTGTGACAGATAAAATATCTGATTATCGGATTTCTCTAGTGCGACCAATAGCTCTCTCTTTTTTATTAATAGATGAGTGATGTTGCCTATGCCCGGGCCTAATTCCAAAACTCTTTTTCCCAGACAATCGCTGAATTTTCCGAATAAATAAGAATTATATTTGGTGTTGCCGGATAGATTATCCAGGGTGCTATATTGTATTTCGCCAATTGGCCGGAAGCGGGTATACAATAACCACCAGATAACAACAAAAAAATCAGTCCATTTTATCTTTTTACCATCAGAGTAATCCCTGCCGCTATACGATATAGGTACTTCGTAAATTCTCAGGCCAAGCTTAAATAATATCCCGGTAATTTCAGACTCAAAACCAAATCTTTCCGACTTGATAACTATATCTTTCAAGACCCCTGTGTTAAAAACTTTGTAACAGGTCATAAAATCTGACAGCGTAGTATTGTAGAGGATATTAGCCGCTAAATTAACTATTTTATTTCCAAGGTAATGGGTGAACAGAAAACAACGATGAGCTCCGATAAATCTTGACCCAAAAACGACATCCGCTTTTTTATCCAGGATAGGCTTAATAAGCTCCGGGTATTCATCGGGATAGTACTCTAAATCCGCATCCTGAATTATAACAATATCCCCTGTTACCTGTTTTAAGCCGGTACGAATGGCGGCTCCCTTTCCCCTGTTTCTCTCAGAGAAGATTTTCTTTATATTTGCGCCTGTTAGCCTACGAATAACATCCGCTGTTCCATCGGTAGAAGCGTCATCGATAATGATAATCTCTTTATCAAAACCAACATCCACAGCTTCTACCCGCTTAACGATTTCTTCTATTGTGGCGGTTTCGTTATAAACAGGGATAATGATCGAGAGTTTCATCTTATTTTAGATTGTTTGCGTACCATGCAATAGCTTGTTTTAATCCACCCTCCAAAGAATACCTCGTTCTCCAATTTAACAGCCGTTTTGCCTTACGGCTGGATAAATATTGCCGGTCGATTTCTCCCTTTATTTTTTTCTTGCTCATTATCACCGGGCTTAAATCATTCTTTCCTGCGATTAAAAGTATTTTCTTTACCAGGTCTAAAACAGCGATTGGCTTTCCGCTTCCGAAATTGAAGACTTCCCCCGCCTTTACTTTACCTTTATAAAGATATTCGGATAAAAGTAGATACCCATTTACAATATCATCAATGTAAACATAGTCCCTTAATGGGGTTCCGTCGCTACGGATAATCGGATGATTGCTTAAGATAGCTGAACGTATGGTGTCAGGAATGATTCGAGAGAAATTCAAGTCTCCCGGCCCAAAAATATTAGCGCATCGGGTAACCGCTGCATTCAACCCATAAGTATGCGCATAACATCTGGCAAGGATATCTGCACAGGCTTTGGAAGAATCATAAGGATGCAGCGCCAAGAGCGCGGCTTCTTCAGTATAGGGAAGCTTTTTGTGTTCACCATACGCTTTGTCAGTTGAGGCAACCACCAATGCTTTTACCTTTAGCTCCCTTGTTACCTCTAGCATATTCCATGTCCCTTTAATATTTGCCTCAAAAGTCGGTAACGGTGTTTTATTCGCTAGCCCCACAATCGGCTGAGCCGCTACATGCAGGCAGATATCCGGCTTAAAAGCTTTAAAAATTTTTCGTACCGCCTTCAGGTTTACAATATCAGACTTGATGATCTTAAGCTTTGGATTGCTTAATTCTTTAAGAGCGGTATTTAGATAGGTATATTTAGGGCTTACTTTAATGACCCCTGTTACTTTTGATCCCTTCTTAAGAAGCGCTATCGTTAAATGCGAACCTAAGAATCCGTTTGCGCCCGTAACAATGACTTTTTTGTCTCTCCAGAAATTGTTCATTTAGTCCTTTCCTTCCATACTGCCCACGGGGCCTTTCCTTCATTCCACAGCTGGTTTAATCTTAAGTTATCCTTATATGTATCCATGCATTCCCAGAATCCTTCATGTTTATAGGCATTCAAATTCTTATCCTTTACCAAGCGGCCAAAGGTATCCTTTTCAAGAACATCATTATTATGCAAATAGCTAAACACCTCTTTATTAAAAACAAAGAAACCACCGTTTATCCAGTGGTCAAGGATCGGCTTTTCTTCAAAATGCGTGACCGAATCCGTGTGCGTGTCTATGCCAACAATGCCAAACGGCGAATACGGTTTGACTGCGGTAATGGTCGCTATATTCTTATGGGAATAATGGAACTCGATAAGTTTTTTGATATTTATATCGGCAAGCCCATCTCCATAAGTCGCCAGGAAGTAGTCTTCCTTAATATAACCCTCGATTTTTTTAATTCTTCCCCCAGTATTTGTATCCAATCCCGTATCAACGCATTTAATATCCCAATTCTTAATTTTTGAGCAAAACTCTTTAATTCTTCCTCCCTGATAACCTAGGCAGAGGATAAAATCCTTAAAACCGTAATAAGCATAGATATTCATGAGGTGCCATAAAATCGGTTTCTCCCCTATTGGAAATAATGATTTAGGCAATTCCTCTTTACCCATCCGCGTCCCTTTTCCGCCGCTAAGAATAACTACTTTCATATTGTTACCTTCTCAGTTTACAGGCAATCTCTTTTGAATGACAGTGAATAGACCTGATTAGTCCGCAAATTTGCCTTACATCCCTCCTTTTTAATGTTGCATAAATCGGAAGGCAGAGAATTTGACTTACCACTTTATCCGTATTAGGTAATTTAGCGCTTTTTACAAAATTAAATTTTTTGTAACATTCATATTGATGCGCTGCGGGATAGAAATATTTCCTGGTTATAATATTATCTTCTTTCAATATGGCGTGTAATTCATCCCGGGTAAGGCCAAATTCTTCAGGTATAATTTCTACCGGCATATATTGATGGTTTACCTGGCAGCCCTTACGGATCTGCTGAAACTTTATACCCGCTATCCCAGATAAGCAATCTTTATAGGATTCTGACAAGCCTTTGAGTTTTTCGATAATCTTGTTGATTTTTTTAAGGGATAATAAGCCAAAAATAGCGTTGATTTCTGACATTTTTCCATTCAAGCCGATCCCAACCACTTCTTCTTCATTCTTAATCCCGAAATTGATGAGTTGTCTCAGTTTTATGTATAGATGTTCGTCGTTAGTAGTTATCGCCCCACCCTCTATCGTAGTAAATAACTTAGTGGCATGAAAGCTGAACATCTCCGCATCGCCAAAACCCCCCACTGGTTTGTTTTTATATCTGCATAAGAAAGCATGCGCAGAATCGTAGATCACCGGAATACCAAATTTCTTTCCGATAGCATTAAGATATTCAATATCACATGTATTCCCAAAGACATTAACCCCCAGGATACAAGACGTGTCTTTAGTGATGTTTCTCTTAACCGATTCCGGGTCAAGGGTATAATCATACGGGTTAATATCGCAGAATAAGGGTTCAAGGCCGGCCATAAAAATCGAATGTACGGTTGCAGGAAAAGTAAAAGAAGTAGTAATTACCTTTCCTTTAAGGTTAAGTGCCCTCAGAAGCAGAAACAAAGCTACTGTCCCATTGCAACAAAGTATAACATGCTTAACCTTGAGGGAATCTTTAATCCGTTTTTCAAACTCTTTATGAAAATTCCCAAAATTGGTCACCCATTGGTTATTAAGCATCTCCGTAATCAAAGGATTCAGTTCCCTTGTTGTCGGAAGATTAGGGCGTGTTACGTAAATCTCATCCTTAAACAATGGGGCTTTTTTAGATAAAATATGTGGTGTAGTCATCATTTTTGGGCTTGAGCATTCTTTAAATAATCAGCTATAGTATTTGCCATGATCTTGTACCCATCCTTATTTAAATGCGCGTCTAAGGTATAAAATGGCATGACTCCGTCTTTTAACGATTCTACAAATATTGGTGTCATATCTATTAATTCTATCCCCATTTTCTTTACCTCTGCGATGACTGCCTTTTTCATCTCGCCTTTTGTTTTCTCAGCCGGTGGCAAGTTCATAAAATAACTATACATTAGTTCTTTTGAAGGGATATATACAATAATAAGACGAAAGTGGTATTCGAGAGAGAGTTTCTTTGCATCGGAAATATACTCGTCAAAATATTTTAAGCATCTTTGCAGGTAATTGCCGGAATAGGCTATAACGCTGTGGACAGGGCCACGGAACCACCTTCCGTTTGAATAAACCCCACGATAGTAACCATAATTCCAAAGCGCCATATATTTATCAAAAATAATCTTTAGCTGTTCCTTTAAATAATTAAAATAGGCAACGATATAAATAGAATCCTTTCTGGCTTCGCTCTTTTCTATATGACGAAAGTACTCTTCTACCGAGATGTAACCATGAGTTTTGCAATATTCCTTCCAAGGCGGATACCTTAATTGTAGATCATTCCAATCCCATACCGTCATTATCACAACATTAGGGTGAGACTGAACTCCGTACCGTTTAAGAACGATAGGGTATTGATAGCAGTCATAAGAACCATGGCCTAAATTTAAGACTCTGGCATTAAGTATCTTCGCCAATTGACTGGGGTAAGATAATTCAATCGGCACTCCCGATCCTTCTGTGAAAGAATCGCCTACCGTAACAATATCAGCATTATCATACAATGTTTCATCTTGAGTATTAAAAAACCCCCGGCTGTCAGTACGCACAAAATAAGAAAATTCCGGTGCCTTAACTTCAAAAGATAACTTAGGCTTACGAATCAACCCAAGTTCTTTGTCTTCATTGTATTTATCCACATACATATACTCTACTTTATCCTTCATCGCTTCATCTTTTTCTGTAAAGCCTAAGTCGGCAAGGGCCTGAAAGGGCAAGGCCTCTGGACGTATGCGAAAGTAAACTTCTGCAATACCAAGAAATATGAAGACACTAAAAACAATAATAAGCTCCCATGCAATCACAGATTTTGCATCCGACTTCTTTAATAGAATATATGAAATGCCGATTAAACAAATACCTGCTAAAGCCAAATGTATAAACCAGAATAAACTAATATGATTAAAAATAAGGGAATCTCGACAAAACCTCGGGTCATATTCTTTAGTCCACATCCTATAGGACAAAAGTAAATAAATAATAATTGATACAAAAATCTGTATTTTTAATAAAAAACGCCAGATTATTTTATTTATCATTTCTTCCCCTAGCCAATATAATCTTCATATATTTTTAGGAATTTATTTTTACTTAATCTTAGCCCCCATATCAATAAAATGGTCTATATCGCTATAGGAGAATAATCCCTGCTGGCCGATGGTAAAAATATTATCTATGCAATATGATATTTTATCACTTCAGTTTAATGTTTGCTATAGTTCTTTTTTTGCAATCATCGTGACAAAGATTTTATCTGCAGTAATTTGATAAAATTTCTTGATTTATGATTTTACTTAATTTCTCAGCACCTATATAATTCAAGTGGTCGTTATTTGCAAAGTCCTTCATTACGAATCTCGTATCATTGGAATAATCAAAACACCTGATTTCGTATTTTTTCACAAAATACTCGATCAACTCATGATTTCTTTTATTTATCGCTGGGTCAGTAAATTTTGCATAAGTATTATAAACAGGCATAATAACAAAAAAAGAAGCGATTCCTTTTTCGCTCACTTTGCGCAATAATCTTTCTAGATTATCGCGATTTTCATCAAATACATCAAGCTTCATATTTTTAGTATGAAGATCTGCCCTTTCTTTTCCAGTTGACTCATTAATTACGCTAACGGTTCCTATCCTTTCAGATCTCATCCAACCGTTAGTTTGATAATCTTGCGCAAGGTTTACCTTAAAATTTTTAAGAGCATATGATTGCGTTAGCCTTAATGAATACAAAGAAATAAGACTATACATTTTCGGATCATCCCATTTCAAGTTGCCAGATTTTATATCCCAAAAGTAATTATAATAATAGCTTCTCCATGCCTCCTGACAGATCTCTAGTTTATATCCAAAAGAGAAATAAGAAATAGTTATTAGTACCGCCTTGAGTTTTGGCAGCCTATCAATATACTTAAGCGCCAGCTCAGCATCATAATACATTGATTGGCTCATGTTTGCCAGATTAAAGCTTTTGCATGAAAAATAATCCGGATTTATTCCATGTAAAGCGTGAGAGCTTCCTGTGACCAAAATTTCCAGATTATCCAGGTTTTTTTCCAAATTCCATCTTTTAAAATTGTAGCTATTAGGAATCCTGCCTAATTGAGATTCCCAGTAAAAAAGTATGAAAAAAAGAGGGAATAACAGAAGTAATACCTTTAAAAATAATCTTAAGAAGTCATTTTTCACAGAAATTAAAATTGAAAATAAATGAACTGTCTGTTTTCAAACACGCCCAGCGACAAAAGCCCGATCATAAAACAATAATAAATACCCCAACGTAACCACAAAGGCTTATTATTGAGCATATGCCGTATACTTCCGTGTTTCTGTATCGAATGTATATACTCAAGGAATATGATTCCTGCAACCGCGATAAAGAATTCTACCTTGTCAATCCCCAGGAAGACCTCATCCATAATATGTTTCCCCGTATTTAATGCTGTAATATTAGTAAAAACCTTCGTTACGAAAGCAGGTATACCGCTGAATAAATGAGAAAATATATAAAATGATTCCTGTATATTATTTGCCCTGAAAAATATCCAGGCAAAACAAACAAGCGTAAAAGTTATGCTTATCTGCAGACAATTGTGCATTCGCGGAAATCTATCTAGATGAACAAGCCGGACTAGGTTAGTTCTTGTTTCCCTTGTCCAAAATGAAAAAAGATAGTAGGAGCCATGGAGCGCTCCCCATGCAATAAAGGTCCAGTTTGCCCCATGCCAAAGGCCGCTTAAAAGAAAAGTAAAGAAAATATTAAAACACCAGCGCAGCTGTGGGGTTCGGTTTCCGCCGAGTGGGATGTAAACATAATCCCTAAACCAGGTAGACAAAGAAATATTCCATTTTCTCCAAAACTCCTGAATCGACCGCGCAGAATACGGGCGGTTAAAATTATCCATAAGCTTGAATCCCATAACCTGTGCTGCGCCTATTGCAATATCTGTATAACCGGAAAAGTCGCAATATATCTGGAATGTGAAGAATACCGTAGCCAAGAGCAGGCTTATTCCCTGGTAATCGTATGGCCTGCCATATACCGCAGTTACAAAAAGCGCTAACCTGTCTGCTATGACTACTTTCTTAAACATCCCCCATGCCATCAATTTTAATCCGTCAGTAACCCTGTTATAATCAAAGGTGTGCTTTTCGTAAAACTGATGGAGAAGATGCTGTGGTCGCTCAATAGGCCCTGCTACAAGCTGCGGATAAAACATTACATAGAGCGCATAAATACCGAAATGATGCTCTGCCTTTTGTTTACCCCAATATACTTCAATAACATAGCTTAAGCTTTGAAAAGTATGAAAGGATAATCCGATAGGTAAAATTATCTGTAAGGCCTGCACCGGGTAATTCCAGTGCAAAAAGCGGGCTATAGCGTTGATATTACCGTTTATAAAGTTAAAATATTTAAAAATAAAGAGTACAAAACATGTAGAAATAATACTTATAATCAAGTATATCTTTTTCTTTTTCCCCTGCTCTTTTTCAATAAAGATTGCCGCGATATAATCAATTAAAATAGTCGCAAAAAGTACGAATATATAAACAGGGATAAATACAATGTAGAAAATGCAACTTGCAACGAGAAGCATAAACCAGCGGTATTTATGCGGAAGAAGAAAATAAAGCGCAGTAACCGTAGGAAAAAAAATCAGAAATTGTAACGAATTAAAAAGCATTAGGCGGAGGCTGTCTTTTTATTTATCATTTAGCTTTTCGCGGGCGTATTATTCTCTTGGATTCCTATCCCATGTAATCTTTATATACTTCAAGAAATTTGGTTTTATTTAAATCACCGTTTTCGATTAATTTGCTCAATCTTAGCCCCATATCAATACAGTGATCAATATTGGCGTAAGAAAAAAGGCCCTGTCTTCCGATTGTAAACACATTACCCAATTCTCCAATATAATCCAGGATGCTATTGAGATGTTTTAAATATCCCTTCCTAAAAACAGGATAGGC
>CAZQGT010000013.1:0-7429 GCA_964593005.1 uncultured Planctomycetales bacterium
TATAGTTTATACTCGGAAAACTAACATTCTAAGTAAGTCCAGGTAAGTTTATATAAAAAAACACTTGACAAGATATGTGTATTATGTTTTAATTAAGCCTATAGTAACTTATAGCTAAAGGAAGTAAAATTTATGTCAAGGCTTATAGATATTGATGAGTTAGCAGAATACTTAAAACTGAAGAAGCAGACCATATATAATTGGCTGAATCAGGGGAAGATCTCCGGTATGAAGGTTGGCGGGGTATGGAGGTTTGACCGTAATGATATTGATAATTGGTTAAGAAGTAAAAAACGAACACCTACTTCAGGAGAGCAGGTATGAGCGCCTTAGGTATATATTTTGGGACTAATTCAATCGGCCTGGCAGAGGTGAATAATAAAAAGCTGGTGAATAGCGTTACTATCCCCCAGGCGAGTGTTTTTGCCGGCGATTTTGAGGAAAAGGTTCCCATTGACCTGAAGATAATCGCTTTAATAAAGGATGCGTTACGCACTAACCATATTAATGTTGAGCACGGATCTATTTGTATCTCTGGGCAGGATCTTATCATCCGTACCTTTGAAATTCCCAGGTTGCCATCCAATGAACTGCAAAGCGCGATTAATTTTGAAGCTAAGAAGTACATTCCTTTTAAGCTAGAGGACTTGGTTTATAATTTCCAGGTTGAATCCGACAACAGAAATAAATTAAACACTATTTTGTTTGTAGGCATTAAGAAAGAAGTGCTGGAAAAATATGTTTCAATATCCAAGCAGCTGAATTTAAAGATTAACGCCATAGAATATTCCGCTTTCAGCCTTCTGCGGTTTTTAAAATTATCTGGAGTCAGGGATAACGGCGTTATTGCCGCTCTTTGTTTTGACTTGAGTAATGAAGATGAGATAAATTTCATGGTTTCTGAAAACGGATTTCCTTTCTTCAGCAGGGACATTATCCTCAACTCAGGGCTAGGTGAATTAGAGGCATCTTCCTCTAATGACATGGTTAAGAAATGTGATAAATTGAAGAGTGAAATACGTGTTTCCCAGGATTATTACCGGCGCAAATTTCCGGATAAGAGGATCAAAACTCTTTACGTGCTTTCCGGCCAGGAGATGCGCGAGGACCTTAAAAATTTCTTCTCCAGTTTAGGCATTCCGGCTAAATTTATTGATACCAGTAAAGTTTTAGGCAAAGGAATAAATTATTCGTCGATCTTAGCCAAGAGCTTTGGCACGGTGCTTGTTAAAGATTTACCCTTAAAGGTTAAGATTAACCTTTTTAGCACCCGCCAGAAGGCGGCGGATGTCGCTAAAGGCAAAGAAGATGTATTTTCTTTTCTGGAGGGGGTAAAGGTTGATTTTAAAATTCTCTTCCTGGGGATTTTGATCTGTGCGGCAACTTTTGGCTATGGCATATACAGGATGCAGCCGGTGCGTGAAGAGCTGAATTCAATAAGGGCTAACCGGCCTAAGGTTTCCTCTGCTTCTGAAAACGAGGATTCTGCGACGCTGGCAGCCAGGGATAAAAACCTGAAGAAAAAGCTGGGAAATTTGGATAGCTTGATTAAGAATCAGCTTTATGCTACTTATTTCCTGGATATTATTCCGCGTGCTTTGCCAGAAGGGATCTGGCTTACTAAATTTACCTCTACGCGAAAAGAAGATGGCAGACCTGAAGTTGTTATTGAAGGAGAGGCTTATTTAGGCGATAGCGACAAGGAGTTTGAGGCGGTGAGCACTTTCTTGTCTAACCTGAAAAGCAACCAGTTTTTTTCCAATAATTTTAAGGAAATAACCATTACCTCTGTTGATCGTAAGCCTGTGATGGATAAGAGCGTGGCGTTCTTCAGTATTATTTGCAGAAACTTTCCGGAGAAAAAGAAAAATGATCGCGACAGACTTCTTCAGCAAGAATAAAAATAAAGTTATAAATGCTGGAGTTATAATCCTGGCAGTATTTATTGCCCTGTATTTATACAGTATGCAGAATCAACAGCTCGTTTCTCTTGAAGAAAGCAAAGAAGAGGAGAGAAGGAAGAGCGAGGTTATAGAAAGTTTAAACCGTGTAGAGAAAAGAATTAATACTTACAAACAGACTTTTACCAGAAAGGACCTGGGTTCGGTAATTGACGCAATGACTGATATCGCAAAGGATACCAGGGCTAAGGTTATTTCGGTTAAACCCGGGGCTGAGCAGCAGCAGGCGGACTATATAAAGACTTCTTTTTTGATTGTAGTCAGGGTTCCTGATTACCATGCGTTGGGCAGTTTTATCAGCAAGGTTGAGAATTACAAGGACCTGTTTCTTGTTGAGGACGTCAATATTACTACTATTACCAATCAGTCTGATCAAAAATCCGGTAGGGACCTGGATATCAACTTAAAGATAAGTACGGTAACTTGCTTATAAATATGAAAAGAAAAGCCAGATTAATAAAAATTATTTTCATCTTAATCCTGTTTATTAATTTTCCCTATATTGGGCTTGGCCAAAACGGGGATAGTATAATATCCCGGCCTGTAATTGAATATAGCTCAGGGGATTTACGCGATCCTTTCGGCGACTTATTCAATCTTGCCGCTGAAAAAGAAAAGAAAGAAAAAGAGATGCAAAGCTTTGAAGCTCCTCTGGAAGAAGCTGAGGTGGCGGTTCCTATGCCCAGTTTGGATAAATTTAAGGTGCAGGGGGTAATCTGGGGAGGCAACTTTCCCCAGGCAATCATCAATAATAAGGTACTCAGCATAGGAGATTCAATAGAAGGAGTTAAGATAATAAATATAGAAAAAAAAGGAATTACTTTAAGCTTTGCCGGAAGGACAGCAAATTTGCCTACCCCAGGCAACGCCCCGGCTTTAGAAAAAGGGGATAAGGAGGAAAAATGAAAAAGACTTTCTTAATCATTGTTTTTGTTTTCTCAATACTCTGCGTATTGTTTGTCCCCCGTTTGAATGCGCAAACGCTGGATTCCGGGCCTGGAGTGGAACCAATAATTTCCATTGATTTTCAGGATGTCAGCATAAAAGATGTCCTGAAGATGCTCTCTATGCAGTCAGGGATGAATTTCATTGCCTCCGAGGCGGTAGCTGACAGGAAGTTGACTTTATATCTTGATAAAGTCCCCCTAAGCCAGGCGATGGATAAAATATTTAGCGCTAATAACCTCTCTTATGAAATGGACCCCAAGGCAAATATCTTTGTGGTAAAGGACTGGGGAAAAATGGAGATTGAAACTATCACTAAGGTATTTTATTTAAAACACGCCACAGTTTCTTCATCTTCTTTAAAATCAGAAGCCTCATCCAATAAAATTTCAGAAGATTCAGGCAGCGGTAGCTCCAGCGGTAAATGGAAATCGGAGGAAGAGTCCGGTATTACATATTCTGTAAAAAAATTACTTTCCGGCAATGGTTCGTTAGTAGAGGATTTCCGCACAAATAGCCTGATTGTTACAGATACGCCTGCGCGTATGAAAGTAATCGCACAAGTAATAACCTCTCTGGATATTGAAATTCCCCAGATTATGTTAGAGGTTGAAATGCTTGATGTAAGCAAGAATTCAATAGATAAACTGGGCGCGAAGTTTAGCCAGTCTCCTTTTACCGCGTTTCTTTTTGGCGCTTCCGCGAGCACTGGATTTCCTTTTGGCAGTTGGAGTAAGGTTTTTGATGCAGCCAAGGGGACTTTAAATATAAATCCCGGGTCAGTTGATGACGATGGCACGGTTAACGGTAATCCTTATCAGGTTCAGGTTGATTTCTTGAAAACACAAGCTGATACCAAAGTATTAGCCAGGCCAAGAATTATGACTTTAAATAATGAAACCGCGGAGATTAAAATTACTACGCAAGAGGCGATTGGTGAAATTACCGATACCGAAGGCCAGGGCACGGCTTCGTCAACAACTACCAGCGCAGAAAGAACTGAGACTGGCGTTTCCCTTAGAGTAACTCCGCAGATCAACTCCGACAACGGAGAAATTACTATGTATATATATCCTTCAGTAAAGGATGCAACTACCAGCACTTTTAACTCTTCGTATAAGGATCCCGAAGAACGTTCTACCAAATCAATAGTCAGGATCAAGGACGGAGAGACTGTGGTTATCGGAGGGCTGATTCGCCATGATAGGTCTGAAACAATAACCAAGCTTCCTGTCTTAGGGGATATTCCTTTGTTTGGACTTTTGTTTAGGCATAAAAATAAAGATAAAGACAGGGAGAGGGAGCTTTTGGTGTTTATTACTCCCCGCATAGTCAAGGATAACCAGGTAAGATTAGAACAGATGCAAAGGTTCAGCCTGCCTATTCGTGAGCAGAGTGCGGTTACTCACGTTAACCGCGATTATTTGATTAACTCTAGTTTGAATAATTTCGATAAAAAACGATAAGTATGGAAAGCAATAAATATTTAAGACTGGGTGAGCTTCTTATAAGAGAAGGCTTAATTACACCTAACCAGCTGGAGAAGGCCATTAGTGTTCAAAGGCAGGAGTCCGGCAGGCTGGGTGAAATATTGATTAAGCTGGATATGGTAAAAGAGGACCAGATTGTATCCGTGCTTGGCAAGCAGCTGAATGTTCCTTTTTTTACCCTTGGCACTGGTATGCTTAAGCCTGTAGCCGGGCAAGGCCTTGAACATCTGATTTTACAGGAGTTTGCTCTTAAGAATTTTGTATTGCCGTTATCGCGCACGCTCAGGTCGCTTACGGTGGCGATGTTTGACCCGCTGGATTTTATCCTTATAGACAATTTGAAGAAGCTTACGGGCTGCGAAATTAACCCGGTTATCGCCACTCGCGCTGATATAAAGAAAGCAATTGAAGAATTTTATGGTAAATCAGCCATGTTGCGCGACGCGGTTGAATCCAGCTATAATATTAATGCCACAATACAGGAATCTTCCGATGATCTGGGCCAGGAATTAAGCCTGGATAAATTAATTGCCAGGGCTGAAGAGGCTCCGGTTGTGAAAATAGTGGATTTGATTATCCGCCAGGCGATTGAAGAAGGGGCTTCAGACATACATATCGAGCCTTTTAAAGACAAAACTTCCCTGAGGTACCGTATAGACGGAAGGCTTTGTGAGATTCCTCCTCCGGCAAAACATTTACACTTACCGATTGTTTCGCGCGTAAAGATATTGGCAAAAATGGATATTGCGGAGAAACGCCTTCCACAGGATGGGGCAATTTTAGTGCGTATTAATGACCGGCCTATTGATATCCGCGTCTCTATTATTCCGACTATCTATGGCGAAAAAGCGGTAATGAGAATTCTTGACCGCGGGAGCAGGGTTTTGGATTTAAATTCTGCCGGTTTTGACTCCAGGCAGCTGGAGCATGTGCGTAAAGCGATTAATCAACCTTATGGATTGGTTTTTGTTACCGGACCTACGGGAAGCGGAAAATCTACCACTCTTTATGCCATTTTAAGCGAGATTAAGAACCCGACTAAAAATATCGTTACAGTTGAAGATCCGGTAGAATATAAAATGGACGGGATTAACCAGGTTCAAATTAAGCCGGAAGTCGGGCTTACATTTGCCGCTGCATTACGTAGTTTTCTTCGCCAGGACCCTGATATTATGATGGTAGGAGAGGTGAGAGACCTTGAGACGGCCCAGATATGCATTCGTTCCGCCTTAACCGGGCATTTGGTTCTTTCTACTTTACATACTAATGATGCTCCTTCGGCGGCCAACCGCCTTATGGATATCGGCGTTGAGCCGTATATGCTTGCCCCTTCGCTGCTTGTTGTTATTGCTCAAAGGTTGATCAGGAAGTTGTGCCCAGAATGCAAGGAAGCGTATGAGCCTACTGCAGAGCAATTAAAAGGGACAAATATAAAAGGAGAATTAATCTACCGCCATAAAGGTTGTTCTAAATGCAATAATACAGGTTATAAAGGCAGGACGAATATCTGCGAGGTAATGCCCTGTACTTTAGAAATCCAGGATTTAATTAACCAAAGGGCTCCATACCAAAAAATAAGAGAGGTTGCCAGGGCCGCGGGGATGCAGACTCTTTATGAGTCAGGGCTTAAAAAGGTAGAAGCAGGTATAACTTCTTTAGAGGAAGTTTTCTCTGTTACTCTGGGAGTAGAATAATGATGAAGTTTTATTATATAGCCAGAAATAGCCTTGGCTCAAAAGAGACCGGAATAGAAGAAGGTTTAAACCAGGAAGAAGTAGTAAGCAAGATTCAGGCTCGGGGTTTAATCGTGATCAGCGTTATCCCCGAAAGTGCCGATAATTTTAACAGCGGCGCGGCCAAAGTAGTCCTTAAACCTAAAACTAAATTAAAGCGCGATCGGGTAACCGGCGAAGATCTCACTCTTCTTTGCCGTCAGTTATCAACTTTACTCGGCGCGGGGGTCACTATCCTTAAAAGCCTGGATATAATTTCAAAGCAGGTAGTTAGTAAAAAACTTTATGCTGTGGTAGTAGATTTACAGAAGAATATGGAAGCGGGTTTAAGTTTCCATGAAGCTATGGTTAAGCACCCCAAGGTATTTTCAGACCTCTGGGTAAACCTGGTTGAAAGCGGCGAGGCCAGCGGCAACCTGGCTGTAGTATTAAGCCGGCTTGCTACGTATCTGGAAAGAGACGCGGAATTCAGGGGCAAGATTATTTCTGCATTGATTTATCCGGGTATCCTTTTGGCCGCCGGCTTAGGGGCCTTATTCTTAATGGCGGTTAAGATTGTCCCGACATTCGCGGAGATTTTTAAAGGGTTTAACATTACACTCCCTTTGCTTACCCAGATATTATTAAAGGTGAGCGATTTCTTAAGGTTTAATATGATTGCCATATTTTTAGTTAGCGGAGGCCTGATTTTTGCTTTTAAGAATTATATTAAGACTAAGGCCGGCAGGAGAAATTTTGAAAACTTTAAGTTCAAGATGCCTGTCTTCGGAGAGTTCTTTATGGCTTTAAACGTGGAAAGATTTTCCTCGGAAATGTCCACGCTCCTGGAGTCAGGGGTGCCTATTCTGTATTCCCTGGAAATATCCGAGCGCAGCGTGGGAAATCTGGTTATGGCGGATATTATCCGTAAAATTAAGGATGATGTCCGCGAAGGAAAATCTCTGCGCGAGCCTTTAGAGAAGAGCGCTTTTTTTGACCCGATGTTTATACAGATGGTTAGTATCGGCGAAGAGATCGGGGAACTTCCTCAGATGTTTAAAAAGATCAACAACTTTTACCAGGATTACTGCGGGGTTTTCCTTACCCGTTTTGTTTCTATGTTTGAGCCGTTTGTTTTGGTTTTTATCGGCGGGGTTATCGGTATTATGATTACCGGTATATTTTTACCGATCTTTGAAATTTCGAAGATCGGAGGATAGTTATTGACATTATTTAGAAGCGGGTCTAAAATAAATACTTATAAATAAGGAGGAAACAAATGAAAAGGGGCTTTACTTTAATCGAACTTATCGTTGTTATC
>CAZQGT010000013.1:7529-29515 GCA_964593005.1 uncultured Planctomycetales bacterium
AGGAGACGCGGGTTATTAAGGGAGGCGGCTTGAAAAAAGGCTTTACTTTAATCGAGCTTCTGGTTGTAGTTATCATTATAGGTATCCTGGCTGCTTTGGCATTACCCGGATTTGGAGTCAGCAAGGAAAGGGTATTAGATAAAGAGGCTAAGGCGAATCTTTCGCTTATCCAGGCAGCGGAAAAGATTTATAGAATGGAGTCAGGTTTTTATTATCCTTACTCCGGATCAACCAGCGCAATTAATGATATAAACCAGGATTTAAAAGTTAATCTGCCTACTGGCGCGTTATCCTGGACTTATACGGTAGATGGAGATAGCGAGCAGGCAACTGCCGGGCGTTTGCCCAGCAGCAGCCGGGTTTGGACATTAACTTTTACCGGCAGTACTCCTTCGTGTACTGGTTCCGAATGCCCCCCGTAATCCTTAAGAATCGTTCAACAACTTTATTTGAAGTAATTGTCGCTACGGTTATATTCTCCCTGGTAATGGCAGGGATGGTTGGAGTTTTTGTTGCCGGCAAACGCCATATTTTCCATTCACGTGAACGTATGACTGGTAGTGAAATGGGTAAACTTTTCCTGGACCCTTTGCAGTTATCTGTACGTCAGGATACCTGGAATGATACCGGTAATGCCTTAACCGAGGGTACCACTTATTGTGATTCAAGCGGCATTGGGCAGAACCCGGCCTGTCCGTCAGTGGGGAGCCAAAGAAAAGTAAATAATATTGATTATACGGCGCAATATGATGTTGATGCTGTGTCCGGGACGAATTTGCGCAGGGTAAAAGTACATGTTAACTGGACTGAATTTTCTCCTTAAAATTATGCCTAATAAGAAAAATGGAGTAAATCTTATTGAGTTAATTGTATGTATGATTTTGATGTCGCTGGTTGTGCTGGGTTTTTTCAGTATTGAGATTTTCAGCAGGCATCATGTTGTTAGCTCTGATCGGCGCTCTAAGCTCCAGGTTGATATATCCTATTCTATTGAATATATGAGTAAGTATGTCCAGCAGAGTACCGGAGATGTGAATAACCCGCCAATTACATTGGTTACCATATCATCATCCGATGGTTTTCGGGTGCGCGTAGACTTAAATGACCCAAAAACTCCCGGTAACTTAAGCGATGATACATGGGTAAATTTCTACCTGGATGGCCATGAGTTAAAGACTCTCCAGGGTGCTACTACTGAAGTTTTAACCAATAAAATCGTCGGAGCTTTTGAAGGCAGCGTAATGCCGGAGTTTCCTGATAAGGGTTTTTATGTAAGCATTACCGACCAGGGGACAGCAGTAGACATAGGTTTGGTAGGCAGGTATAATCCTGCCAGTGCTGCCAGCGCAGATAATCCTCAAATCGCTATGAAAACCCGCCTGGTCAGCCCCAGTGCTTCTGCCCATTAAAAAGATGAATAAAAAACAGTTTTTAATTATTTCCGCCTTGCTATTCTTAATCGGGTTTAGCGCTATTCTCTTTGCCCAGGAAAGCGGGCCGGCTGACGCGGGCTGGGAAGTAGAAAGGCGGGGGGATAAAACATTTTATTTCTCTCATGGTACGGCTGCTTGGGGGAATGAATTTGGTTTTATCAAAGAAGGGGACTGTAGAATGGATACCCTTTGGTTGACTTTCAGTTTTTCTGATGAGAGGGTCAGGAATTTTGAAGGCCAGGATGTTATGATTTTACTGAGAGTTGATGGGCGGGATTTTAAGGTTAAGCTTCCTGTCTGGGACATAGGGGGTAACGGTTTCAGCAAGACAATGAAATTTACTAATTGGAATCCGAGCAAGCAATTAATGGATGCTTTAATAAAAGGCAGTTACGTACAGGTAAGGATTGTCGGCCCGAAAGATTTAGAGGAGATGTTGGATATCAAAGAGGATCAATTTAGCCTTAAGGTTTTTGCTGCTACCAGAAGAGAAGCCGAAGAAATTTGCAAGAATCAATCCTCAGGCATGGATTGGATAAAATAATCCTATTCGCTACAACTGGAAAATAGTAAAAATAGATAATTTATCTTAAATCGGGGCTGTAGCTCAGTTGGGAGAGCATCTCGTTCGCAACGAGGGGGTCGGGAGTTCGATTCTCCCCAGCTCCACCAAGAATTTACGACAAGTAAATTTCTGGTGGCACTACTCTAACCTAATGAAATTTAAAATAACTTCCGCATTATTAATCTTATTACTATCTTGTTTTTCAAATTGTTTTGCTTCCGTAAAACAGCCCGAATTTGACGGCCAATTTTATCCAGCTGGCAAAGAAGAATTATCAGAGATGCTTGATGAAATAATTGAGAAAACAACTGTTAACCCTTTGCCCGGGGAGATACTTGTTCTTATTAGTCCTCACGCCGGTTATGGGTATTCCGGCCGGACAGCAGCATACGGCTATAAACTTATTAAAAATAAACCTTATCGTACTGTGGTTATTCTGGGGACTAGCCATCATAAGCCTTTTAACGGAGCGGCTATTTATCCTAAAGGGTCATTTGAGACCAGCCTGGGTTTGTTAAAAATAGATGAAGAATTTAACGCTAAACTTATTAATGGCGGGCCGGATATCTTCATTGACGAATCAGCTTTCAGCGCAGAGCATTCAATTGAGGTTCAGCTGCCTTTCTTGCAGAGCGTGCTTGGCGATTTTAAAATCGTCCCGCTGGTTATAGGGGATTGTTCGCTGGCAAGCTGTAAAAAAATCTCTACCTTAATTAAAGAAGCTATTAATGGACGCAAAGATGTTCTCTTGGTGGTATCGTCGGATTTATATCACGGTTATGACCTAAAAGAAGCCGAGCAGGCGGATTTGAGTACCCTGGAATTAATTAAAAATTTTGATTATGAAGAGCTGTATTATTCTTTGCGGGATGCAAAAGCCCAGGCCTGCGGCGGTTTTGCCACGGTGATCGCTTTGAAGATAGCAAAAGAAACCGGTTATAATAAAGCGGAAGTATTGAATCATACTAATTCAGCGGCGGTAACTGGCGAAACCTCCGATGGCAAATGGACCGTAGGTTACGCCAGTGTTGTCCTTTATAACCCGGAAGGAGGCCGTATGTTAAATAGTCAGCAAAGAAAAAAACTTCTTGAGATTGCCCGTGTTTCAATAGATACCTATCTTCAGTCTAGCAAGAAAACTGAGCTTAGCGAAACCGATCCGGTATTAAAGCAGGAGATGGGGGCCTTTGTAACCCTGAACAAACACGGGGATTTAAGGGGTTGTATCGGCAATTTATCCGGCAACCAGAGCCTCTATTTAACTATCAGGGATATGGCGGTTGAGGCGGCAGTTGATGACCCCAGGTTTAACCCACTTACTTTATCAGAACTTAAAGATATAGAAATAGAGATTTCTGTTTTATCTCCCTTAAAAAGGGTGGATTCTGCGGATAAAATAGAAATTGGCAAGCATGGGGTTTTAGTGCGTAAAGGTTACCAGAGCGGTGTTTTCCTGCCTCAGGTGGCTACGGAAACCGGCTGGAGCAAAGAGGAGTTTTTGAATAATCTTTGTGCCCATAAAGCCGGATTACCTCAGGATGCCTGGAAGGATAAAAATACTGAATTGTATATATTTAATGCCGAAGTATTTTCCGAGAAGGAAATGGATAAATGAACAGGTTTTTCGTGGATAAAATTGAAGAAAAAGATAAATTTATTATTTTAAACGATCCCGGGCAATTGCACCACTTAAGGGATGTGCTTAGGATTAAGCCTCTTGAGAAGGTGGCAGTTTTTGATAATTCGGGCAATGAATGCATAACTATGGTAATTGAGATTAATTCTATCCAGGCAAGGCTTGAGGTGAAAGAAAGGCGTTTTCCTAAAAATTCAAATCTAAGTTTGACAGTTGCCTGCGCTATCCCTAAAAAGGTCAAGATGGATGATATTGTGGATAAGCTTACCCAGCTGGGGGTAGAATGCATAATTCCGCTTGAGACAGAAAGGGTGATTGTTAAATTGGATAAACAAAAGAAAATAGACCGTTTTCAGCGCTGGGAGAAAATTGCTTTAAGTGCTGCCAAGCAAAGCCAGGGGTGCAGGCTTACGCAGATTAAACCGGTAAGCAGTTTAAGAGATGTTTTATCGGCTACGGAAGATTTTGAGATAAAATTAATACCTACCCTGGAAGGCAATCGTATGAGCATTAAAGAGATCTTTTCCCGGGATTATAAAAAATCCGCTAAGGTTATTGTTTTAATCGGGCCGGAAGGAGACTTTACCCTCGACGAAGTTTCTTCAGCAAAAAAAAGCGGTTTTTTACCGGTTACTCTCGGTGAACGCGTCCTGAGGGTAGATACTGCCGCTATAGCCATTGCCAGTTTTATTAAATTAAATGAAATATATTAAGTTTTTCACCCTCGGTTGTAAGGCTAACCAGTATGATACGCAAAGTATCAGAGAAAGGTTTCTTGGTAAAGGATACGAGGAAGCAGATGGTAAAACCAAAGCAGATTATTTCCTGGTAAATACTTGTACTGTTACTGCCGGAGCTGATCAAAAATCCCGTAATATTATCCGCAGGTGCATTAAGGCTAATCCAAAAGCTACTATAATCGTAACCGGTTGTTTAGCAGAAAGAAACTGGAAGGATCTCGCGGATATTAAAGGGGTAAGCTTGATCGTGAAAAAAGCTTTTTTTCCTGAAGGGGTTAGTGGTTTTAGCCAGCATACGCGCGCTTTCTTAAAGATCCAGGATGGTTGCGATAATTTCTGCACATACTGTAAAGTAGCTTTGGTCAGAGGGAAAAAACATAGTAAGGGAATTAGCGAAATTATTAAAGAAGCCAGGGCCATTGTTGCCGGAGGTTTCAAAGAGATTGTGCTTACGGGAATTTGTTTGGGCGCATATGGGGAAGATTTATCTTCCGGGGGAAACCTTATTGATGTTATTAAAGCGCTGGAAGGCATAAATGGGTTATTGCGCATAAGATTGAGTTCAATTGAAGCAGGGGATGTTTCTTGCGGCCTGATTAAACATATGTCCGCAAGTAAAAAGCTTTGCCGCCACCTGCATATTCCTATTCAGAGTGGCGATGACAGTATTTTAAAGCGGATGAACCGTAAATATACAAGCCAGAAATATCATAATTTAATTTCCCGGATTAAGCGCGATATTCCCGGGGTTTCTATTACTACGGATTGCTTAGTCGGTTTTCCCGGAGAGACAGATGAGAATTTTAATAATACGGTTAATTTGGTTAATAAGATATTTCCTTTGAAGACGCATATATTCCCATATTCTATGCGGCCCGGAACTAAGGCTGCAAAATTCGGAAGATTAGTGGACTCTAAAACGGTTAATCAGCGCTGTGCTAAGTTGGAAAGAATATCCGCTGAATGCAGGGATAGATTTATGCGGGGTTTTAGCGGAAAGAAGGCCTTAGTCCTGATAGAAGGTATTTGTAAAGATAATCCCGGTTATCTCGAAGGATTAACTGATAATTACCTTAAAGTAAGATTAAAGTTTAAGCCCGGATTAAAGAACGCGCTGATAAGGGTTAAGTTAAGAAATATCCTTGGAGATAGTTTTGTTGGCGAATATATTGACAATATCTGATTTAGCGCTATATTTAGATTAATATGAAAACACATATTTATTATCATCATACTGATTGCGGAGGGGTAGTTTATTACGCTAATTACCTTAACTTCTTTGAAGAGGCGCGTACAGAGTTTTTTTCGGAAAAGGGCGATTCAATAAAGCAATTGGCTGATTCCGGGGTTATGTTTGTGGTTGCCCGCCAGGAGGTGGATTATAAGTTTCCAGCTGTATATGGCGATGATCTGGATATTCGGACTCAGGTAGGTGCGCTTACCGGGGTGCGTATTGAATTTTTGCATGAAATCTATAATCAAAATAATCAGCTTATTGTCAGGGGCAAGACCATCCTTGTTTGCGTAGATAAACACTTGAAGCCGCAGGCCATTCCTGAAGAACTCCGCAAAAAGCTAAATTAAATTTAATAATACTGGAGAAAAATGGATAATTTTGAATTGTTGCGCGCCAGGCGCAGTATAAGGTTGTTTCAAGATAAGGGTATTGCTAAAGAGGTCCTGGAGAAGATTGTTGATTGCGCCAGGTTTGCGCCTACAGCAAGGAATGTTCAGCCCTGGGAGTTCGTGGCGGTAACAGATAAACTTAAGTTATCAGAGCTGGCCAAATTAGCCGATAATGGAAAATTTATCTCCCTGGCAGCTGCCTGTGTTGCGGTTTTCTGTTCCGATACGAAATATTACCTTGAAGATGGTTGCGCCGCTACTTGCAATATTCTCTTAGCGGCTGAAGCTTCAGGCATCGGCTCTTGCTGGGTTGCCGGGGACAAGAAGGCGTATTGCCAGCAGGTAAGTACTCTGCTTAATGCCCCGTCAGATATGAAATTAATCAGTTTAATCGCTTTGGGGTACTCCCGGGAAAATGATTCCCCCAATCTTATAAATAAGCGCCAGCTTCAAGATATTTTGCATTGGGAGGAATTTTAATGCCGCAAGTTATCTGGGGCGGGCAATCCGGTTGCTTATTGCCGCTGTTGATTATCCTTAATCTTTTATTTGGCAGGGCAATTTTTAATTCGGACCAGCTTTGGTTGGGTATTGAGGCAGCGCTTGTGCTTTTATTTATCGTTAAGATGTATCTGTTTATGCATAAAATACGTAAACATTTAAATTCCTCAGGGTTTGATTCTTATACTGGCGGAGAAAATTCCCGCGATAAGGTGGTTGATGTAGAGGGTAAGGTCATTGAGGATAAAAAAGCCCTTAATTAAGCTAAATACTATTGACAAGCAACACAATTATGTTAACATATTTCCTAATTTTTGATAGTTGTAAAAATAATGAAAAATAGAGAATGTTTCTGACAGGAGCGTAGTAAAAATGGGTTTTGACCTTTTGTTATTAGCGCCGGTTGGTTCAATTTTAGCTTTAGGATTTGCATTTTACCTTGCCTTAAGCATTATGAGAATGGATGAGGGTACGGATAAAATGAAAGAAATTGCCCAGGCAGTCCGGGTAGGGGCCCAGGCTTATTTAAAAAGGCAATATCTTGGCGTTTCTATGTTTTTTGTAGTGGTATTCTTTATTCTTCTGGCTATGGCCATGAATAATTACCTGGTTATGTTTGTGCCTTTTGCTTTCTTGACCGGCGGGTTCTTTTCAGGTTTGTCCGGTTTCATAGGCATGACCATTGCTACCCAAGCATCTAACCGTACTGCCCAGGCAGCTTCCAAGAGCTTAAATTCAGGCTTGCGCGTAGCTTTCTCCAGTGGCGCGGTTATGGGGCTTACAGTAGTTGGTTTAGGACTGTTAGATTTAAGTGTCTGGTATTATTTTCTGAATTGGTATTATTCCTGCCATCCGATTCCCTTAGGTACGGATAAAATCGCGGCGATTACTTCTACTATGCTTTGTTTTGGCATGGGTGCCAGTTCTATGGCTCTTTTTGCCAGGGTAGGCGGAGGTATTTTTACTAAGGCAGCTGATGTTGGCGCTGATTTAGTAGGCAAGGTTGAAGCCGGGATTCCCGAAGATGATCCGCGCAACCCGGCAGTTATCGCTGACAATGTCGGTGATAATGTTGGAGATGTAGCGGGTATGGGGGCTGATCTCTATGAATCATATGTCGGTTCAATTGTTGCTACCGCTGCTTTAGGCGTTGCAGCCGGCCTTGGGGTTGCCGGAGTGACCGTACCTATGGTTATGGCAGCAGTAGGTGTTATCGCTTCAATCATCGGTACATTCTTTGTCAAAAGCGGCGAACAGGCAGATCAAAAAGTCCTTTTAGCTGCTTTACGTAAAGGAGTATTTACCAGCTCATTTATAGTCGCGGTAATTTCATACTTTTTAGTAAGGTCTACGTTAGGCATTGAGCATATTGGTGTTTACTGGGCGGTTTTAGCGGGTTTAATCGCCGGTGTATTGATTGGTTTATGTACTGAATATTATACATCCAGCGGTTTTAAACCGACCCGCTCTATTGCTGATGCCTCTTTAACCGGGCCGGCAACTGTAATTATCAGCGGTATTGCCGTAGGTATGATGTCTACAGCGATTCCGGTAATTATTGTTTGTATTGCTATCCTAATCAGTTTCTTTGTTTCAGGCGGAGCAGCGAATTTTAATGCCGGTTTATACGGTATTGCTATATCTGCCGTTGGTATGCTTTCAACACTAGGGATTACCTTGGCTACTGATGCATATGGGCCGGTTGCTGATAATGCCGGCGGTAATGCCGAGATGTCAAAACTACCTCCCGAGGTAAGAAAGAGAACTGATGCTTTGGATTCTCTAGGTAATACTACCGCGGCTACTGGTAAAGGTTTTGCTATCGGCTCAGCTGCTTTGACCGCATTGGCTTTAATAGCGGCATACAAGGATCAGGTTATGCTTTTTGGCAAGGATATTAATGCTGATATGATGAATCCCGCGGTTTTGGTGGGTTTATTCTTAGGCGGGATGCTGCCGTTCTTATTTTGTTCCATGACTATGCGCGCGGTAGGCAGGGCAGCAGGTAAGATTGTAGTTGAAGTACGCAGGCAGTTTAAGGAGATAGTCGGCCTTATGGAAGGCAGGGCTAAACCTGATTACGCGCGCTGCGTAAGTATTGCAACTGCGGCGGCTCAAAAGGAGATGATTCTTCCGTCTCTTTTGGCAATAGCTGCTCCTATAGTTGTAGGGCTGTTAATAGGCGTTAATGCGGTTGCCGGCCTGCTTGTTGGCGCGACTGCCACAGGTTTTGTGTTAGCGGTTATGATGGCTAACTCCGGAGGCGCTTGGGATAATGCCAAGAAATTCGTAGAAGAAGGGCATCACGGAGGCAAGGGGTCTGCTGCTCATAAAGCTACAGTAGTTGGAGATACCGTAGGCGACCCGTTCAAAGATACCTCTGGTCCGAGCTTAAACATATTGATTAAGCTTATGTCTATGGTCTCTATTGTATTTGCTTCGTTTATCATTAAAAACACCTTTTTAAAATAGGTTATAATCAAAGAGTTTTAGTTTAATCTTAGGGGTGTCCCCGTCCGGGGCCACCCCTATTTTTTGCATTTTATGGACCACCGCGTTAATTCTATTTGACAAAGATATTTTAGTGATATAATTATGGCTATGGACGACTTAAGGTTTGTCCAAGCTTGTATCAAAGGGGACAAGCAATCCTGGAATGAATTCCTCTCACGTTATTCCCGCCTGATTTATAACTATATCTATAGCGTTTTATCGGTAAAAGGCCGCAATCTTCCTGTTGAACAAGTGGAAGATATTTTTCAGGAAATTTTCTATTCATTAATTAAGGATAACTATAAAAAGTTGGCTACCTATCAGGCTAGGAATGGCTGTTCTTTGGCCAGCTGGCTCAGGCAGGTTACGATTAACTTTACTATTGATTATCTCCGCAAGTTTAAGCCTATGGTTTCAATAGACTCCGAGATTGAGCCGGGTTTTAGCCTGAAGGACATACTTAAAGATCTTTCCGGTGATGCGCTTGAATTCTTAAGTAATCAGGATAAACGCAATACTTTGCAGGATTGCGTTGGTTTGCTTGAGGCTGATGAGCGATATTTTATGGAGCTTTTCTTGAGCCAGGGTTTAAGCCTGGAGCAAATCAGGGAGTATCTTAAAATCAACCGCGGGGCTGTCGATATGCGTAAGAGCAGAATATTCCAAAAGCTGCAGAATTGTTTTAAGCGGAAAGGATTTATGTTAGATTTTCTGAAATGATACGTCTATTGAGCCAGGAGAGGGTATATGTTTAATAATTTTGAGAAGATAGCCAGGGTTATTTATCAAGAGTGGAAGGAAAATTCCGGGGATTTTTCCGGCAGGGAACATCCTAATGAGGAGGTCTTGGTCTGTTTTCTTGAAGATAAACTTTCCCAGGCAGATAAGGATTTAATACAAGCCCATTTGCTTAAATGTGAAAAATGCACGGAATATTTATGCATCCAGCTTAAGATTGAGCCGCACTTAAGCAGGGATATTCCTTTTAGTTTGTTGGAAAAAATCAGAAAAATGATCGGCAGCGATATCAAGGATAATATATTTGAGATTCTTCTTAAGTTGAAGGATAAGGCTTGGGAAATAATTCAGACAGATGGAGATGTGCTTGTGGGCCAGGAGCTTATCCCCGCGCCTGTTTTGCGCAGCCGCCATATAAATGAATTTAAAGAGGAAGTGACTATATTAAAAGATTTGCAAGGGATTAGAATTTTGGCAAAGATTGAGAGCAAAAGCAATAAGGTTTTTAACCTTGTGGTTAATATTAAAGATAAACGGGGGAAAGAAATTAATAAAAATCTCCGATTAACTCTTATTAAAGATGGGGTTGAGCTGGAGTCTTATGTTTCAGATGCGGGAAGCAGTGTTTTTGAAAGAGTTCTGCCAGGTGATTACAGGGTCGAGATAACCCAGGGAGCACATTTAATTGCTATAATTGACCTTAAAGTTAAGGCCTAGCTTTATGTCTTACCCGGAAGCGTTAATCTTAGATGTTTTTAAACAGGGTAATTCTTTAAAGATGGGCCTGTTTAACCAGGGGAAAATTACTCCTACTTTACGGCAATATAGCTTAGTTTTGGTATCCTTCGGCGAATTAGCAAGTTTGAGTACGGATTTAGTCGCTGTTTTAAACCGCCCCGCCAAAGACCAGCCATCCAGGGCTGAGCAGCTAAAGTCCCTGCAAAAAATCGGGCATTTGTTTTGGGATCATTTACTCGGCCGAGCGATTAAAGAAAAACTTAAGAATAACCAGCCTTGCGCATTAACTCTATCCCTGGATGAGGAATTAATTTGTTTACCCTGGGAGCTTATTTTTGATGGGGCAGATTTCCTCTGTCTTAAATTCAGCCTGGGCAGGTTAGTACGCAGCAAAGGGGATTCTACTTTACTTCAGTATCGTGATTTAACCGAGAGCCTGAAAATGCTGATTCTGGCCGACCCTAACGCCGATTTAAAATCCGCTTATACTGAGGGGTTGAATATAAAGAACCAGTTTAGCCATAAAACCCGGAGGGTTTATGTTGATTTTAAATCTACTCATATAGATAGGAATTATGTTAAGAAGAATATTTGTGACTATGATATTATCCATTTTGCCGGCCATTGCGAGTTTGATAACAAAGATCCCCAGAGAAGCGGATGGGTTTTGAGCGACGGGTTGTTTAAGGTTGAAGATATTCTTAAGATGGGGCATAGTTGCAGTCTTCCGGCATTAATATTCTCTAACGCCTGCCATTCAGCCCAGAGCGGTACAGGTTTAATAGATTTGGAATACCAGAAGTCAAGTTACGGCATGGCCTGCGCGTTTCTTTATGCCGGGGTAAGGCATTATATTGGCGCAATCCGTAAGATTGAAGATAAGCCAAGCCTTGTATTTGCCCGCGAATTTTATGCGCAGCTTATTTCCGGAATAAACGTAGGAGAATCTTTGCGTTTATCAAAGTTAAAATTGATAAAAGAATTCGGACTGGATAGTTTGCATTGGGTAAATTACCTTCTTTACGGGGATCCTGGTTTTGTATTTTTTAGGCTGCAGCGGCACCGGGAACGTAAATATAAAGGAGTAATTTTCTATAAAAAGATTGCCCTTAGAAGCAGCCTGGCAATAATTTTAGCCTGCGTTGTTTTTCTTTTAGTATTTTTACTCCCTAAATTTAACCCGGGGAAGCTGTATCTATTTCTTAATTCCCAGGCAGAATATCGAAAAGGGAATAACCTCTCAGCTATAACATTAGGCGAAAGGCTAATTAATAAAGATAATGATTTTTTGGCTGTTTATCCTATAATTGCTAATGCTTATCAGCGCCTGGGGAACAAAGAAAAGGCTTTAAAGTATTATTTTGATTATCTGCTTAAAAGCGAAAGCCTGAATAATAGCCGCCATCTTCTCCAGGCTTATATAAAGCTTGGGTGGTTTTACCAATTGGATGGCCAGTATATAAAATCCCGCGAATTGTATGATAAGGCAATAAAATTAAGCCGAAAGATGAATGATAAATCAAATGAAGCGGTAGCCCTGAGGAAATTAGCTGTTTGGTATATAGACAAGGGCGAACTTGAGCCGGCCTTGGATCTTTTAACCAAGAGCATAGCGATTAACCTGGAGCGCCAGGGTAATTTTGAGAATGCCAGGAATTTAGCTTGCGATTATTTTGATGTCGGATTGGTTTTTGTAAACAAGAACGATTTTTCCGCGGCTAAAGATTTTTATGAGAAGAGCCGCAGGATTTTTGAGCGCTTAAACTTAAAAAATGAGTTAAGCGATTGCTATTTCAATCTAGGCGAAATATATCTTTTTGAAAAAGAGTATCTTAAGGCGCTGAATTTATATTTTAAAGGGCTGGAGATAGACAGGGAGCAAAACAACAGGGTAAACCTTGCCTGTGGCTATAATATGATTGGTGAGCTTTATATGGAGATGGACGATTTAGTTAAAGCGGAGGAGTATTTTAAGAATTCGCTTGGATTGGCCGAGGAAATTGACAGCCGTATAGACTTGGCAGATGTGAACTATAATTTGGGGCTGTTGTACAAGGAGAAGGGGAGAAAGAATATGGCCAGGCAGCATTGGCGCAAAGCCCAGGAGATTTACAGGTCGGTTGACCTCGATAGATATCAGGAGATCCGTACGCAATTGTTGGAGTTAGATAATATTTAAAGAAAATACTTGACAAATATATTTTTTAAGTTATACTCTACTATGTTGATAGAGATAGTAGACTAAAGCTTGCTTACCGGCAGGCAGGGAGCTTAAAATGAGAA
This sequence comes from uncultured Planctomycetales bacterium, assembly GCA_964593005.1. Lineage (GTDB taxonomy): Bacteria > Omnitrophota > Gorgyraeia > Gygaellales > Profunditerraquicolaceae > UBA6249. Next base: position 20,283 of record CAZQGT010000013.1, read on the forward strand.
TAACTTATAAAGGTGATTACGCGTTGAAGGCATTATTAGATTTGGCTGTTCACCATGAACTGGAGGTATCTACGATTAATGATATTGCTAAGCGTATTGATGCTCCGGTAAAATTCTTGGAACAGGTTCTTCTTGATTTGAAAAAAGGCGGTTTTGTGGAGAGCAGGCGCGGTAATGTTGGCGGTTATCATTTAGCCAAGGATCCTACGAAGATTACATTGGGACAAGTTGTACGTTACATTGAAGGCCCGATTGAGCCTATTTCCTGTGTGGAAAGAAACTATACAAAATGCAGTGATTTGAGTTGTTGTCTTTTCAGGGGGATTTGGCAGAAGGTAGCCAATGCTACTTCGGGTATAATTGATAATGTTACTTTCGGCGATTTAGCCGATCAGGTCAGCGCTAAAAAAGAGGTTTTTGCTTATTCAATTTAAAAATAGGGGGGGCTAGATGAGCAAAATAGATAGTAAACTGAAAATAGAAACTTTAGCTTTACATGGAGGCCAAGAGCCTGATCCTGCTACGGGTTCCCGGGCGGTACCTATTTACCAGACTACTTCCTATCAGTTTAAAAATACTGAGCATGCTGCTAATCTTTTTGGTTTAAAGGAGTTTGGCAATATCTATACGCGTTTGATGAATCCGACTACCGATGTTTTTGAAAAGAGGATAGCTTTATTAGATGGGGGAGTAGGGGCCTTAGCGGTAGCCAGCGGCCAATCAGCAATTACTCTTGCCTTGCTTAATATTGCCCAGGCGGGTGATGAAATCATAGCAGCGGATAATCTGTATGGCGGAACTTACAACCTGCTGCATTATACTTTTTCCCGTTTAGGAATAAAGGTTAATTTTGTACCGTCAAATGACCTGAATGCTTTGCAAAAAGCAATTACTCCTAAAACTAAAGCGGTTTATGCTGAGTCTATTGGTAATCCTAAGTTAAATGTAGCGGATTTAGAGGGGATATCTAAAATAGCGCATAAAAATGGCATACCTTTTGTATTAGACAATACTGTTTCGCCTTATTTATTACGGCCGATTGATTTTGGGGTGGATATTGTAGTTTATTCAGCCACCAAATTTATCGGCGGCCACGGGACAAGCTTAGGCGGGATAATTGTTGATTCCGGGAAATTTGATTGGACAAATGGCAAATTTCCTTTGATCGCTGGCCCGGATCCGAGTTACCATGGCATCAATTTTGTTGAAGCACTTAAACCGCTAGGTAATATTGCATATATAATTAAGGCAAGGGTAAGCTTGTTGCGGGATTTAGGCCCGGCATTGTCTCCGTTTAATTCATTTTTGTTTTTACAGGGTTTAGAGACTTTACATTTAAGGTTGCCCAGGCATTCTGAAAACGCATTGGCTGTAGCTAAGTTTTTGAAAAAACACCCAAAAGTAAGCTGGGTAAATTATCCTGGTTTGGATGATAGCCCGGAAAAAGAGAGGGTAAAGAAATATTTGCCTAAGGGCGCAGGAGCAATTATTGGTTTTGGGATTAAGGGCGGGCTTGAGGCTGGAAAGAAATTTATTGATTCTCTTGAGTTAATTTCTCATCTTGCCAATGTCGGAGATGCGAAAAGCCTGGCAATTCATCCGGCAACTACTACGCATCAGCAATTGTCTAACGAAGAACAATTATCAACCGGTGTAACTGCTGATTTTATCCGTTTATCAATAGGCCTTGAGCACATTGATGATATTATTGCTGATATTGAACAGGCCTTAGGAAGGGCATAACACCCCGCGCTTAATGGATTTGCGCGGGTGTGCCCTTGTGGGCTAGGAGAATAACATGGGAAAAATATATTCTGATATTACTAAAACAGTCGGCAACACGCCTTTGATAAAGTTGAATCGTATTAGTCAGGGTTTACAGGCAACGGTATTGGCAAAACTAGAATCATTTAATCCTCTTTCAAGCGTTAAAGATCGTATTGGTGTGGCCATGATCGAAGACGCGGAGAAAAGAGGGGTGCTTAAGAAAAACACAACAATTATTGAGCCAACCAGCGGAAATACCGGGGTGGCTTTGGCATTTGTCGCCGCGGCCAAAGGCTATAAATTAATTCTGACCATGCCTGATACCATGAGTATAGAAAGAAGGCAGCTCTTGGCGATTTTTGGAGCGCAGCTGGTTTTGACTCCCGGAGCTGAAGGTATGAAGGGGGCGGTTAAGAAAGCTGAGGATTTAGCTAAAGAAACTCCTAACGCGATTATCTTGCAGCAATTTAACAATCCGGCTAATCCGGAAGTTCATCGCAAAACTACGGCGGAAGAGATTTGGGCTGACACAGATGGCAAGATTGACTTTTTGGTTGCGGGAGTTGGTACGGGTGGTACAATTACAGGTATTTCCGAAGTAATTAAGAAAAGGAAGAAAAGTTTTAAAGCAATAGCGGTTGAGCCTGACGCTTCTCCGGTTTTATCCGGAGGCGCTGCCGGGCCGCATAAGATTCAGGGTATAGGTGCGGGGTTTATCCCACAGGTTTTAAATCGCGATATAATTGATGAGGTTATCCGGGTAACTAACGATGATGCCGGATCCATAGCCAGGCAATTAGCGAAATCTGAAGGGATTCTAGTTGGTATCTCAGGTGGGGCAGCGCTATGGGCGGCTTTGGAAATAGCTAAGCGCAAAGAAAATAAAGGAAAAACCATTGTGGTTATTCTTCCTGATACCGGAGAGCGGTATCTGACTACTTGGCTTTTTCAAGAGGTAAAAACATGAACAAAGAAAATAAGATAATACAAAATAATAGCGTGGGTATTGTTAAGACTCAGGTTTTTACTTTTGATTCGCTTAAGCTTGAGAGCGGGGAGAAACTTGGCCCGGTTAGCCTGGCTTATGAAACTTATGGCGTTTTGAATAAAGAAAAATCCAATGCGATTCTTATCACTCACGCTCTTTCAGGTGATGCGCATGCTGCCGGCGTGCATGAAGGAGAAGATAACCCCGGATGGTGGGATGAGTTCATCGGCCCACAAAAGGCATTTGATACGGATAGGTATTTTGTGATTTGTTCTAATATATTGGGAGGGTGCAAGGGGTCAACCGGTCCGGCAAGTATAAATCCAAAAACATCTAAGCCATATGCGTTAGATTTTCCTTTAATTACTATTAATGATATAGTTAATGCGCAGAAACGCTTGGTTGATCATTTGGGAATAGAAAAATTGCTCTCAGTGGTTGGCGGTTCAATGGGCGGGCAGCAAGTTTTATCCTGGCTGGTTAATTATCCGCAAGCTTTACGCAGCGCGGTGCCGATTGCCACGACGATTAAACATTCACCGCAGCAGATTGCTTTTAACGAAGTAGGCAGACAGGCAATTATGGCTGACGCCCATTGGAAATCCGGCAACTATTATGAGGGGTCGGCTCCCTCTAAAGGTTTAGCTGTAGCTAGGATGATTGGGCATATTACATATATGAGCGATAAGTCAATGGCGGAAAAGTTCGGGCGGGCAAAAAAAGATGTTGGTGAAACTTTTAAATTTACCGCTGATTTTGAGGTAGAGGGGTATTTGCGTTACCGTGGGGATAATTTCGTGAAACGTTTTGACGCAAATTCCTATCTTTATATAACCAAAGCTATGGATAACTTTGATGCTTCAGGAGGAGTGCGTTTTGACGAAGTTCTGCAGGGGACAAAAGTAAAAGTTTTGGTTATTTCTTTTAAGTCCGATTGGTTGTACCCCGCATATCAATCAAAAGAAATAGTCAAGGCTTGTAAGCTTGCCGGGGTTGAGACTACTTATTGCGAGATCGACTCAACTTACGGGCATGATGCGTTCCTTTTAGAGGTAGAAGAGGAGACGCACCTGCTTAAACATTTTCTTAAAAAGATATTTTATGCTTATGAGGTGACCGGTGATTATGGCGCGTAAAGACATTCAGCTGGACCATGAGGTAATCCTGGATTTGATTAAGCCGAAATCTACAGTTTTGGATTTAGGCTGCGGCAACGGGGATCTTTTGTATCTTTTGATCAAAGAGAAGAATGCCCGTGTCCAGGGTATTGAGATTGATGAGCAGGCAATCTATAAATGCGTAGCTAAGGGGTTGAATGTTTTTCATGGGGATGTTGACAGCGGCTTGACTGAATTTAAAGATAAGTCCTTTGATTATGTGGTGCTTAATCAAAGCCTGCAGCAGATACTCCATGTAGATAAGGTGCTTATTGATGCTTTACGGGTAGGAAAGAAAGTAATCGTGGGTTTCCCCAACTTTGCGCATTATAAATCAAGGTTGCAAATGTTTTTCAGCGGAAGGACCCCGGTGACCGGAGCGCTTCCTTACCAGTGGTATGATACTCCAAATTTGCATTTCTTGAGTATATCTGATTTTAAGAACTACTGTCGTTTAAAGAAGATTAATGTTGAGCGCAGTGTTTGCATAGGGCAGACAAGACGGATTCCGTTTTTACCTAACTTGTTCGCCCAAACCGGAATATTTCTAATATCAAAAGAATAGCCCGCAGCACCCCGCGCTTATAAGGAATTGCGCGGGTGTGCCCTTGTGGGCAAGGAGGGGTATATGCCTTATATTAATTTGAAGTTAGTTGGCAAGCTTACTAAGGATCAAAAGGAGAAAATCGCTAAGGAATTTTCCGATACTTTGTTAAAAGTTGCCGGAAAACCCAAGGAAAGCCTATATCTGGTTATTGATGAAGTAGATGGTGAAAATTGGGCTAAGGGCGATAAATTCTTTGCTTAGTTTAATGTTTTGGCCAGTTAAATAGGGTATGCTTATATGAAGAATATGTTTATAGGTATAGTTATTTTAATGGTTTTGGTTTTGATCTTTGGTGGAATAATTGAGAACGCTTGTGCCAATATTCACCAGGATTGCTCTTGTTGCAGTAATCAATGCCAGAGTAAAGAAAAATGCCATGAAAACACTAAACAATGTTCCTGCGGTTATCCGGCTATTTTTCAGGTTTATCTATTGAGTAATGATACTTTACCGGGACTTGCGTGTTTAGGTTTTTTTGTTTCCAGGCCCCGCTTTAATTATGCCTATCTCTCTGCAAAAGACATTTTTCACCCTCCGAAAGTCAACCTCTTTTAATTTTTTAACAAGTTTTATATTAAAGGAGGTGTTCCATGAACAAGCGTTTATTTATAATTGCGCTTATCATGTTTATGTTTAGCGCTAATAGTTTTATTTGGGCGGCGGATTCCTGTTGCCTGAAAAAAACTTGCGCATGCGCAAAGGCAGGGTGCTGTGCTGACGGCAAATGCATATGCAAGGGTTCTTGCTGTGTTGACGGTAGCTGTAAATGTGCTGATGGTAAATGCAGCATGAAATGCGGCTGCTAAAGCAATGACAAATAGGGGGAGATCCAGGTCTCCCCCTATTTAAATAAAATTGTTTTGACAATTAACTCAGAAAGTGTTATTAATTAAGTAAGATATGGGGAGGTCGGTTAACCGGCCTGAGAGTTCTGCGTAATAAGCAGATTACCCTTAAACTAACCTGATCTGGATAATGCCAGCGGAGGGAAGGAGGAGATGAGTTTTTAAAACCCTTATGCATTTGGCGTAAGGGTTTTTTGTTTTACCACCATTTATTGGCAGAATAAAAACGGAAGGAGAGCCTATGTATTTAGATGAGATTAAGATTTCCAAGGCGATTATTGAATCATATAACAAAAAATTAATAGATGCCCTTGATGTTGATGTTGCTATAGTCGGGGCTGGGCCTGCCGGAATGGTCTGCGGCTATTATCTGGCTAAGGCCGGAAAAAAAGTAGTGCTTTTCGAAAGAAAACTTTCTGTTGGCGGTGGTATGTGGGGTGGCGGGATAATGTTTAATGAAATAGTAGTCCAAGATAAGGCCAAGGGTATTCTTGATGAATTTGGGATTAAAAGCAGGCGTTACGAAACAGGTTATTATTTGGCTGATTCTATTGAAGCAGTTTCAACTATTTGTTCCAAAGCGGTGAAGGCGGGATTAAGAATCTTTAATCTGATAAGCGTTGAAGATGTGATGGTGCGTAATAAAGAAGTAAAAGGATTGGTATTGAATTGGAGCGCGGTTGAAATAGCGAAACTGCATGTTGATCCGATTACTATGCGTGCTAAAGTTGTTGTTGACGCTACAGGGCATCCTGCGGAAGTCGCGCGTATAATTGAAAGAAAATCCGGAATAAGGCTTAAGACTAAAACCGGAAAGACTATGGGAGAAGAATCCATGTGGGCAGATGTGGGCGAAGAAATAATTGTAAAAAATTCAAAGGAGATTTGTCCTGGTTTATATGCCTGCGGTATGTGCGCCAACGCGGTTTTTGGCGGTCCGCGGATGGGGCCGATATTTGGCGGGATGCTCCTTGCCGGGGAAAAGGTGGCTAAGGATTTGATTAAGAAATTGTCCTAAATAAAGGCTGATTTTCCTATCCTTGACAAATGCCTAAAAATATGTTAAATTCTTTATGTAATTTGACATTTTGACAATTTGGCTTTATACATAACCTAATGATAAGGGCTAACTAGCAGTAATGCTGGGGCGCAAAGCTTCCGGTCCTCTTGTATGAGGAAAGCGGGGTTGCCAAGTAGGGATAAAAACCCTAAAAATGCCTTTTAGGGTTTTTTGTTTATAAATCTTATCCGGAAAGGAGGTCTGATATGAAGAGAATTTTACATAAAGCCTTGGCAAGAGCTAAGAAGCAGCATAAAAAACATATGAATTTTCTTAAGGCATTGCGGCTTTTTGAAGGGATGCCTTTATTTGGGATTCGGCGTTAAAATAGTAAAATTTTACTTGATTTTTTACGTTTTATACTTATAATTAAGGAGGTGGTTAAATATGCAAAGTAATGGGAGGCAGATTGTTACGCATAGAGTAATCACCATGTTGGGCCGGCAGGAGATGGATTATCTTGATAAGTTGGGCAAGGACGCTTTATTTACTACTGGCCATAAGCTTTCTTACAATGATATTTTGCGTGGGCTTATTGACTTCGCAATGGAAGCAGGCATATCAGGGGAGAAAATAGATTCAGCTGAAACTTTTAAAGAGAAACTAACTCGTCAATTAAGCGGATTAGAGATTAAAAAAGGAGGAAACTGATGAGAAATGTGGTCTTGATTCTAGGTGTACTCGTATTAATCTTTGGAAGCTTGACGGCCGGATATTGTTATAGCGATGATGATAGTTGTGAGTTTACCTTTAGTTCTCCTCCTGTGGATATTGACCGGGATGATATTTCTTTTGTTCATTCTCCGGTTAATAAGCTTGAACGGGGGATAATTAATATGGCTACGTTTTGGATGGAGCTTCCTGCTGAGGTAGCCAAAGTTTCTAAAGAGCAGGATCCTGCAGCTGGGGCAACCGTTGGGGTAGTAAACGGAGTAATCATCAGCGCTGTTCGCGGCGCAACTGCGCTTTATGACACAGTTACTTTTCCGGTTGCTTCATATTCTAAGCCGGCGATGAAACCGGAATATGCCTGGCAGGCTGCTGATGAGAAGGTAAGGGCCTGGCTCTGGTAATTAATAGTTAACTAGAAAATAAGGTTAAATTAAAAGGCGTCCTTTAAAAGGGCGCCTTTTTTCGTTGGAGGTGGCAACGCACCGGCCGGTCAAATCAGGCCGGGTGTAAGATTTTTGTTAGATTTTCTCTTCTCCTGCGTCAGTTATGACAGGAGGTGTGAAATGTATAAGAAAGTACTTAGCTTTACAGTGTTTTGGTTTATTGTCTTTGTGGGAGTTCTTTCAGCGCAGGATTTTAACTGGGAAGATATAAGCAGGGGAAATTACGATGTTCAGGCGCTATTAGTTAATCCGGATGATAACCGGGTTATTTTTGCGGGAGTTGCCGGTGGGTTGCTAAAGAGTGAAGACGCTGGAAAAAGCTGGCGCAGGGTATTGTCTATAAGGGGAAAGTTTAATAATATAAATGATCTGACCTTTGCGCCTTTTGACTTTAAAGTTATTTGTGCAGCTACTGATAATGGCTTATACCGCAGCCAGGATGGGGGAGCTCGCTGGGAAAGGATCTTCCGGGGGAAAAACAGCCTGGAGAATCAATGTACCGCGGTATTAAATACTCCCGGTGTTATCTTTACCGGGACAAAGTCGGGCCTTTTTATAAGCAAGGATGGAGGGCGCAGTTGGAATAAGGGTAAAGGAGAGTTCGATAATCTGACGGTATTTAATATTGATGCTAGCTCCAGGCAGGATAAGCTTATATATTTATCTGCTGATTGCGGGATATTCAAATCTCCTGACGGCGGAGATGCCTGGGAGAAGGTATACGCCAGTTATTCTTATAATGATGATAGCAATATTGATATAGAAGCAGGGGAAGCGGATAAGGATAATCGGCCTTTCAGGGTAAACTTTGTCAGGGCAGGAATAAAGAATACGGATTGTGTATATTTGTCCGGCACCAAGGGGGTTTATAAAAGTATGGACCAAGGGAAAACCTGGGATAAATTAGTTGAGTATGGTTTGTTGAATCGTGATGTAAAGATGTTTTGTTTATTGGCTGATCAGATGATTTTAGGCCTTACTCAAAGAGGAGTTTTCTTGTACCAAAATGAACGTTGGATAGAGATATCTTTTGATTTATCTGCCGGGAAACTAAATTGTCTGGACTTAGACAATAAAGGCCATATTTATGTTGCTGGAGAGCAGGGGATATTTAAAGCTGTTCCTGCCGGCTCGAATAGGGTTTTAGGCCGGGTTTTGCTCCAGGAGTATCTTAAGGATGAGCCGGAAATAAGATGTCTGCAGCAGGCGGCAATAAAATATGCTGAAGTTAGCCCTGAGAAAATATCTCAATGGAGGAAATCGGCGGCTAAAAAAGCATTATTGCCGCAACTGAGCATTGGTTTAGACCGCAACTCATCTGATCTATGGCACTGGGAGAGCGGTTCAACTACTAAAAATGATGATGATACTTTGCGCCACGGGCAGGATAGTATTGACTGGGATGTTGCCTTGAGCTGGGATTTGAGTGATTTGATTTGGAATGAAGCTCAAACAAGTATTGATGTGCGCTCAAAACTTATGGTGCAATACATGAATTGGAACATCAGTACGATAGTTATTTAGAATTTACGATAAAAAGTAAAGAATTATTATGTCCTCAAGCTATATAAGCCTGAGGATTTTTTGTTTATTGATCAAGAAAGTAATGTTAAGTCAAGAGGTTATAGGAGGTTACGAGAAATGATTCCCACAGGCATATCACCTACAGAAGCAGCTTTTGAAGTTATTGGTTT
>CAZQGT010000014.1:0-28162 GCA_964593005.1 uncultured Planctomycetales bacterium
GAAATATAACGCATCAGTCCTTTCTTGGAAAAAATAAAGTTTACTTTATACATAATTTTATTTCTTTTTATCTTTTTTATCCGCGGCCGCGACCTTTACCTCAACAACCACCGGCCTGCCTAACCTTGCTTCCAGCTTAGCGAGTTCTTCGGGGGTATACTCGCTTTCCTTAATGATCCTGGCTGTGATAAAAATTAAAAGGTCAATTTTTGTGTTCGTTGTTGTCTCGCGGCCGAAAATCTTGCCTAAGCCCCAGGGAAGGTCTTTTAGAAAAGGTATCCCTATAGTTTCCCTTCCCTTGACATCTTTAAGTAAACCGCCAATTACAATCGTTTCTTTATCTTTCAGCAACACCTGTGTCTGGACTTCACGCACGTCAATAATTGGATAAGTTGTCGTCGTAGCGTCTTCAGAGTCTCCGGCGGTAGATGTGGCTGTAATAGTAGAATTGGAAGAAGTAATACTCGGATGGATAATCATATTGATATAGCCTTCTTCGCTTATCTGCGGCACGACATTCAGGCGGATCCCGATCTCCTGGTAATAATCTAATGTCTGGGTAATCGTGGAGTTCGTCCCTGTGGTACCGGCTGTAACTATAGACTCAAGTATCGGAGTATGGTAGCCCACCAACATTGATGCTTCCTGATTGTCCAGGGTAAGCAGGCTGGGAGCCGAAAGGGTATTCACATCAGCATTATCTTCCAAAGCATGGATAACCGCCTCAAACTCAGTGCCGGTTATTTTCTGGAATATAAATTCGCCGCCGGCATTATAAGGCTGGTATCCTAAAATTGTAGATGTCGCAGGGCTGAACAAAGACGGGACTAAAGGATTTGAAGTTGTCTGGATAGTACCCGTATGGCCTCCGATAGCAGTTGAGCTGCCGGCAGCCTGGGTAGTTATCGCGTTAGTGGTCGCGGCATCCTTAGAGCCCAACCCCCAATCCATACCGATATCCCTGAGCCTATCCCTGCTTACCTCAATAATTTTTGTCTCAATCAAAACCTGCTTAGGCTTAATATCAATTTTAGGCAAAATAACATTGCGGATCATATCCAGTGAACTGGCGGTATCAGTAATCACCAGCATCTTTGATTTCACATCCGGGTCAAATTCCGCTTTCTTCATTACGGTTTCGCCTTTCTCGTTCTTTTCATAAGAAAGGGTCTCTGATTTGACCGCTCCCTCGTTGTTTTTAGATGTATTAGCAGGGGCAGCCTCCCTGCCAATCTTGAAAGTACCAAACTGCCATCCCTTTTGGCCGCGGGTATATAAGACGGAAATTTTCCCTCGGGGTGAAAGCAGGGGGATAATAATCTTCTGGGCATCCTGGGCATCCAGGAATTTAAGGCTTATAATTTCCGTCTGTAAGGGCTCTTCAGCGGCAATCTTAGCCACATTTTCAATCCTGGTAACTAAAATAACATTTCCCTGCTTCTGATACCCAAAACCATAAGTCTTTAAAATTACGTCCAGGGCCATCTCCCAGGGCACATCGCTTAAACGCACTGAAATATTTCCCGCTACATCAGGCGTTGTAACTATATTAACCCCCGACTTATAGGAAATAATCTTGAGCACGCTGGCGATATCCGCTTCTTTAAAATCAAGGGTAACATTGCCCTGCCCGGCAGGATTATTACCAGGGGCTGCCGGCGCAGCCATATCCGCCTGCTGGGCTGCCGCGCAGGCGTAAATACAAAACAATAAAACAACTGTTAAAAATACCCTCTTCACCCTTATCCCCTTATTTCTTATCGCAATCCTCGGCGATAATCAAGCCGCCGGTAGACATTGAGTAAACTTTATTGCCAGTAAGGTTGCAATTTACGGGAGTCGCCGAACAGTTATACCCTGTCGCGTTAAGCCGCTGGCAATCATATTCATAACCTCTTACAGATGAAACGGAAAGATAATCCTTTTCCAGATAAACCGGGCTGCCCTTAGTTAGCTGGTTTATATCGTCAGGATAAACCCCTTTATTATCCTTGGCATAGTTTTCTAAAGCGGTGTAAAAAAGCTTAAGATTTACAAGCGCCAACGATTGGTTACGTTCAATATTGTAAATAATAAACTTGTGGATCACCGCGCGCAGGAGTAACGCGCTTAAAGCCACAACAATCATAATCGTAACAAAACTTCGCGCCTTCTTGTTCATTTTTTTAGGAAATCCGTTTTAAAACCCGGGAATTATTGTTAAAAGTCATATCTTTAATTTTAACACAAAGGCTTTATTTAGCAATACTTTTAAAGTAAAACAGAAACTCCCGATAACCTCTGCGCTTATTGCAAGGAGGGATTAAACACTCCGCCCGTGGTAACGCTATAAGTAACATTCCCGCTTGAGCCGGCAGTAACCGGGCTGGCAGAAAAAGTATAGCCGCCTGAACCCAGCGTGCAGGCATAACTATACTCCCCGGAAACCGTAACCGCTCCGTTTGAGTTAGCGCAATAACTTCCTGCTGAAGCGATAAATTCAGTAAGCTCGGCTACGCTTGCCGGATAAGCCCCGCTATGCGAGGCGGAGTAATTTTCCGCGGCGATAGAAAGCTTGCGCAAAGCCTCTCTTGCCGCTGCCTCGCTGGATTTCCCGGGAGCTGTCAAATAAGGAATGACTATAACCGCTAATAAAATGACAATCACCAGGATAATCATTACCTCAACCAGAGAAAAACCATTTTTTTTCATCAACCCTCTCCTTTAAATAGGGACAGCGACCATTATCCAACAATAATGGTCGCTGTCCCTATTATTCCTATTATTCAAGCTTAATTTCAATGAACTCCTGCCCGTCGTTTAAAATTACCCTATCCTGTTTTATATCCACGACTGTTTTTTTACCGAGGCGATCCCCTTTTTTAACCACCTCTGTGTCAATAATCGCCATGGAATTGCTCTTATCCCAGAGTATCCCGGTTAAAACAAACCCGGACTGAGCATTACTCTCTCTGACTATGGGGGCGGCGGTAAAAGGGTCTCTCTTTAATTCAATAGATTTGGTTTCCTGTTCAAGCAAGCCGTACAAACTCCCGCTATCAGTCCCATCTTCCCGGCCCGCTCCGGATAAATCAACCGGATTAGGTTCAATGGCTTTCCGGGTGGCCGGCTTTTTAGCCGCATTGGCGAATGCTAAAATCAACACCGCCAGCAATACCCCGGTTATCCCTAACTCAATTAAATCTTTCTTGCGCATTTTTAAATTAATAAATACAAGTTAAACCCTATGGTAGAACGGACCTTCCCGTTAAGCTGTTTATCTTTCCTGACGCTTAAATTCTGCACGCTTATAAAAGCCGGCAGGATATTTTTTAATTCCGAAAGGTAATTTACCATGTCTTTATAAAAACAAACTGCCTCCATAGTTATCGGCAGGTAGCTTGCCGTCTTTCCGTCAACAACCACCTGATTTCCGTTTCCATCAAGAAACTCGCTGCGCTCACCCGGTTGCAAAGAAATAATGCTGATATTCATTTTACGCGCTATTTCCGGAATAAGCCTTAAGCTCTCCTCCTCCTGCCGGGGGAATTTATTGCTTAAATATTGCTGCCTTGCCTTCAGGATGCGCATTGCCTCATCCCTGCTTTGCGAGCCCGATAAAAGCATCTCAATACCCTGTATCTGCTGCTGGGTTAGAACCAATTCTTTCCTCAAGCTGGATATTTTTCTACTGCTGGGCAAATACACAAATACCCAAAGCAACAAGAAAACAAAAACCCCCGCAACGCTGGTTACGATTATGTTTTTTTGATTTTGGGTTATATCTATCTTCGGCAGATTCATTTTATTTAGCTAAAACACATTCTATTTCAAAAATATCAACACCCTGCTCCTGTCTGGAATTAACCAGGTTTGCCTCCAGGACAAATTTTGAATCTTCCAGGGCGGTCATAAAGTCAGTAAGCACCTTTTCCACCGAATCCCCGCCGGATGTGACCACACCGTTTAAATGCATAGAGTGGCTGGACTGGTCAAAATCAAATTCATTCAGTATAATATTTGCCGGTACAACCGCGCCGATTAATTTTAACAGGCCTGCCGAAGGAACCTTTCCGGAATGAATTTTATTTATAAAATCATCCCTTAAGTCCACTCTCTGCTTTAAAGTCTTAACTTCTTCTACGCTCTGCAAATGCAGCCTGGAAATCTTCAGGCGTTTTTTATAATCACGGATCTGGAAATTAATCACAAACCAGGAAAAGACAAAGGCCGCCGCGATAGTAATTGCGGCAAGGCGCAGGAAAGTTTTCTGAATCAGCTCAACCTTCTGCGCCCTTATCTCGCGCGGCAGTAAATTTACCCCTGAACCCGGCAGGCCCAGTCCAATGGCGCTGGAGAGCTGATTCGCGTCCAGGAAAAATTTTTCCGCGTCCACATTTCTGATATCCAGAGACCCCGGCAAAGGCAGCTTCTCCACCTTAATCTTAAGCTCTCCCGCCAGGTAACTATCAAAACCTTTCAGGCTTGCCCCTCCTCCGGTAATATATAAAACCTCGGGAGGCTGAGAATGGCTTTCGGAATTAAAATAGTCGAACGAGCGATCTATCTCTTTGATTACTGTCTCAAGCAACGGCCGCATAAGCGGCATAAGCTGGCTTGCCTTTATGCCGTCATCCAGCTTGCCGGTTTCATCAAGCAAAACCCCCTGTTGGCGTATCAGCTTTTCAGCTTTATCAAACTTAATTTCAACCTTGCCGCCATCCGTTACCAATTCACCGCATAACGATGCCGAAAGCCTGGAAACAGAAAAATTCAGGCTCCTGACAAAACTTAACTTATTCTTCTGGTATATTGAGATATATGAATGGGTATGGCCTACATCAAAAATCGCGCTGGCCTGAGCAACAGGAGACAGAGACTCCAGTATCCCGCAATAATTAAATACGCTGCTTGAAACTTTTTGCGGCGAAAGCCCGCTTCCTATAGCCGCCAAGACATATTTATTAACTACGTCTTTTTTAGCAAAAACACAGAAGATCTCAATTTTCCTGGCGCCTTCGCTATCGGCGTATTCACGGATAACTTCTAAATCTGAAACACTTTCTTCGGCGTTAAAAGGAAGTTCGGATTTTAACTGCCATTTAACCGCGTTAAGCAGTTCATCCTTGGGCATATACGGAAGAACTATTTTCTTAATAAAGATGCCTTCGGGATCAGAAATGCTCAAGTAAGCTTCTTTAGCAAATGCAGGGTCTTCCTCAAACACCTGCTTAAGAAATGAGCTTAACCCCTCCGTCGTGCTTGAAGCTGTGTCAAACTCTTTTAAGCTGTAAGTTAAAAGCTTATAAGCGCCGCCATCGGTATGCAGGCAGGCTATTTTAATAAACGAGCCTCCGAAATCAATGCAGGTAACCCGTTTGTTATTCTGGTTAAATTTTAAGAACTTAAATAATTCCATTTTACTGTAACCTGTCTATAGAAACCGAACAGGCCTGTTCAGATTGGCCTTCCCAGTCATTATACAAACCTGTCCCGCTTTTAGCAATTAAAATCATCCTCACCCGGCGCACATCCGCCGGCGTAGCGGTTATTGCTTCATTCGCGTCATAATATGTAAAAAGCGTGCCGCTTTTACCGCTTATAGTTACTCCTGATAAACCAGAGGCATAATCCGGCATAATAACCTCAGCCGCCGCCCCTATTTTACGGTAAAGTTTATTTGTGCCTGTGTCCCAGCGGTATATAATAGCCAGGCCATCCTGATTAATAAAAGTTACCTGGCTAGCTGATATGCCGGTAATTACCCTGGCGAAACGCAAGCCTCTTGCCTGGCCATCACCTTCAATCATAACCCCTAAAGCATCATTGGCTAATTTATCCATATTCAGCTGGTTAGGGATAAAAACCGAATTCTTCACCGTGTAAGCCATAATCCAGGCGCCTGCGCCGGATAATATCCCGATTATGGCAACCACCATAAGTAATTCAATAAAACTAAAACCCTTTAGCGCCTTAAGATTCTTGATCATTTTAAAAAGGATAGCGTATATTTCTGGATACGTAAGTAACCAGCTTGGCTAATACTTCCGGGCTCCCGGATTTGGTCACCTGGACAGTAATTTTCTTTGTACTTTCAGAGCTGGAAAATGAGCCGTTTACATACGAAACTGTGCGGGTCAAATTATATCCATAACCCTCATAATTGGAAATACTGGCAGAGGCAATGCCGGTATAGGAAGTATTGTTCACCTGCGCCAAATCAAATTTAGCCAGGTTAGTCGCCATAGTTATATCCTGGGATTGAAAAACACTCTGCACATGCTTAGCCAAAGTAATAGAGATTGGTAAGGCAACTATACCCACGACAACAATTGCCATTATCAACTCAATAAGAGTAAAGCCTTTTCGCTTAGGGCGAAGTAATTTCTGTGTTAATTTCATCAATATCAACTATCCTGGAAGTTGTATTAAAAGTTAGAGGCATCAGATCATAAGTTGCCTTAATTGTGCGGTAAATACTTGAACCGGCCACCTTTCCGGTTGAATTAATAGTAAATTGGCAGCTGTTGGAAGCAGGATAAACTGTCACGGTCTTACTAGACCCGTCGGTCATCACGAATTGAATACTCATACTATTTAAGCCATTCATACTGGCGTTGAAACGCAAGCGGTCGATTGGAATAATTGATGTGCCGGTCAGGGTATAATTAGTAGGAAGATTTGCATCTGCCGGTGAACTTAAGTTTCCGGTCCAACGGTTTGAACCCGCGATTCTTATGGATCGCAAATTCCTGGATTGCCCGCTCTTTGACCAGGTTACCACCATCCGGTCAATGGATACAACCGGAGAGGCTGAATTAGTGGCTTTTTGTATATATAAACCTGAAAGGTCTGTGCCGCTCTGCGAAACTTCAGAAGTATCCACCATAAGAAAATCCGCCGCTGTGCCGCCCCTGCGATAGGTCTCTCCGCTATCAACAGTAACCAGCCCGGTGCTATAATAACCGTATGTATTAGGCGTACTAATATAAATATTGCGGACATCATACAGGGCATCATGTATCCCTGCCTGGGCAAGATAAAGGCATTTGGCGCTGATCTGATCAGCATTAAGCTGGCTAAACCACTGGGTAATAAAAGTTGATATGCCGAGCACCGCGATAGTAACAAACACAATCAGCATTATCGCGGCAATTAAGGCTAACCCTTTTTTCTTCCTTATCATTTTAAATTAGGGACGGTTCTCAACTCAAAGCAGAACTGTCCCTCTTCTTGGAGACACTTTTCCCTTGTTTTGAGAACCGTCCCTGATTATTCAATTATGCAACCGGTTATTTAAAATCCCCGGTTGCCACGGTATAGGTATAAGTGTTTCCTGCCGGCCCGGTATAAGTTGTAGCGCTGGCCTTAGTCCAATCAGAAGTAATTCCCCCTTGCTGTAAAACATTATCAAAACAAATGTTAGCCGCAGCGCAGGCAGCAGTAGTGGCTGAATCCAGGGTCGCCGGATAAGCCTTGTTCTGCGCGAAATAAGTATAAATTCCCGCGCGCACCCCTCCGACAACGCCTTTTTCCGCGGCTTCTTTAGCTGAAGCCTGAAGATCGAAATACTTAGGAACGGCGACTGCCGCCAGGATCCCCAAGATCACGATAATCATGATCAACTCAATTAACGTAAAACCTTTCTTCATTTGACTCCTCCTTTTTTTATAATAGACATATTATATATTCCGTTTACCAGTTTTCATAACCTTTTGTTTGTGAACCAACCACCCCCTTCCTGGAATCATAATAAAGGCGCCTGCCAAAAGCATCCAGGGGATCGCCATGCTCATCCTGCTCAAGCGAGCCCAAAAACTTCTCATTAAAAATAAGCTCATCCGTTTTAGACAGCCTGTGGCTTGACTGGATAAGCACTTTTAAATCTTCCGGGTAATAACCTTTCAGCTCTTTATACAATACTAAAAGCGCGCGGAAATTATTCAACTGATAACGCAAGGCGATCTCCCGGGCATTCTGCGAAAGGGTACCGATAATCGCGCCGAATACCCAGATTAAAAAACTTATAATTGTCAAAGAAGTTACTAAATCCAGGAGCAGTAAACCGTTTCTATTGCTTTTAAGCGGGCCGGCAGCGCGCATTATCTTTTAAAGATGCTCATTAAATTCCACATTGGCAGGAATATGCCCAGGGCCATAAATAATACGCCCAACCCTAAAACAAAAATCAATATCGGCTCAATTAAAGACGTTAAGTTGTTAATCGTATAATCTACCTGCTCATCGTAATAATTAGCGACATGGATAAGCAAAACGTCAAGCTTGCCGGTATCCTCGCCCACTGAAACCATCTGGGTTACTATCGGCGGGAACAGGCCGCTGACCTTCATCGGTGCGGCAATCCCCTTGCCTTCCATAACATTATTCTTAATATTGGTTACGGCCTTGGCAACCACTTCATTGCCGGTTGAGCCCGAGGCGATATCCAGGATCTTTAAAATCGGTATGCCGCTCTTCATCAGCGTTCCGGTAATCCGAGTAAAACGCGAGATAGAAAGCTTTAACAACAGCGGCCCAAAAACCGGCACCTTTAGTTTAAAACTATCCCAGCTGAACCTGCCGATTTTAGTACTGATATATTGCTTAAAAATAAAATTAGCCGCGATACCGGTAATAATCAATAACCACCAAAGCTTTGTTACCGCGTAATTAATCCCCAAAAGTATCTGCGTGGGTAAAGGCAGGGCCTTGGCGTATTGTTCGTAAATCTTGGCGTAGCGCGGGACCACTAAAACAGTAAGCACGACAAAACCGATAGCCATCGCGATTACCACGATAATAGGATAGCGGGTTGCGGATTTAATCCGCAGCCGGATAGTCTCATCATGCTCGCTTAATGTCGCCAGCCTTTCTAAAACTTCATCCAGGCGTCCGCTGGCCTCTCCGGAGGAAACCATATTCAGATAAAGGCTGTTAAATATTTTCGGGTACTTCTCAAGCGCGCCGGATAGACTTGCCCCTGATTCAATATCCCGGATTATCTGGCTGATAACTTCTTTAAAAGCCTTATTCTGCGCCTGTTCGCGCAGGGCATTCAAAGAAAGCAGGATTGGCAGGCCGGCCTTCTGCAAAGTTGCCAACTGGCGGGTAAACATATTTAATTCAGAAAATTTCACCCGGATAGAAGAGCCTGAGAATTTAGGGCCGCGGATTGCCTCCCTTGCCTCTGTGATGGAAACAGGAGTAAACCCCATCTGGATCAACTTTTGGGCTACGGAATTTTCATCATCCCCTTCCATTAACCCTCGGGCTTCTTTGCCAAACTTATCCCTGCTTTTATATTGATAGTTAGGCATAAATTATTCTATTTCGGTGACCCTTAGTATCTCTTCAATAGTAGTTAAACCCTGCTTTGCCTTCTCTAATCCATCTTCCCGCAAAGTCTTCATCCCTAGCTCAATTGCCTTTTTCTTTATGGCGTCAGCGGAATTTCTTTCTTCAACCATTTTACGGATAGTTTCGTTAAGCACTAATACTTCAAATATCCCGATCCGTCCGAGAAACCCGGTATTTTTGCAGGCAGGGCAGCCTTTTCCGCGGAAGAATTTTGCCGCGCTATCCATGCCTAAATCCCGTAGGGCATTAGGAGTAGGAGAATGTTCTTCTTTGCACTTTGGGCAGATCTGACGGACAAGGCGCTGGGCAACAATAAGGATTAAAGAGCTGGAGATTAAAAACGGCTCCAAACCCATATCAATTAAGCGGGTGAGAGAACTTGGCGCGTCATTAGTATGCAGGGTGGAAAAAACCAGATGCCCGGTCAAAGATGCCTGTATGGCTACCTCTGCTGTTTCTTTGTCGCGGATTTCACCAACCATAATTACATCCGGGTCCTGGCGCAAAATTGAACGCAGGCCATTAGAAAATGTAATATCCGCCTTAGGGTTTACCTGGGTTTGGCGGATTAATGGTAATTCATATTCAACAGGATCTTCAATTGTGATAATATTTTTCTCCATGGAACTAATTGTGCTCAAGGCAGAATAAAGCGTAGTTGTTTTACCGCTGCCAGTAGGGCCGGTAACCATGATAATCCCGTTAGGCTGCAGGATCATTTTGCCGAAGATATCCAGGTTTTCTTTAGTAAAACCTAAATCTTCTAATCCTAATAAAATAGAGGAACGGTCAAGCAGCCGCATAACCACGTTCTCGCCATGAACAGTAGGAAATGTAGAGACCCTGATATCTAAATCTTTATTCTCCAGTTTCACGCTGATCTTGCCGTCTTGAGGCCTTCTGCTTTCGGCAATATCCATTTCCGCCAGGATTTTAATCCTTGAGATAACCGCGT
The DNA here is from genome assembly GCA_964593005.1 of uncultured Planctomycetales bacterium. GTDB lineage: Bacteria > Omnitrophota > Gorgyraeia > Gygaellales > Profunditerraquicolaceae > UBA6249. Next base: position 10,292 of record CAZQGT010000014.1, read on the forward strand.
TCTGCAGTTTTTTCGGCAGAGAATGTACCTCATGCAGGATGCCGTCAATACGGTAGCGCACACGTAAAACCGCCAGCTCCGGTTCAATATGAATATCCGATACCCGGTCTTTCACCGCTTCGGAAATTAAAATATTCACTAATTTTATTATCGGCGGCTCTTCCGCGGCCTCAGCTAAAGCCCCTTTATCAACCGCCAGTTTCTTGCTTTCAATGCTCTTTACGATCTCCTCAACGGAATTGCCCTGGCCATAATAAGTATCCAGGATTTTTTCAATGCTTTTTAAGGAAACCAAAACCGGGTCTACATTGCCTGCCTTGCTGATCCTGCGGATATGGTCTAGTGCCTGGATATCGCTGGGGTCAACCATTGCCACGGTCAAAGTATCCATAATCTTAAAAAGAGGCACTGCCTTATATTTAATCGCGACGTTCTCCGGGATGAGTTTAGTAAGTTCAGCGTCAATAACATAATCTTCTAAATTCATATACAGAAAACCTGAAGCATTTGCCCTGGCTTCTGCTATATCTTCTTCTGTAATAAAACCAAGCTTCTCTAAAGCCTTTTCAAGCTTAATCCCGGTACGCTTTACTTCATCCCTGGCCTTCTCCACCTGCGCCTGGGTAATCAGGTTCTGTTTCAACAATAAATCAATTATCTCCATCTCTTCTCCTTAATAGGGACAGCGACCATTATCTTTTTTGATAATGGTCGCTGTCCCTATTTAAGCTTTAAAAGCTCACTGACTTTAGCCAAAAGTATATCCGGCTCAAACGGCTTGATCAAATAAGCATCCGCTCCTACCTCTACGCCTAATTTCACATCGGCTGCCTGGGTACGGGCGCTAAAAAGTATCACCGGTATCTTTTTGTATTTCTCATCAAACTTAAGCATACGACAGACTTTATAACCATCTATTTTAGGAAGCATAAGGTCAAGGATAATTAAATCCGGGCTTTCATTGCGGGCCTTATCCAGGCCTTCTTGTCCTTCGGAGGCGCGGATAACCTGATAACCATTTGCCTCCAGTCTCAAAGAAACCATATCAATAAGGTCTGGCTCATCATCAACAATCAGAATTCTCGCGCTCTCGGGCATAATCTTATATTAACCCTCTAAAAGATTTCTCTTTATTTTATCAGAATAAGGTGAAGTTGCAATAACTAACTAAGGCAGATAGTTAGGGCCATTTCAACACTCGCGGTATTTAGGCAGGGTAAAGATAAATTTTGCCCCCTTGCCAAGTTCACTTTCCACCCAAATCCTGCCTCCGTGCAATTCAACTAACCCCTTGGCAATAGAAAGGCCCAGACCCGTGCCTTTTTCTCCGGAGCCGGCAGTCCGGCCGAATTGCATAAACTTATCAAATACTTTTGGCAGGTCTTCTGCGGAAATACCAACTCCGGTATCACTGATTACAAACTCAATCTCATTTTCCCTGTCAATAAAAGAAACATCAATATGCCCTTGTTCAGTAAACTTAATGGAATTGCTGAGCAGGTTTGTAAAAACCTGGATTATCTTATCTTCATCAATGCATAAAACAGCTTCTCCCTGTTCTTGAGGTAAGCTGAACCTTAACTCCAAGCCTTTTTCTTTGGCTTTATTCTCAAACGCGCTAAACACATTCTTTATTAAGCCCCTGAGATCTATGTTATTCTTTTTAAGTTCGGCCTTACCGGATTCAATCTTAGAGATATCCAAAAGGTTGCTTATGATTCTTGCCAGGCGGTCAATATTATTCATAGATGTCGCCAGGACCTTCTGCTGCTTCGCGTTAATACTGCCAGTGACCCCGTCCAAAATCAGGCTGATCCCCTCTTTGGTTATGGAAAGAGGAGTGCGCAGCTCATGGGAAACAATAGAAACAAAATCTGACTTTAACTGGTCCAATTTCTCAAGTTCGGCATTTTTCTGTTTTAATTCTTCAAGTATCTTCTTACGCTCGGTAACATCCTCCTTGACCGCGATAAAATTAGTAATATTGCCTTTAGAGTCTTTGACCGGAGAAATAGAAGCACTTTCCCAGTAAAAAGAACCGTCCTTTTTTTTGTTATGGAACTCCCCCCGCCATTCGCCTCCGGCAAGTATCGTATCCCAGAGATTCTTATAAAACTCCTGCGGCTGTTCCCCTGATCTTAAAATCCGGGGGCTCTTGCCTATAACCTCACCATATTCATAACCAGTCACCTGCAGAAACTTCGGGTTCACGTAGGTAATATTGCCTTCTTTATCAGTAACCACAACTACCACCGGACTTTGCTCAACAGCGCGGTTTAAAGCCAAGAGCCTGATTTCCCTGTTTTTACGTTCGGTAATATCCTGCATCACTCCCACTAAACCGGCAATCTCTCCGTCGGGCCCGGGATAAGTAGATTTATTTAAAAGCATGCTATGCTTTATACCCTGTCCATCGGAAATCTCAACTTCATAAGTTTTAGAACCGCTTTTATTCAAACCAAATAACTCCATATCCATATTATTATTAATTTCTGCCTGCTGTATGGGATTAATATCAAAGATTGTTTTACCGACTACCGCCTCTTTTGTTAACCCGTAAAATCGGGCAAAAGCAAAATTACATCCGAGATATTCCCCTCGAATGTTTTTGTAGAAAACCGGGTTAGGTATATTATCAATTAAAATCTGCAGGTGTTTTTGAGATGCGGATATCCTTCCGGCGGAGGCACGGCTGATCTGGCTGATGATAAAGAAAACAGAGAACAAAATAAACATACAGAAGCTGATAAAAATTCCGAGTAAGCGGTGGCGAAAGATCTTTTGCTGCCATATCCTGATATCCATATCCATACCGATCAGGGCAATCATTCTCTTGTTTTCTAAATCTATGATCGGGGCAAAAGCGGAAATCCAACTGCCCCATCTATCGGTATAAGCATCAATAATAAAAGTCTTCTGGCTTAAGAATTTTGCCCTTAACTCCGGGGCTGCCTCATCATAAACCTGCCCCGGGGGAGAGCTATTAGAAGAGAAATCCGGTTCTGAATCAACCAGAAAGATTATTTTCCCGTTATCAAAACGCATCAAATAAACATAGGTCAAATCAAGATTAGCTTCATTTATTGCTTTAAGCTGTTCTTTGAGCCGCTCATAGTCAGAATTGCCAATATCAGCAGGCGAAGCAGTCAAGGTCTCTACCCGGCGGAAATTCACTGCCGCCGAAGCGGTATCAGCCTTAGCAGATAACTCATCCAGATTTGACTGCAGTAAATAAAGGCCGAGGTTTTGAGTAATTAACCAGCCTAAAATTGCCAAGGTCAAATAAGCCAGCCATATTAATAAAACCCGTTTCCCCCTCTGTTTATTCAACCCCTCGCTATCCAGCCACCCTTGCAATAAATACCAGTATGTCAGAAGAGTAAAAGCAGCGCACATAGCCAAAACACAGCGCAGTAATTGTACGGGGAAACCAAAGAACTTTACAAAATTATCCTGATTAAATAAAGTATATTTAAGTAAAAACGGCGGGTTTGAAATTACTAACTGGGTAAAAGAATAAACAGCGATAAACCAGCCTAATATGGCAATTAGACGCCTTTGCCGGTCCTTTAATTTTAAACTATAAAGAATCAGGAGCGTCCCCGCGCTAAGCGCGCTGACAAAACCTACTAAATAACGGCAGGTAATGTTAAAACCTTCCTCCTTGCCAAAATGCCATCCTAAATATGCCAATAGCAGCCAGGGGATAAAAAACCATTGACTTAAAGACTTGCCTTTTAATACTAAGAAACTCCGCCAGGAAAATTGCGCCAGGAAAAATAAACGACAATAGTATTGTCAGAAGGCGCAACAGGTTAAAAACAGAATTATCTCCTATGCTGATAGAAAATAAATCCAACCACTCCTTAATTGCGTGAGTAAAACCGAACATTCCCAGCCAGAACCAGGGCAATTTTGTTTCTTGGGTCATTATTAACAACAGGCAGGCAGCAGCGAGGATAAAAAAACTCATCCCGTAGATGAAAAAGATGTAATCCATCTGGGATTTAAAGAGCGCTATCATGAATTTATTCTACATTAATAATACTGCTTTGCAAGCAAAATCCTCAATCCCTTTTACGTAACCCCCCTCCCCCCTTCACCTTACATTAATAGGGACAGCGACCATTATCTTTAATAAATAGGGACAGCGACCATTATTCCTGTTAGATTTTAAGACAGACTGCGTCTATTAAAGTAGAAAATACCCTAAATGTAAGCTCTAGAGAAAGAAAGGAATGATATGCCAAGGATAGCCAGGGTTGTTGCCGTTGGAATTCCTCACCATATTACTCAAAGAGGAAATTATAAGCAAGCTATTTTTCGACGTGATCGCGATAGAGCAATATATCTTTCCTGGCTAGAGGAATACAGCGAAAAATATTCACTTAAAATACTGGCCTTCTGCCTGATGATAAATCATGTGCACTTTATCGTAATTCCAGAAACAGAAAATGCGCTTTCCAAAGTATTCAATATAACGCATATGCGCTACTCGCAATACTTTAATAAAACAAAACGCTTAACAGGTCACCTGTGGCAAGGACGCTTTTATTCCTGCGTATTGGATGAAACACATTTTATCGCTTCAGTAAGATATGTTGAAATGAACCCAGTGCGAGCAAAACTGGTAAAAACCCCCTGGGAATGGGCCTGGTCGAGTGCCGCTTACCACATAAATCAAAATGAAAAACCACCGATTAAATTATATGATTTAAATAAGCTGATGAATGTAACCAGTGATTCCTGGCATGAATTCATTTGCTCTAAAGAAGACCCTGGAACAATAGACGCAATACGCAAACATTCATTAACCGGAAGACCATTGGGAAGCGAAATATTTATTAAAAAACTTGAGAAAGAATTTGGTAAAAAAATGCAGGCTCGGCCAAGAGGAAAGCCACGGAAGATAATAGGGACAGCGACCATTATTTAAAAAGATAATGGTCGCTGTCCCTATTTAATACAGGCGGTCAGGTAAACGTATCTCAAGATACCCTTGCCAGTGTTTTTAAGATCATGATCGGTTTTAGGAGGTATATACACAAAGGAGTTCTTTTTTACTTTAATCCCGAAGCGTTTCCCATAAGAAACCTGGGCTTGCCCCTGTAAAATAACCAAAGCCTCTTCTTTATTCTTTGTATTATGCAGGCCGACAGACTCTTTACTTTTTAAAGTTACAAGGCCGCAGGCTAAACCATAAGGCTTGCCTGACTCCCCAAACAGGCGCAAGAATCTTTGCCTGCCTTTAAGTTCAGTACAAAAAACTTTCCCCGTGGATCTGCTCTTTTTCATTTAATGCTCCTCTTTATGATGATCCAGGTGCGTATGCGGATGGATATGCGTCCCATCTTTATGCCTGTGGCTGTGAATATGCACAAGATTATTCTCAGTAAGCAAAGATGTATCAGCCAGGATAGAATCCGGACTACCGGATTTAATTATCCCCTTCTCCTGCCCGAAGACATAAACCGTATCCGAAATTTCACCTACAATGTGCAAATCATGGGTAGAAGTAATAATTGTTTTAGCATTGATATTCTCCTGGATAAGCAGGTCAATTATAACCCTAGAGGTCTGCGGATCAAGCCCGGCAGTAGGCTCATCAAGGATCAGGATATCCGGTTGAATAATTAATGTTGAGGCTATTGCTACCTTGCGTTTCTCGCCTATACTCAACTGAAACGGAGGCCTTTCTAATAAATCAGCAATACCCAAAGTACAAATTATCTTATCAAGGCGCCTGCGCACCTCATCTTTTCCGAAACCCAGCTGCAGCGGGCCGAAAACAATATCTTCCTTAACAGTGGGGCAGAACAACTGCACATCAGGATTCTGAAAAACAAACCCAACCTTGCGCCTGAAATCACGCGCAAACTTCTCGTCGTTAAAGTCTTTCTCATCCAGGGGCTTAGCGCAAAAATTTACCTCGCCGCTATCCGCAAAAATCAACCCGTCAAGCAAATGCAATAAAGTTGATTTACCTGTTCCGTTTGCCCCGATAATAGAAACCTTCTCCTGAGATTTAATATCAATATCCACAGAAGCTAAAGCCGGGAATTTCCCCAAATAAGAGTAACAAACTTTTTTTAATGAAAAAATCGGATTATGCATATCGGAATTACTCCAGTAAATACCAACCACAGCCAATCCCTTGGCCTTGATTTAAAATCATCCAGCACATACGGCTGGCCGCTGTATCCTCGGGAAAGCATAGCTTTATAAACATCCCCGCTTAACTGGTATGAACGCATCCAAAGAAAAGCGATGTTCCATCCCACTACCTGCTGTTCCTTTTTATAATGCAATACCGAACCTGCCCTGCTCTTAATAGCAAGGTACGTATTTTCAATTATCCCGATAAAAAGATAAAGATAACGGTAACATATCCCTAAAACCATCACAAATACCTGGGGAATGCCGAAAATACGTAAAACTTTCAACAATTCAAAATGCCGCGTGGTAATGCTTAATAACACCGCAAAAGACACAATCACGGCAACCCGCAAAATAAACAGGATAAAAGTCAATACCCCGGGCAGGGTAATTTCCAGAACCAGGCCCAAGGCATTAACGCTGAACAAGGTTTCTCCGGGAGTAAATTTATTAAATAACGCGGGAAGCCCGATGAATAAAGAAAATAAAGGAATGAACACCCAGCTGCGTTTCAGGAAAAAACCCAGCTTAATTCTTGAAATACCGGCAAGAAATAGACAAAGCAGGTATAAAGAGAAAATAACCGGAATGTTTTTTGTGAATAATGCCGCTATGATAAGAAATACAATACTTAATGTCTTTATCCTCGGGTCAAGGGACTGCAGAAACCCGGCTTTTAAAGAATACTCCTCTGCGAATAAGGAATCCTTAAGGAATGATAAAACCCCGCTATTTTTCATTTGCCTTGTTTTGGGCTTTCTTCTTTCACAGGGAACCTGCCGCAGGAAAAGCGGGCCCCTTCAGGGCAAAACCCGAGAGAAGTGCATTTTGCCCCTGCCTTTGAAAACAATAAAGGCAGGCTTTTCTTGCAATCCGCCAGCATCTTTTCCGCTAACCTGCGGATCTCCCATTGCGCGCGGGAACAGCAACGATGCTTAAAAAAATGCAATAGCTCACGGCAATTCATAGTAACAATGATTTTTGTTTCCGCTGCCTGAGGCAGGACAAAACGCGCGTCCTGATTAGCCGCCTCCCCGCTTATGCCCTTCTCCGCCAATAACCCGGATATCCTGGTGTAACTTTTCTGGATTAAATCCATTATCTTCTCAAACTCTTTCTTAGCTAAAGGATTTGTTTCTATGGATAAGGGAAGAATATAATCAAAATCATTTTCCTTAACATAACGCTGGCTCTGCTGGGAATTATGAACAACAAAACCATTGGCCACAAAATTATGATAGGGTTCATGCATTTCTATATCATAAGTATCTTCTACGCCACAAGGCTCGATAGTTCCTATTTTAAGCCATTTTATCGTCCGATAACACCCGCCAGATCTTGGATGATAAGGAATTTGTTCAACTCCAAAAATATTTCTGTAATCAACTTCATGGTTATTAATTTTGTGATGGCACTGCTGGCAAAGTGTCACTAAATTATCCACATTCTTTACAAGCCCTTTATCAACATAAATAGGGATCTTATGGTGTAAAGTCAACCTGCCGCCGATACTCCGGCAAAGCCTGCATTGGTAACCATCGCGCGCATATACCTGCCGTCTTATCTCAGGGGATATTTCCTTTCTAAGCGCTGCGGCTTCTTTGGTAATCCCACCCCGCCACATCGGGTTACCTAAACCCTGCATCCTGTGCGAAATCGCTATTCTTTCTTCAAGCGTCCGCTGACGATTAAGTCTCCAATGATAACCTTTCGGGGAAGGATGCCCATGCAAGCCGCCTATTTCTTTCTGAAGGCCATGCTTTATTATCCAAGACCGTACCGTATGCTTAGAACAATTTAAACCTTTTGCAATTTCTTCTTGAGTATAATTACCCAGATTATAGCGTTCAAATAGCCAAACCCTATCCCTTAAAAAAGCAAGGCTCGGATCGCGGCAAACCACCCCGTTAACGCCTAATTCCGGCTTTGCCTGGATAATTTCTCCAAGAGTACGCCATCCGTCCTTAGTAAAGAACCTGTGGTTAAGTGTTGATTTTATAGCCTGGCCGTTCTCTAGCTTCACCTTCCAGACCGCTTGTTTTCCTGTATAAATAATATTTTTAATTGCCCCTTTATCAAATACTTTATTATTCTCATCATAACTATTAAGCCTTATCAAGTTAAGCCGCGACCTGCCATAAGGGGTGAGAGTTCTTTCATATAACGACTTTAAGGTAAACTTCTTATACCCTCTTGATGATTCCTGCCTTGCTCCTTTAATTATTGTATCGCCGGTTAAGCAGTAAGAAGCCATGCGATGCCGCACGAGCTGATGGGTCAATGCCCGGGATACCCCCTCAATGGCAAAAGTAAATTTTACATGCTCTAAAGGGCTTTCGTGGCCGGAGGCAATTATCTTTTTGATAAATGCGGCCTGCTTAACATCATCATCTTTTATTTTCTCGTAGATATCTCCGGCAAACTCCTCCGCGTAACATTGCCGGCATGCCGAATATATAAGCGCCAGGGCATTATCTGTTACATCCAATAACTTAACATTCAAAGTTGCTTTGGGCATTTGATTCTCCTCTTGTTTTTGTAATTACTTAACAGCTAATTCATACTCAGAGGCACCATAAGAGCTGCGTACATAGGGGCCGCTTTTTACAAAACTAAAACCGCGCTTTAAAGCTTCTTCTCTGTACTGCTCAAAAACATCCGGATGTAAATACTCCCGCACCGGAAAATGTTTAACGCTGGGTGCAAGATACTGGCCGATACTTAAAAACATACAACCCGCCTCAAGAAGATCATCAAACACCGCAAAGACTTCATCCTTCTTTTCCCCTAAACCCAGCATTAATCCGGATTTAAGGGTAATCTTGGGCGCGATATTTCTTAATTTACGCAATACTTCTAATGAACGCTCATAAGAAGCCCCAGCCGGCCTTACCTCTTGATACAAGCTCGGCACTGTTTCTATGTTATGAGCGATAATATCCGGCCGGGCATCCGCAATAATATTCAAAGATCTGCAATCGGCGTTAAAATCCGGAATAAGCGTTTCAATTGAAACCTTACGGCCTATGGAACGCAGGGCAAAAACAACCTCCGCGAATACCGAGGCGCCTCCATCAACTAAATCATCGCGGGTAACGCTGGTAATAACCACATGCGCCAGCCCTAATTTTTTTACAGCCTCAACAATACGCCCCGGCTCTTCAGCATCGGGAGCAAGCGGCTTGCCTTTAGTTACCCCGCAAAAACGGCAAGCCCGCGTGCAAATTGCCCCAAGTATAATAAATGTCGCCTGGTGCTTGCTGAAACACTCCCCCATATTCGGGCAAAGTGCCTCTTCACAAACCGTATGCAGCCCTAAATCTTTAAGCAGGCCCTTAACATAACCGCAATCCCGAAGCGAAATCTTTTTATTAAGCCACGCCGGCTTGATCATACTGAATACTCTCTTCTTCCTTGTAGCTCACTCCATACACATAGCTAAAAGCATTAATCAACTTCTGTTCAAGCACCTGCTTTTGCGGAAGGACCGCTAATTCCTCATTCAGCGCCGTGGCCAGCGAAGAAATATTGTCCGGCAGGCCGAAAACATAACGGCGCAAAAGCTGCCAATCAATACTAATCGGAATAGAGCCATGCTGAAATATAACCTGGCGCCTGCGTTTTTGGGCATTGCCGCCAATTTTTTTTCCACCTATAACAATATCGTATTTTTCATGCGAGGCGCTGCATAATTGATGCGGCAGTGATTTATTCCTGAAATCATCCGCCTCCAGCGCAAAACAGGCATTCAGGCCAAGTGATTTGTAAAAATATACCAGGAAAGCGCAAATCTGCCGATAAGAAATAAAAGTTTTCTTATCTTCTCCTATGTCGTCTTTTGAACAAACCAGGCTATAGGTAATTTCGTGATTATGAAAAAGCACTCCGCCGCCGGTAATCCTTTGGGCAATCTGGACCCCGTCGCAGTTGCATTTGTTTAAATCAATATACTCTTCGGGTTTCTGCGAAATACCGTATGTTATGGAAGGACCCTGCCATCCGTATATCCTCAAAACAGGGATGCCCTCTTGAATATAACGGCAGAATATTTCTTTATCCAACGCCATATTATATTCGGCGCTTTGCGGCTGACTACGGATAAGCCTGAATCTTTTCATTATTTTTATTTTGGTTGCCAGCGCAGATTCGGTTCCCGGGCGGCTTTTGTTTCATCAAGCCGCTTGATCGGCATAGAGAGCGGGGCGCAATGCAAGGCGTCAGGAGTGGTTTTAGCTAACTTTGCCGCTTCAATCATCGCCTCAATAAAGGCATCAAGTGTTTCCTTGCTCTCGGTCTCTGTCGGCTCAACCATCAAGGCCTCTTTTACAATCATTGGAAAATAAATTGTCGGCGGATGGAATCCTTTATCAATTAGATATTTAGCTATATCTAAAGCGTGCACGCCTTGTTCTAATTGTTTTTCCGCCGATAATACACATTCGTGCATACAGCTCTTCCCGTAAGCCGGGGCATAATAATCTTTCAGGCGGTTAAGGCAATAATTTGCGCTTAAAACTGCGTTTTCGCTGGCTTGAATAAGCCCGCTTTTGCCTAAATTCAAGATATAGGCGTATGCCTTTAAAATTACTCCGAAGTTTCCGTAGAATGGTGCGATATAACCAATGGATTTATGTTTATGGTAATCTAAAGCAAATGTCCCGTCAGCACGGCGAATAACCCTGGATATGGGAAGAAAATCCACCAGTTTTTCACATACGCCCACTGGCCCCGCTCCCGGCCCGCCTCCGCCATGCGGAGTAGCAAAAGTCTTATGTAGATTCAGGTGTATAACATCAAAACCAATATCTCCCGGCCGGCACTTTCCCAATATCGCGTTAAGATTAGCCCCGTCATAATACATTAATGCTCCCGCCGCATGCGCCAAATCCGCGATCTCTTTTATTTTAGGATTAAAGAATCCGAGCGTATCCGGACAGGTAAGCATAACCGCGGCGGTTTCTTTATTTAAGGCCTGCTTGTACGCCTGCATATCCAGGAGGCCGTCTTTATCCGTAGGGATAACTACTACTTTGTATCCGGCAATCGCGGCACTCGCCGGATTAGTGCCATGCGCGGAATCAGGAATAATTACGTGCTTTCTGGATTCCCCATTATGTTTATGGTAGGCGGCAATCAACATAACTCCGGTTAATTCCCCGTGCGCCCCGGCAAGCGGCTGGGTAGTAAAAGCCGACATCCCGGTTATTTCGCTGAGTAATCTTTCGGTATTATATAATACTTCTAAAGACCCTTGGGCGAGCATCCCTCCTCCCGCAAGCTGAGGCAGTAAAGGATGCACATCACTAAAGCCTTCAAGTGAAGCAATTTTTTCCGTGAATTTCGGATTATATTTCATAGTGCAGGAACCTAGGGGATAGAAATTTGTATCCACTGAAAAATTCAGGCGGCTTAAATTAGAAAAATGGCGCACCGCATCTAGTTCAGAAACCTCAGGCAGGCAAGCCGGCTGTTTACGGCAATACTTATCAGCCAAATCTGAAACTATTGGCACATCTATTTCAGGTAATTTGAAACCCCTTCTACCGGGACGGCTTTTTTCAAAGATTAGCTGCATAGCGCCGCCTCCAGACTGTTGGCAAATTGCATGATTTCTTCCTTAGTGCGTTTTTCCGTCACCGCCACCAAAAGATAATTATCCAACCCCTTATAGAACCTGCCCAGCGGAAAACCGCAGGCAAAACCCTTATTAATCATCTGACAAACTACTTCATCGGCGTTTTTAGGCAGGCAAACCGTAAACTCATTAAATGTCGGCGCGCTGCGTTTGACTTTCACCCCGCTAACCTTATCTAATACCGCCTTAGCAAACTCTGCCTTCTGGTAATTCAACCTGGCTAATTCCTGAAAACCAGACTTACCTAAGAGTGAAGCATAGATCAACGCCCGTAAAGCGCAAAGCGCTTCATTAGAACAAATATTGGAAGTTGCCCGCTCCCTGCGGATATGCTGTTCACGCGCTTGAAGCGTCAAAACAAAACCCCGCTTATTATCTTTATCCACGGTTGCACCGACAATCCTGCCGGGCAGCTGGCGCATATGTTCTTTTTTTACCGCGATAAAACCTAAATACGGCCCGCCGAAAGATAACGGAATGCCTAAACTCTGGCCCTCTCCGGTCGCGATATCAATTCCCATCTCCCCCGGGCTTTTAAGCAATCCCAAAGAAACCGGATAAACCGAAGCGATTGCCAGCGCCCCGCATTTATGCACGCGCTGGATAATATCGGAGAAATCATCCACTGCTCCGAAAAAGTTAGGATTCTGCACAATTACCGCCGCGGTCTTATCATCCAGATGTTTATAAATATCTTCCCTGCAGGCCTGGCCATGGACTACCGGTGTTTCTACAAATTCAATTGAGAGATTGGAAGTATAAGAATAGAGCATAGTCCGGTAAATTAAACTTACCCCGCTATCAACGATTATTTTCTTTCTTCCGGTAAGCCTTACTGCCATCATCGCCGCTTCATAGAGCGCGGTCCCGCCGTCATAAAGAGAGGCATTCGAAACATCCAACCCGGTTAATTCACAGATTACCGTCTGGTATTCATAAATCGCCTGCAGCCAGCCTTGCGAACATTCAGGCTGATAAGGCGTGTATGCGGTATAGAATTCCGAGCGGCCGGCTAAGGCGTCAACCGCTGCCGGAATGTAATGGTCATAAAACCCTCCGCCGACAAAATCCGTAAGATTAGTAGCATTCTTACGGCTGAGCAGCTTTAAATATTCAACCACCTCAAATTCAGATTTACCTTCGGGGATATTGAATGACTTCGGCCGCAGTTCTTTAGGAATATGTTTAAAAAGCTCATCAATGCTTGAGACACCGATAGCCTTAAGCATTTCCTTTTTTTCTAATTCTGTATGCGGGATATAATTCATTTAGACAGGCCCTGTACGTATTCTTTGTACTGAAGAGAATTCATAAGCTTCCCCTTTTCTTCTGAATCCGATACCTTAACTACCGCAAACCATCCTGCTTCATAGGCGGACTTATTTACCAACTCCGGATGGCTGGTTAATTCCGCGTTGGCCTTAATCACCTCTCCTGAAAGCGGGGCGTAAACATCTGATGCAGCTTTTACCGACTCAACTGTCGCGCACCATTCGGATTGCTTTAGCTTGCTGCCCGGCTTAGGCAAGTCTATAAAAGTAATATCCCCGAGAGAACTTTGCGCGAAATCCGTAATCCCGATGGTTGCTTCTCCCCCGTCAAGCCTTGCCCATTCATGATCCTTGGTGTATAAAAGATTCTCCGGTATATTCATCCCACTTCTCCTTTTGATAATAGGGACAGCGACCATTATCAAAAAATAATGGTCGCTGTCCCTATTTTCTATTTTAATTTTGCGCTGCCGTTTTTATAGAAAGGTTTATTCGTAACTTTCGCATTTATAGAGATTGCGCCTTCACTAAGTACAATCTGCTCTCCTATAGCAATTTCACTTCCAACATAACCCATCCCGATACCTAAGCCAAGGCTGGGAGAAAATGAACCGCTGGTTACGCTGCCTGCGTCATTATTTTTATAAACTACGCGGTAATTATGCCTGGGGGATCTCCGGGAATCCGCTATAAAATAAATTATCCTGCGCCCAAGACCATCCTCTTTCTGCTTTATCAGTACAGGCTTGCCGAGAAACTCTTTATTCCAATCCACGAAATAACCCAGCCCCGCCTCTAACGGCGTAGTATTTTTATCTATATCCTGGCCATAAAGGCTGTAGCCCATCTCCAGGCGCAATGTATCACGCGCCCCCAGGCCTATGGGCTTAACCCGCTCATCGCTAAGCAGATTCTCCCATAGCTGCCCAATCTTACTGTTGGGCATATACAGCTCATAACCCAGCTCTCCGGTATAGCCCGTTCGGCTGATAATGATCTTTTCGCCTAAGAGATTAAAATAACCGAATGCATAGTAGTTTAAACTTTTGATCCCCGGGCCGGCTAATTTTTCCAGCACGCCCGATGAAAGAGGGCCCTGCAAATCAAGCTTGCCTAAATTCCGGGATACATTCTCCAGGCTTACATCGCCGGTCAAGTTTTTCTTCAGGTGCGCGAAATCTCCGTCACTGGTTGCGGCATTGACCACAAGCATCCATTCTGCGCTAGAAATCCTATAAACCAACAGGTCATCAATAATCCCTCCCTGCTGATTAAGCATGAAACCGTAGCGGCAGGCCCCCCTAGCCATCCCTTCAAGATCAATTGTCACCAGGCTGCTGAAGTTACTCTTGGTTAAATCGGCCTTGAGCGTAAACTCGCCCATATGGCAAATATCAAATAACCCGGCGCTCTTACGCACCCAGTTATGCTCTTCAATGATACCGCTATATTGGATAGGCATTAACCAGCCGCCAAAAGGAGCAAGTTTTGCGCCTAATTCTTTGTGTTGCTCAAGAAGAGGTGTCGCCCGTAATGTTGAATTTTCTTCCATTTTCTTAGATTTAATATTTTTTGGCAGAATGATGCTGTGTATTTTAAGACAGATTTGACTTATATTTATAACAAGAAAATGCCTCTCTGTCAAATATATGTTTTTAAATCCAAATAAGTTGAGTAATCTTTTATTGCCTCTTCAAGTGTCCTGAATTTATACCGGCATCCGCAAAGACGCAGCTTAGTCATATCCGCCTGGGTAAAATACTGGTATTTATCCCTTATCTCCTGCGGCATTTCAATATACTCTATCTTCACAGGCATCTTGAGCGCCGAAAACATCGCTTTTGCCAGGTCATTCCAGCTGCGGGCAACCCCTGTTCCCAGATTATAAATACCATTGGCTCCCGGGTTATTATAAAAATAATACATAACCTCAACGGCGTCTTTAACGTATATAAAATCCCTCTCTTGTTCTCCGTCCCCATACTGCTTCAAATATGATTTAAAAAGCTTTATTGGCGAACCTGCCTTAATTTCATTAAACCTCCGGCAAACTACGCTCATCATTTCCCCTTTATGGTATTCGTTCGGGCCAAAAACATTGAAGAACTTTAAACCCGTAACCCTGGTTTGATATCTATTTTTAAGCAGCCAGAGGTCAAAAAGTTGTTTTGATAAACCATAAAGATTGAGCGGTTTCAAACGTAAGGTATTTTCATCTCTATCGTCATAGCCCAATGAGCCGTCCCCGTATGTCGCGGCGCTAGAGGCATAAATAAACCCAGCATCATGCTCCAGCGCCCAGGAACAAATTCTTTTGGAATATTCATAATTATTGCTCATTAAATATTCCCGGTCTGTATTCAGGGTAGAACTGCAGGCACCCATATGAATTATATGCTTGGGCTTAGGAAAGCGGTTAGCTTCCAGCAACTTCAGGAATTTTTCTTTTGGGATATAATCGTTAAATCGCTTACCCAGGAGATTGCGCCATTTTCTTTGATTATCAAGATGGCTGTCTACGACAAGAACATTGTCTACACCCTGGCTGTTAAGCTTGGCGAGAAAGCAGCTGCCGATGAAACCCGCGCCGCCGGTTAAAATAGTTAATTCTTTCGTCGGGCTCAATTGTTTATTCTTTTTTACTTAAGAGTTTACCTAATATAAAGACCGCGCCGGCACAAACAAACACCCCGATGGCAGCCGAGAAGATATAAGCAATGCTTAAGCTTGATAAAGGCTTTTCTTCCCATCCCTTAAAAGCATAATCGGGAATCGGGGCGCTCCAAAGGCTTGAAAGTTTTTCTAAGCCCTTAGGAATATACCCAACCAATTCCTTCATCTCCTCCGCCCCCCACTCGCCCCAGGCAGAACCGGCTTTAAAATGGTCGGGTAATAATAGCCCTAAAGGAGACAAAACGATTAACACCCCAATAAAAATCCAAAGTTTAGAGATAATTTTCATCAGGACTTCCTCCCCTCTAACAAAAGCTCCGGAGAATGTTTTTGTAGATATTTTACCACCAAAGCAGTTACAATTGCCTCCACCCATCCGAAAATCAGCAGATGCTCTCCCAGCATAACAGGCAAAGCGACATTTAAACCATAGGGGCAATACAATGCCGCACCGCTTGCGGTTTTATATAATAACGGTTGGATACCAAACATAACACCGGTTACACCCGCCGCGATATTAAGCGCTATATAACCGGCTACTCCTGCGGCAATCACTCTTCGCCTTGAATCTACGGGCGACTTATAACTAATTGCTTTATAAATATAATACCCGCAAAAAGGAAGTATAAACGCCATATTAAAACAGTTTGCGCCTATAGCAGTAATCCCCCCGTCACCAAATAATAACGCCTGAATTACAAGCGCTACCGTAATAGCGATACAAGCCAGCCATGGCCCAAGAAGTATGGCCACAAGCACTCCGCCCACCGCATGGCCGGTAGTTCCTCCGGGTATAGGGACATTAAACATCATAATCACAAAACTAAATGCCGCCCCTATCGCCAATAATGGGACCTGCCTGGAATTAAGAGTTTTCTTAACGATGCGCGAAGCAGCCGTCCATATCGGAAGCATAATTAAATAAAACAAGCCGCATGTCCCCGGGCCTAAATATCCATCTGGTATATGCATTTGCTTCTCCTTCTTAGAAAGTATAGCATCCGGTTAAAACCACAGAATCATTAGCATCTGTATTAACTCCGGCTACCACCCTCTGATACGCCAATAAAAACTGCACCTTCTCGCATGACCAACCGATACCGGGAGATATAATCAAATAGTTTGAATCCGTTGACGGCGTTCTTGCGCCATCCTGCCAGGCATCCCCTTCTACATAGCCATTTGCCTCGAGCATTAAATTAAAACCTTTGGCTAAAAAGTATTCCACTCCAAAATCATAACTGGCATTACTGGAATACTTTGTCTTTACTCCATCCACCATTACTTTTTGAGGAAACGAAAAAACAGCATCCGCGTGAAATATAAACGGTTTAATCCTTTTGGTTAAATTTAAACCAAATCCGGGATCCCATGAACCGGTGCCCATAGAATCAGTTCCTAATTTATCTTCATTTAAATGCTGATATTTTCCGGTAGGAATTTTAAGCTGCAATAAACCGGTTACCTGAGGTATCCAGCTTTTTTCTTTTTCTTCCAAAGCGCAATAACGCAGGAATAAATAACTATCCCCAAAACCGCTTTTGCTGGCGCTCGTACCATCCTGCTTTAGATAATTCTGCTGATAAACCGCCTGGGCGTCTATTTCCAGCCTGTCGGTGATGCCGTACTGCACAAATAGCTGCTCCTGGTATTGATACTGCCTATCCCCTTTATTCAGGCTATGGTATTTGCCGTCTGAATCAAAAGTTCCCCTTGTCCGGTTGTAAAAAAAGAACGGCTGGATTACAAACTCTCCCGCGGCGCAAACCGGCGATGTCCAGGTAGTAAGCGGGCCGACTGAATAAGGATACCATTCTTCCTGCTCCGCTTCCTCCTCTGCATAAGAAGGAATATTTAAACAGCTTAACAAAACCATTGCGATTAAGATCAGCCGCAGCATTCTGGCTCCTTTCTGTGTTATTAAAAATTATTTCGTGCTACTGTTAACTCAAAAAATATAGCTTAAATTTCTTTACCGGCGCTGGACATACTTAAAGCGGCATGTTTTACCCCTTTAACCGACTTTAAGGTATCCGATAAATGCATGGCTAATTTAGGGCTGCCCTTCACCGCGATTATCTCTAAACAATTATTGTGGTCTAAGTGTATATGCTGAGAGGAAATGATAAGAGCGCC
>CAZQGT010000015.1:0-27613 GCA_964593005.1 uncultured Planctomycetales bacterium
TAAATCTATTCCTGAATTGCCAAGTTTTTCCTTAATCAAGGTGGTTATAGAATAAATCTGGCTGGTTAAAAAACCGCCGTTTGTGTCGCACAGGCATATTGCTTTGGTCCCTGCCCTCTGGGCGGCATCCAAAGTTTTTAAGGCATAGGTTTTATTTGCCTTGTAAGCGTCAAAAAAATGCTCGGCATCATAAAAAACAAGGAAACCTTTTTTTGTCAGGAAGCTGATGGTATCTTCAATCATCGCCAGGTTTTCATCCAGGGAAGATTTCAATACTTCGGTTACATGGAAATCCCAGGTTTTGCCTACAATAGTGATTACCTGCGCGCCTGATTTTAAAAGTGCTTTTAAATTTGCATCCTGATTAGCAGAAATATTCGGTCTGCGGGTCATGCTAAAAGCGGCAATCTTGGAGTTTTTAAGTTTGCTCCGGCTGATTTTTAAAAAGAATTCCCGGTCTTTAGGATTCGATCCGGGCCATCCTCCTTCAATAAAGTGAATTCCGATTTTATCCAGTTCTTCCGCAATTCGGATTTTATCCATAACTGAATAAGATACGCCTTCGGCCTGTGAACCGTCCCGTAATGTGGTATCGTATAATTTTACTTTATTCATAATTAACCTCGTTTATTTAGCCCAAATTCTTCATGTAATCTTTTAACCGCAATTTCAGCAAATTTCTTCTTTATGATGCAGGATATACTGATATCAGACGTTGAAATCATCTCAATATTGATTTTATTATCAGCCATTATGCCGAACATTTTAGCCGCAACGCCATGATGAGACTTCATTCCTACGCCTACGATGGAAACGCGGGCAATATCTTCATCAAGGAGAACATCACTTGAGCCTATTTTCCTGGCCACCATTTTTGTAATTTTACTGGCTTTAGCAGAATCAGCCTTTGCGATAGTAAATGAGATATCGGTTAAGCGGGTGTGGCTTACATTTTGCACAATCATATCCACGCTTACTCCGGCAACTGCCAGGTCTTTAAACAACTTTACTGCTACGCCTGGTTTATCGGGAACTCCGCAAAGAGTAATTTTAGCCTGGTTTTTGTTTAAGGTTATGCCGCTTACCACTACTTCTTCCATCATCTTAACCTCCTTAATGATCATTGTCCCGGCCTTAGTTGTGAAAGATGAACGTACATGTAAAGGCACATTGAATTTCTTGGCCACTTCAATGGAGCGAGCCTGCATAACCTGGGCGCCCAATGAAGCCATCTCAAGCATCTCGTCATAAGTAATTTCTTTTATTTTTACGGCTTTTGGTTCAATCCGCGGATCAGTGGTAAATATACCCTCAACATCAGTATATATCTCGCAAGAGTCAGCAGTAAGTTCTTTCGCCAGGGCAACAGCGGTTAAATCCGAACCCCCTCTACCTAAAGTAGTAATATCTTGATTCAAGGTTACGCCCTGGAAACCGGCAACTATGACTATTTTCCCTTTTTTTAGCTCTTCTTTTATTTTATCCGCGTTTATTTTAATAATTCTGGCACGGGTGTGGCTTGTATCGGTAATAATGCCTACTTGAGCTCCGGTGAATGAAATTGCCTGTGCGCCAAGTTTATGGATTGCCATAGCCAGAAGGGCTACAGAGATCTGTTCTCCGGTTGAAAGCAGCATATCCATTTCCCTCTCGGAAGGTTCAGTGTTAATTTTATCGGCCAGTTGGATTAATTCATCAGTAGTATCCCCCAGGGCAGAAACTACAACTACCAAGCCGTAGCCTTTTCTATAGTAATCTACCACTCTTTGCGCCACTTTTTGAATACGTTCAACATTAGCTACGGATGAACCTCCGTATTTTTGCACAATTAACCCCTTATACATTTCCTATTCTCCCTAAGATAAGATACTCCATAAGCTGGTATCCATTTTTAAAATATAATTCGGATTTTTGCGCCTCTTTTTCATTATAAGCGGAAAAATCCCCCTTTTGTATATCTTTGCCATAGATCGCAAACGGTATTAAGTCGGAAACATGTGTTTTTAGGGAAACCGGAGTTGCATGATCCGGCAATACCAAAATACGGAAATCCTCCCTTTTTTCGCAATATTTCAGAAAAGGGCCCACGATCAGCTGGTCAAAACGCTCTATCGCCGTAAGTTTTTCTCTTAAATCCCCGTTATGTCCGGCCTCATCAGGAGCCTCAACATGGACAAAAACAAAATCATTCTTATCTAAAGATTTAATTCCTGCTTTTGCTTTGCCTTGATAATTAGTATCATAATATCCTGTGGCCCCGGGGACATTAATAACATCTAAGCCAAGGATACGGCCCAGACCTTTAATCAGGTCAACTGCTGAGATTACACTGCCGGAAAGGCCGTACTTATCTATAAACTTAGGTATGTTTGGTTTTTTACCCTGCCCCCAAAGCCAAATCATGTTTGCCGGGTTTTCTTTTAAATCCAAACGCACATGGTTGATTTCATGACCAGCGAGAATTTCCCGGGAATCCCGCATAAGTTTTATAATTACATCGGCATTTTCGCCTTTAGGCAGATTTTTATTTATCTTCTGGCCTGCTATATCATGCGGTGCACGGCATTTTAAGTTTTCAAGTTTTAATTCTGTCCCCCGTTTGACTAAAAGAAGGTGGCGGTAACTTACTCCCGGGAAAAAGCGCATTTTATTTGTGCCGAGTTTCTGGTCAATGAACTTAATCAGTTTCTCAGCTTCTTTGGTTTTGATGTGCCCTGCGCTATAATCAAGCAGCGTATCCGCTCCTGCGGTAATCAAATTGCAGCGAAAAGCAATGTCATCTTCTTCCAGCTCAACTCCCAGATTTGCAGCTTCCAGAGGTCCCCTGCCTGAATAATATTTTTTTGGATCATACCCCAATATAGACAGGTTGGCTACATCGGATGCGGGGATCATTTTCTCCGGGATAGTTTTAGCCTGGCCGAGCAAACCGTTTTTGGCAATAAAGTCCATATTCGGCGTACGTGCTGCTTCCAGGGGAGTGCGCATTCCCAGTTCCTCAATTGGGTAATCAGCCATACCATCCCCAACTAAAACAATATATTTTGCCATATTGGATTCCTTAGTCTAATTTATTTTTAAGCATTTTTAATAAACAACGCGCCATTTTATGTTTCGTTAGAAAAGGCCCGTATTTACCGTTCTTTTCTAATATAAAGGCCTGATAAAGTTTATTTCTGCTAGAGTTAGCAACTACAATATCCAGGTTTGCCTGTTTAAGCAGTTGGCTGCCTCTTTTAATTAATTCCTCTTTCCGGGCATCGGGCTCAAATTTAAAACCTACCGCAATCAGGGCGGGAGAATAATTTCTCAAGTTGCATATAAGTTTTTCCGTAGGCACAAGGCTGATTTTCCAGTTATTAAGCCTAGAGCTGACTTTACGCTGAATTATTCTTTCAGGCTTATAGTCGGCAACTGCTGCCGTATGAATAACCGCAGAGTAGCTCTGCCTTTTTAATTCGCTATTTATAAGCCGCTTAAGTTCTGCAAAATATCTAAAATTTATTATCTTCACCCCCGGGATTTTTGATTGAAAATAATCCCCGGGGCCAAGCAACAACGTAACTTTAACTCCGGATTCTCTAAGCTGCTGTGCCAGAATTAATCCGGTCTCTCCGGAAGCGCTATTACTGATTACCCTGACTTTATCAAGAGCAACCCAGGTAGAACCAGCAGTAATCAGGGCGCTTTTTTCAGTAACCAATTTCATTAATTATTGATTTTAAGTTTGCCTTCATAACTTTCGGAGATTTGACTGTCTTAATCGCTCTTTCCGGGTCTTTTAAACCGTGGCCGGTTAATATACAGACAATCCTGCCTCTTTTGTTTTTAAAATATCCCTGTTTGATTAATTTTAACAACCCGGCAATAGAAGCCGCGGAAGCGGGTTCTGCAAAAACACCTTCTTTCTTTGCCAATAATATATAAGCTTGTAAAATCTCCGTATCTGAAACCATGTCAATAAGCCCCCTTGATTCATCCCTGGCTTCTACCGCTGTTTTCCAGCTTGCCGGATTACCGATTCGTATAGCAGTAGCGATAGTCTCAGGGTCTTTGACCGGTTTACCCCTTACAATAGGGGCAGAGCCTTTTGCCTGAAAACCTAACATTATCGGAAGCCTTCTGCTGAATCCTAAGGTTTTATATTCTTTATACCCTTTCCAATAAGCGGTAATATTCCCAGCATTGCCTACCGGCATAATCTGAAAGTCAGGGGCGTCTCCAAGGTAATCACATATCTCAAAACTGGCGGTCTTTTGTCCTTCAATACGGTAAGGATTCAGGGAATTTACCAGTTTTATGGGGTAACGCTGGGTAATCTCTTTGGCTAAATCCAGCGCAGCATCAAAATTTCCCTTAATTGCCAGCACTTTTGCCCCGTGAATTAATGCCTGGCTGAGCTTTCCCAGTGCAATAGCTCCGCTTGGTATAAGCACTATGCATTTTATTCCGGCGCGTGCAGCATAAGCAGCAGCAGATGCTGAGGTATTGCCGGTAGAGGCGCACATAACCGCAGCAGCTTTTTCTTCGCAGGCCTTAGATATAGCTAAAGTCATCCCCCTGTCTTTAAACGAACCTGTGGGGTTAAGCCCCTCGTATTTCAGGTAAACTTCCATATGCCTGCCGGATAACTTGCTTAAATAACCGGCATAAATTAACGGGGTATTCCCTTCATTTAAAGTAATTACCGGAGTCTTTCCGCTTACCGGTAGCAGCCTTTTATACTTCTGGATAATTCCCCTGTATTTTTTTTCGTCCACTATACACCTTCTATTCTTATAGCTACAGATTTTTCTTTTATATCATTCAACTTATTAATCATTTTTAAAGCGCCACGCAGGTTCTTCTCTTTTACTTCGTGCGTGACCATAACCACAGGGACAACCTGTGATTTTAGCCTTTCTTTTTGGGTTACAGAAGCAATACTGATACCGAATTTTGCCAGAATTCCGGATATCTTAGCCAACACCCCCGGTTTATCTACCGCCATAATACGGATATAATACTTATTTTCAAATTCATTGATTTGGCGCAAGCCTTTAATTGAGCTATCTTCAATAGAATTCAAAGTAGGCCTAAATAGCCCCGCTTTAATATCTTGCGTAAGGTCTACTATGTCGGATACAACTGCTGAAGCTGCAGACAGCTGCCCTGCTCCCGGCCCATAAAACATAAGGTCTCCGGCTAAATCGCTTGAGACATAAATAGCATTGAAGACACCGTCTACCGAAGAAAGCAGGTGCTCAGCAGGCAGGAAAGTAGGATGTACACGCACTTCTAATTCATCAGCTTCTTTTTTAACAATAGCCAGTAATTTTATTTTATACCCCAGGTCTTTGGCATAAGCAATATCGGAAGAAGATATCTGTGAAATTCCCTCAATAAAGATGTCTTTTAAGCTTACAATCTTGCCGAAAGCCAGATAGGTGAGTAATACCAGCTTATGCGCGGAGTCAATACCTTCAATATCCAGTGTGGGGTCTTTTTCAGCAAACCCCTTAGCCTTTGCGGATTTAATCGCA
Organism: uncultured Planctomycetales bacterium; assembly: GCA_964593005.1. GTDB lineage: Bacteria > Omnitrophota > Gorgyraeia > Gygaellales > Profunditerraquicolaceae > UBA6249. The sequence continues at coordinate 5,523 of CAZQGT010000015.1, forward strand.
GAAGCCAAAGAGCAGCTTTCTTTAGACATCTGCGTAAGCACGTAATTTGATGTCCCGTTTACTATACCGAAGATAGAGCTGAATTTATTGGCTACCAGTCCTTCTTTTATTGATTTTATAATCGGTATTCCCGCCCCCACTGAAGCTTCAAAGTAGATATTCTTACCCCGTTCATCAGCGACCGCAAACAGTTCGTTGCCGTGTTCGGCAAGTAAGGCTTTATTAGCTGTGACTACATGTTTGCCCTTTTTTAAAGCCGCCAGGATAAATTCTTTAGCCGGATTAATCCCCCCGATTAATTCCACGATAATGTCAATTTGAGGGTCATTAATAACTTCATTTGCATCGCGGCTAAGGCAGTTCTTGTCCACACTGACATCCCTTTTTAGAGTTAAATCTTTATCGCATATCCTTTTTATGGCGATTTCTATGCCAATCTTCTGGGCAAGCAAAGATTTTCTCTGCTGCAGTATTTTTACCACGCCGCAGCCAATATTGCCGAAACCAATAAGCCCAACATTGATTTTTCTCATAATTAACCTTTCTTGCTTTTGATGTAATAACCCACTGTTTCGCCGATAGTTTTACGATGCCTTTCGTCTATTGCCAGAAAAACCAGCCTTGTATCATAAATAACATCTTTGGTAATTTCTCTTGATTCCAGGACTTTGCCGATGAGCATAATTGAATTAGGGTCAAAAGGCAGGCGTATTTCAAGGGCCAAATTTGTTCCCGGAGTAAAAGGGCAATTAGTGGTAAGAAGCATACCGCCCAGGCTTAAGTTTTTAGTTTGAGTGATGTCATTATTTCCGTTATTTTCCATTACCCTGTATGAAACAATGAAACGTCCATCCGCGCGGGGACTTTTCCTTTTTTCCGGACCTGAGTAGCTCATTTACTCATCCTCCTTTTTAGGCCTACCTGGATCGTTTTCGATAAGTGAATCAATAAAATCATTAAGCAAATCACTGTGCTCTTTCCTTAAATTAATAAATTCTACCCGGGTAAGGAAAGTGCCGCTGATTGACCCGGAACCTGCTGATTTTAACGTACTTGATTCTATAACCCTGCCATTAATGTGTAATGGTTCATAAGGGTGTGAAGGCAATCTAATCATAAAATCAACCATATCTTTGCATATATAACCGGAGGTAAAAACCATCCCTGTCTTACTGAAGTTTTTAACAGTTGTAATATCCCATTTTTCTACAACACCTAAATTATTGCGTACCCCATAACTAATCATAAGGTTTTTATATATTCGCGTTGCTTTTCTTTTGTCATTTTCAAAAACCGTATGTTGTGCCGGACTTTGAGTGCTCAAAAACCAGGCGACATAGTCTTTAATCAAGGCTCTTTGCGCGTCATTCAAAGTAGTGAATTTAAGGCTGGTTAAAAAGAAATTGCCCATAAAGGGGCGGGAATCAACCACTATACCTTTGGCCTCTATCCAATTATCAGGATCAAGCGGGATTTTAAGCATTACCAGAATATTCTCCCCTGCGGGGAATTGCCTGTTCGTATCAAATAATATTCCTGCCTCGCTTATGTTCTTAATAAAGGCAACATTCCAGCCTTTTCCACCAGCGCAATCTAGCGCATATTTAACCATTAATGGTTTCTCTATGCGTATTGACTTTCTTTTTTCCTGCATGATTGCCTCTTGCACATTTAATCCTCACTCGTACTTACTCGCAAGGATTAAATTCGCGGACGGCTTCGCCTGCAATTTATGTCACTTACGCTCCATAAATTGTCCGCTCATTTAAGTCGGGGCGACAGGACTTGAACCTGTGACCTCAGCGTCCCGAACGCTGCGCTCTACCAAACTGAGCCACGCCCCGCGATACCTATCGCGCACCAACGCAATTCCGATTAAGCGTTGGGTGCAGTAAGTTACCTAATTAAATAGTATACCAAAAATTTAGAGTTTAAGCAACAAGGGAAAGGTTTAGGCTAGAGCCCTTTTGGCGAGAATGTCGAATTCCACATTCAGCTTATCAGAGCTGCCCTTAAAACTTAAGGTTGTATTCTTGAAGGTATGAGGAATAATACAAACACTGATAATATTCGCCCGCCTGTCTGCTAAAGTTAAACTTATCCCATCCAGGGATACCGAGCCTTTAGGCAGGCAATAGCGGATGAAGCTTTCCGGGATTACAATATTAAATACCAGATTTCCGCTGCGTAGCATTTTGCTGCGTATCAAACCCAGGCAATCAACATGGCCGCTTACAAAATGCCCGGATAATCTATCCCCCAGCTTAAGGCTGCGCTCAAGGTTAACCTGGTCCCCGGCTTTAAGCAGGCCAAGATTTGTTTTCTTGAATGTCTCGGCCATAACCTCAAAAACAAACCCGTTGGCATTAAAAGAAACTACAGTAAGGCATACGCCGTTAAGCGCGATACTCTCGCCGACTTTGGCATCCTCCAGGGTTTCCCGCGCCAAAACCTCAATAACCATAAGCCGGCCTGAACGGCTTACCCTTTTTACCCTTCCTAATTCTTCAACTATGCCTGTAAACATTTATTTAACGTCTGCCTCGACAAGCACATCTTCCGCAAAATGCCGCATCTTCATTCTAACCAGTCTTATTGCCTGATCCAGGCGTTTGGCCCCTCTGCCCATTACCGATGAAACCGCATCTTTTCCCCCGATAATCTTAGGGCTGATAAAAAATAGTATCCTATCCACCAGCCTCTCATCAAAGAGAGAGCCGATCAATGTGCCTCCCCCCTCAACAATAATATTGCTTATTTTTAAACGGGCAAGTTTCTTAAGCGCGTCGCGTAAATTAATCTGACCGTCCCTCTCTTTCACTTCCAAAATAGTAGCTTTAGCAGACAAGCTCTTACGGTTCTCCGTCTCCTGTCCTGGCCGGCTGGGCAGCGTAATAATAATCACTTTAGCCGGACCGGAAAAAATATTCGCATTTTCAGGCGTGCTTAAATTACTATCCACAATTACCTTGGTCAGTTGTTTCTTGAGCGGCACCGGATTAAGCCGTGGATTATCCCGCAATACCGTATTTACCCCCACCATAATCGCGTCATAATCATTACGTATCTTATGCGCAAAAACCCGCGACTTATCCGAAGTAATCCATTTGGACTCTCCGGTAAAAGTAGCGATACGCCCATCTAATGATTCAGCGACTTTAACCGTAATAAAAGGAATGCCGGAAGATATATATTTTACAAAACTCCGGTTAATTTCTCTTACCTGCTCGCTTAATACACCCAGCCTTACCTTAATATTGCTCTGTTTAAGCAGCAAGATACCCCTGCCGTTATTTAACGGATTAGGATCAATCATGCCTACAACTACCTCTTTTATGCCGCTCTGGATTACACGGTCTACGCACGGAGGAGTACGCCCGGTATGCGCGCAAGGCTCAAGCGTAACATACAAAGTCGCCCCTTTGGCATTTCTTCCTGCCTCATCTAATGCAGCAATCTCCGCGTGGGCCAACCCTGCCCTGGCATGAAAACCTTTACCGATAATCTTCCCGGCTTTTACTACCAAGGCGCCAACCAAAGGATTAGGAGAAGTCTTACCCTTTGCCTTAAGGGCAAGCTTTAAAGCCATCCTCATATAATATTCATCGGTCTTCTTAATCATCGGCTTAGCTGGCGTAACTTCTCAACCAGCTGAATAGGTATTTTAATCATCCCTAATTTTATATCGGGTTTTACGCTGCCATGGAAATCCGAGCCGCCGGTTACTAAAAGATTGAGCTTCTTAGCCAGATCCAGGTAGAAATTAACCATAGACTGGGAATGTTCGGGATAATAAACTTCTATGCCCTGTAAGCCCCAACCAACAAGCTCATTGATCAATTCATCATTATGCAGCATATACGGGTGCGCTAAAACAGCCACACCGCCGGCCTCTTTAATCAAATTTATCGCTTCAGCAGGAGAAAGGTTAAAACCTAAGACATATGCCGGTGATTTATCCCCTATATACTTACGGAAGGCCTCGGCAGTAGTAGTGACCAAACCTGCCTTAACCAGGGCCTTGGCGATATGCATCCTGCCTACAGTGCCCTTGCCGGAAATATCAAATACATCCTGGGCATTAAGCTTTACCCCCTGCTCCTCTAAATTCTTTACAATTTTATGTACGCGTTCAATACGGTTAAGCTGCAGCAGGCTTAACTGCTTAAGCAATGCCTTGTTCTGGCAATCCAGGAAATATCCCAAAATATGAATTTCCTGTTTTTCATATTGCGCAGTCAGTTCAATACCGGCGATAACCTCTAAATCCGTATCTTGCGCCGCAGCCAGGGCTTCGGCAATTGCGCCTACCGTATCATGGTCAACTATAGCAATAGCTGAAAGCCCGCTGGAAAGCCCCTGCTTAACTAACTGACCGGGAGTTAATGTCCCGTCACTTTCAGAGGTATGCACATGCAAATCAGCGTATCTCACTGTTCTTTCTCAATTTTTATTTGATCCAGTATGGCATTCACAAACTTACCAGACTCAGATCCGGAATATTTCTTGGCTAATTCTACTGCTTCATTTATTGTTACTTTCGGGGGGATATCCTCGCGGAAAATAAGTTCAAAACAGCCTAAACGCATAATATTACGGTCAACAAATGCCATACGTTCAAGCTGCCAGTTTGCGGCATACTTGCTTATTTTTTTATCTATCTCCTGCATATGCTCAATTACCCCTTCAAGCAGCTGTGCGGAAAAATCCTTCAGCTCAACAGGAACATCCCCCTGCTCATTAAATTCCCAGAAGTTCTTCAGGGTATCCTGCCAGTTGCCCCGGGTAATATCCACCTGATAGAGCATTTGCAATACATATTCACGAGCCTTCGTTCTTTTTCTCATATTATTATTTTAGTTGAGCGGTTAAATTCACCATTTCAATAGCTGAAAGCGCGGCATCACGGCCTTTGTTACCATCTTTAGAACCAGCGCGCTCTACTGCCTGTTCAATACTGTCTGCGGTAATTATGCCAAAGATAACCGGAATTCCGCTATCCAGGGAAACCTTAGCTACGCCTTTTGCCGCTTCAGAAGCGATATAATCAAAATGCGGCGTCGCCCCGCGGATAACCGTACCTAAACAAATCAAGGCATCAAATGATTTGCTTTTAGCCATCTTCTGAGCGATAACCGGTACCTCAAACGCCCCGGGAACCCAGGCTACGGTAATATTCTTATCATCCGCGCCATGCCTTGTCAATGTATCAATACATCCGCTTACCAGTTCTTTGGTCATAAAATCATTAAACCGGGAAGCCACTAACCCAAAAGATTTTCCCTTTGCCAGCAAATTACCCTCAATTACTTTTACCATTTTTCTCTCCCTTCTTGTTTAAATAATCTTACCTATATACTATTTTCCAGCCGCCTGTTTAAATATCTATCTGATGCCCCATTTTCTCTTTTTTTGTCTTAAGGTATTTATAATTCTGGGCGTTAGGCTCAATTTCTAAAGGAACGCGTTCAGAGACCTTTAAGCCATAACCCTCAAGGCCGACAATCTTACGCGGATTATTAGTTAATAACCTTATCTGTTGAATCCCTAAATCAACCAGGATCTGGGCGCCAATCCCATAATCACGCAGGTCAGCCTTATGCCCTAAAGCCTCATTTGCCTCAACCGTATCCATCCCCTTATCCTGAAGACTGTAGGCGCGCAGCTTCTCTACCAGGCCTATCCCTCTACCCTCCTGGTGCATATAAAGTATTACGCCTTTTTTCTCAAGCGAAATAATCTGCATAGCTTTTTCCAGCTGCCTGCCGCAATCACAACGTAAAGAACCAAAAACATCTCCTGTCAGGCACTCTGAATGCACGCGGACTAATATTGCTTCATTCGACCAGCTGCCCATACAAAGCGCGAGGTGCGTCTGGCCGCTTGTCTTATCGCAATAAACAATTAACCTGAATTCCCCGAATTTAGTCGGTAATTTAGTCTCCACTACCACCTCTACCAGTTTTTCTTTTTTACGGCGGTATTCAATAAGGTTAGCGATAGTGCAAATCTTTAGAGCATGCTTATTGGCGAACTCCAGAAGCTCAGGCAGACGGGCCATAGAGCCGTCATCATTCATAATCTCGCAAATCACTCCCGCCGGATATAACCCGGCCAGACGCATTAAATCCAGGCTTGCTTCAGTATGCCCTGCCCTGACCAGGACACCGCCGCGGCGACTTCGTAAAGGAAATATGTGCCCCGGGCGCGCCAGGTCTTCCGGCATGCTCTGACTGTTAATTAAAACCTCAATTGTCCTTGCCCGGTCATATGCGGAGATACCCGTAGTAATCCCCTTAGCCGCATCCACAGAAATCATCCAGGCAGTCTTAAAAGGATCTTCGGCATTAGCCTGCAGGGTATTCTTAAGCATTGGGTCAAGTTCCAGCAAACGCAACCTCTCTTCTTCCATCGGAACGCAAATAAGCCCACGGCCGAATTTTGCCATGAAATTTATGTCTTCCGGTTTCACAAATGAGGCAGCCATAACCAGATCGCCCTCATTCTCGCGGTCTTCATCATCAACCACGATAACCATCCTGCCGGCATTTAAATCTTCAATTATTTCGGATATACTGTTGAACATAGCTTTCCTCAATAAAAAACCCAAAGATAATCTTTGGGCACGCTAATTTTAATCTTTTTCCATCTGGACTTTCACCCAAACCAATCTGATGGTTTGGTGCGCGCTTGCGCGCGACCATCGGCCCTGGAATTTCACCAGGTCTGCTGGCGTTAAAAACCTAAAACGCCTGCTTGCGGGCTTCACCGCCGGTAAGGATTTTCACCTTGCCCTAAAGATTAATTGATATTATATTAACAGAAAAACCGCCCTTGTCAATATAATTAAAAACAGTTATAATAACTCTAATGCAAAATGAAATACTGACAAAAATCCACAAAAAGCTGCTCCGCCAGAAAAAGACTATCGCTATAGCCGAATCCTGTACCGGAGGAATGCTTTGCGCTGAATTAACCAAGAATCCAGGGGCCTCTGCCTACTTCCTGCTGGGAGTAGTTGCCTACAGCAACAAATCCAAAGAGAAAATACTCAAAATCCCCGCAAGCCTTATCTCCAAATACGGAGCTGTCAGCCACCAAACAGCGGTATTAATGGCCAAGAACATCCGGGATATATCCAAATCTGACTTTAGCATCAGTATAACCGGGATTGCCGGACCAAAAGGCGCCAGCTCCGGTAAACCGATAGGCACTGTCTTTATCTGCCTATCGCTAAGAAATAAGGATGACTGTCGAAGGTTTGCTTTCCGGGGAAACCGGCAAGAAATCCGCAAAAAAACAACAGAAGAGGCCTTGCGCTTATTATGCGAGCATTTATAGCCATTGAACTGCCTGCAAAAATTAAAGATGCTCTTTCCGAGATACAAAACAAATTAAAAAACGAAAATCTTAAAACCAGCTGGATTAAACCCCAAAACCTGCATTTAACCCTGAAATTTCTCGGAAATATACCCATTGAAAAATTAGAACAAATCAAAAAAATAGCCGCAGCAACAATAAAAGAATCACTAAGTTTTAAAGTTAAGCTGGAGTGTTTAGGGGTTTTCCCCGACCTGCGCGCTGGACGGATAATCTGGGTAGGCGCTAATCAGCCTCCCTTAGAATTGAAACAACTTGTGGAACAATTAGAAGGGCAACTTGCTGAAACGGGCATACCAAAAGAAAACCGTGATTTCTGCGCGCATATTACCATAGGCCGGATAAGAAATTTCCTGTCTCCTTCTGATTTAGGGAAGGCTCTTGATAAAATAGTAAAGGATATGCCCGATTATAACTTGGAATTTAATTGCGGAAGGATTACTTTATTTGAAAGCACGCTTGGCCCCGCAGGGCCAACTTATACCGCGCTAAAGGAATTCAACCTTAAGACCGTCTGAACTACAATATTGGCATAAATACCGGCTACCAGATCATCCCCGATTATCCCGATTGCCCCATGCAGGTTCTGTAATCTGGCCGCCGGAAAAACTTTAAGCGTATCAAAGACACGAAACATAAGGAAAGCCAGGATGACTATTTTTGGTTCAACCGGGAGGAAACTTAAGGCGATAAGCATACCCATTACTTCATCAATAACAATACAACCCGGGTCTTTCCTGTTAAACAACTTTTCCGCACTTCCGCAAGTCAATAACCCCAATACGGCGACGCAAAGAATAAACAGGAAATAACCTGGCCGGCTGGATCCGCCAAACAGATAAAATATCCCTACTCCGGCTATACTGCCGAATGTCCCCGGAATCAAAGGCAGGTAGCCGATAAATAAAAATGTGCTGATTGCCTTAACCAGCAAATTGCGCAGCCCGCCAAACCTCATAGACGGGTAATTATCTTGCGGTTTTCCCAAAGATATGACAGCCCGGAATAAAGAGTCAGGCCCACAGTAAGCAGCATAAGGAAAAATATCCCCTGACGGAACATCTTCTCCCAGGCAGGGTTCCAGGTAGAATATTTAAGCACTATCTCCTTAAGCAGGATAAACCCGAGGATAGTAAATATCACCCCCATCTGCACAACTGTTTTATGTTTTCCGGCCCGCGCCGCCGACAAAACTTTACCCTTATTTAAGGCAAACAACCTTAAAGAAGTAATCATAATCTCGCGGGCGATAATAATCACAAACATCCAGGCGTCAATCAGCTGCAGCTGCACAAAAGCCGCAAAAGCAGCCAATACCAGGATTTTATCGGCTATCGGATCCATAAGCCTTCCGAAATCCGTAACCATATTCCTGCGCTGGGCAATCATGCCGTCAAATAAATCAGACAAGGCAGCCAGAATAAAAACAACCAGGCTGGCCACCTTAGGCCAGAGCCCCTGGCAAAACAAGAAGAACATAAACACAAAGGTCAACAAAATTCGCGACATGGTCAAACGATTGGCAAGATTCATTATATAACCTCCCCTACTAAGTCGTACTCTAAAGTATCCGTTATCCTGACTTTTGCAAACTCGCCCTCTTTCAGTAACCGCCTGGAATTCACGTAAACCAACCCGTCTACTTCCGGAGCATCAGCCTGGCTGCGGCCGATATAAGCGCCATTCTGTTTTTCTTCAATAAGCACAGCTATCTGCTTACCTAACAGCCTTGCATTTACAGCAGAGGATATTTCCTGCTGCAGGGCCATAACAGCATCAAACCTCTCCTGCTTTATCTTCCGGGGGACCTGCCCTTTAAAACCATAAGCGGCAGTGCCTTGTTCCCGGGAATAAACAAAAGCACCCAACCTCTCAAATTCGGCATCCCTGATGAAATCCAGCAGTTCTTTGAATTCCTTATCTGTTTCCGACGGAAAACCCAGAATAAGCGAAGTCCGCAGGCATACTCCGGGGATAACCTTTCTGACTTTCTCAATCAAAGAAATGATTTCTTTCTTAGTAATCTTGCGATTCATCAGCTTTAGTATGCGGCTATTGATATGTTGGAGAGGCAAATCAATGTATTTACATACCTGGACCTGCGAGCTGATTAATTTAAGCAGTTCATCGGTTATCCGCTCAGGATTCAGGTATAAAAGACGGATCCAGCCGATATCGGGCGCGTTGCTGATTATTTTCTTTAAAATACCGGTTAAGCGGCTCCTGCCGGATAAATCCATCCCGAAACCCGTAATATCCTGCCCGATAATGTTAAGCTCGGAAATCTTCTGCCGGTTAAAATCTTTAACCTTCTGAATAATTGATTCTTCATCCAGGCTGACAAGCCTGCCCTTAATCTTAGGGATAACGCAATAGCTGCAATTATTTACGCAGCCTTCGCATATTTTTAAATAAGCATAGTGCTTAGGAGTTAAAGCAAACCTCTTTGATTCATGGTTAAGCTCAAGCGAACCTACAAAAGCGTCTACCTCTGGCAATTCTTTATTTAAGTCTTTATAACGCTGCGCCAGGCAGCCATGGACAATTATTTTCTTAAGCTTGCCTTTATTTTTAAGTTCAATCAGCTCAAGAATAGCCTCAACCGATTCGCTCCTTGCCTCTTCAATAAAAGCACAGGTATTCACCAGGGCAACATCCGCTTCGGAGATATCCTCAACTATGCGGTACCCTTTGGAATTAAGCCGCTCGAGCAGACTTTCGGCATCCACCAGATTTCTCGGGCAGCCCAAACTTAACATCCCCAGTTTTTGTTTCATCGGGCGATCTTTAAACCTTCTTTATTGATAACGATATTCTTTAGGGGCTGTCCGCGGCGGCCGAGCTTGGTAAAACGTTGGTCATTGACCTGCAATTCTACTGCCCCGGCATCGCCAAGAGAGAGCTCAATCTTTTCTTTAGCCTGCCAGGTTTCCGTCCTGCCGCGGGCTAGCACTCCATGAAAAACAACTTTACCATCGGCCTTAACGGATATCCAGGATTTATCGCGCGCGGATATCGCAAGCATAAGTCCATGGACTGCTTCTTTTTGGGCCTTAGCCTGTTTAGGGATATTCTTCGCGGAAGACTTGTTTATCGCTTCTTTGGGCAAAAGTTCACGGGACTTTTTTGATTTAGCAGCAATAGGCAAAGAAACCCTGGGCCTTGCTAAGAAATTCTTATGCCAGGTAGAAACAGCCTTAACCAACCTGGCTGCCAGGAATATTGAAATTACCGCAATTAGCGTAAATACGATTAATTTCTTCAATCCTGGCGAAGGACTCATCGCGCTTAATTTAACCGAAAAATCCTTTGGCAAGACAGCCTTCTTTTCAAAACGCTCCCCGATGTCCCTGCCTACAGCGGCATTCAATACCGGCTTAACCGGATGCCCTGTTTCGCCTAAATATTCTTTAGGATCAAGCCCGAGAATATTACAATAAATTTTGATAAAACCCTTAAGATATATGGGGCTTAAGTCAGTGATACTGTCCCCTTCAATTGCCCGCAATATATTAGGATGAATCTTAGTTCTTTTATGTATATCCTCAAGGCTTAAGCCTCTCTCTTGGCGGATTTTCTTTAGCCTGGCACCCGCTGTTTCAATGTTCATGTTTTCTCCGCCTCCCCGGCGCCTGTCAAATCCCTAAGCCATCTCTGACGATCAACCAAAATCCTGCGCGGTTTGCTTCCCTCATACGGGCCGACTAAACCCTCTAACTCCATAATATCTATAATACGCGCGGCACGCGTATAACCTAAACGCATGCGCCTCTGTAATATGGAAACCGAAGCCTGGTTGCTTTCCATTATTACGCGCACTGCTTCATCATAAAGCTCATCCTTCTCGCCGCCATTAGCTAAACTATTTTTTTGCTGTTCCTTAAGAATCTGATCGTCATAAGCCGGCTCGCCCTGGGCCTTGATGAATTCTACCACTCTTTCTATCTCGGCGTCTTTAACTAAAGCCCCCTGAATACGGATAAGATCTTCTTTACCTGGCTGCAAAAATAACATATCGCCTTTTCCCAGTAAAGTCTCCGCGCCGTTCATATCTAAAACTGTGCGCGAATCAACTTTAGAAGCAACTTTAAAAGATATACGCGCCGGTAAATTCGCCTTGATTACCCCGGTAATTACATCCACGCTTGGCCGCTGCGTAGCCAGAATTAAATGTATCCCCACTGCCCGCGACAACTGGGCAAGGCGGGTAATCGCATTTTCAATCTGGTCGCGGGCTACAGTCATTAAATCGGCGAATTCATCCACAATAACCACAATGTAAGGTATTTTATCCTGCTTTTCGTTATAAGCTTCAATGTTCCTTACCCCCGCCTTCGCCAAGAGCTGATACCTCTCTTCCATCTGCCCGACTACCCAGTTAAGCGCTATAGCCGCTTTCTTGGCGTCTGTAACCACCGGACATAAAAGGTGAGGCAGGCCGTTAAAAGGCATAAGCTCTACCATTTTCGGGTCAATCATCAAAAACTTTAAATCGTTGGGAGATCCCCTAAAAAGCAGCGACAAAATACAAGTATTCACGCATACGGTCTTGCCCGAACCGGTAGTCCCGGCGATTAGAAGATGCGGCATCTCGTCCAAATCGCTGAATACTGAACGGCCGGTAATATCTTTACCCAACCCCAGGGCAAGAGAAGATTTTTGTTTATGGTATTCCGCCGAAACAAGCAAGTCCTTAATGCATACTAAAGCGCTGTGTAAATTAGGAACTTCAACCCCGACCCTGCCCTTGCCCGGGATAGGCGCAATAATCCTCACTGATTGGGCCTTAATTGCCAGGGCAATGTCATCGCTTAAGGCCTCAATCCGGTTAATTTTCACTCCCGGGGCAGGCTCAAGTTCATAACGCGTGATTACCGGTCCGCGAATTATATCCGTAACCTTGGCCGCTATCCCGAAATCCGCTAATGTATCCTCAAGGATCCTGGCGCTTGCCTCAAGATCCTCTTTCATCTGTTTTGTATCAGGAACCGGCGCTTCATCCAATAAATCCACTGAAGGCAGATGATAATCCCCAATCTTTGACTCTTTAGGCTTGACCTTTACCTCGTCGGCAGGCGATTTAGGCTTAATCTGGATTTTCGGCCTGCCAGCCTCAGGCATAAATATTTTTGGTTTTAAAGGCGAAGCCGGCTGCTCTCTTTTAGGCAGAGAGTTATTCTTATTCAGTAAACTCTGCTTAACTTTAACCAAAGTCGCCTTCTGCTTATTTGATAAGCTAAAAATACCGGAGAAGAATGATTTTGACTTTTCAAGGGTATTCAAAAAAAGTGAAGAAATAAGGATTTCGGTAACCAGGGCAAGGGAAAGGATAATAAAGGTAACAAAAATAATAAAACCGCCTAAGCGGCTAAAATATGTAGTTACAAAATTAGAAGTAAGCGCGCCTAAAAATCCGGCAGTATGGAACCTGAGCGGACCGTTATTCAGGTTAAACATACCGATAAGAGAACTTAAGGAAATAAGCAAAACAAACATCCCTACTATACGCGGGATGCTCAGATAAGGCTTATCCTGGCGGAAATATTTAACCCCTAAAGCAATAACTAAAAATGGAATGATAAAACTTGAGATATTCCCGAATAAAAAAACAAGGAACCCTGCCAAATATGCGCCGAAAACACCCAGCAGGTTTTTAGGAGGAAAATTCGGATGCGAGGTAAAAAAAACAAGGTCAGAGCGGTCAAAGCGGATGAGGCTGGCAAAAATCATCAGCCCAACCGCTACTAAAATAACGCCTTTGACCTCATTTAATCTTCTTTCTCTCACTTCTTAAAATTAACTATCTCTACTCAGCCTGTTTTTTGCTTAAATTGATCCGGCCTAATTCATCTATGCCAATAACCTTAACTTTAAACTCATCGCCGACTTTTACCACATCTTCAACCTTCTTTACAAAGGTACTTGATAGCTCGGAAACATGGACCAGCCCTTCTTTACGCGGGGCTATTTCAACGAAGACGCCGAATTGCATAATACGTTTTACCTTGCCGAAGTAAACCCTGCCTACCTCAACATCATCGGTAATTGCCCTGATCATTTTAATCGCGGCGTCGGATTTCTCCGCGTCAGTTGAGCCGACAAGGACCGTACCGTCATCTTTTATGTCAATACTGGCGCCTGTAGCGGCAATTATAGCTTTAATTGTCTTACCGCCCGGGCCGATAAGCTCGCCGATCTTCTCGGTATTAATCTTTAAAACATCAATCCGCGGGGCAAAACTGGAAAGTTCTTCCCTCGGGCTGCTTAAGGCAGTGCTCATTTTATCCAGAATAAAGAATCTGGCCTCTTTTGATTGAACCAGGCACTCTTTAAGCAAATCCAGGCTGATCCCGTCAATCTTAAGGTCTAACTGCACGGCGGTAACTCCCTGGCGGGTGCCCGCGACTTTGAAGTCCATATCGCCGAAATGATCCTCTAGCCCGGCGATATCCGTCAGGATCGCTGTTTTATTGCCTTGCTTAACTAAACCTAAAGCAACCCCGCCCACCGCTTCTTTAATTGGCACTCCGGCGTCCATTAATGATAAAGTAGCGGCGCACACAGAAGCCATGCTGCTTGAACCATTTGATTCCAGAATTTCAGAGACCACTCTTACGGTATAAGGAAACTTTTCTTTTGAAGGTAATACCGCAAGCAAGGCCTTCTCGGCTAAAGCGCCATGGCCGATTTCACGCCTGCCTGGGCCGCGTATAGGCCTTGTTTCACCGACGCTAAAAGAAGGAAAATTATAATGCAGCATAAAAGATTTCTTTTTCTCGCCTTCCAATGACTCAATCAACTGTTCGTCTTCGCCTGTGCCTAAAGTAGTTACGGCTAAACTCTGGGTTTGCCCGCGGGTAAAAAGGCTTGAGCCATGGGTACGCGGAAGCACGGATACCTCGCAACTGATCGGCCGGATCTCTTTAAAAGAACGCCCGTCAATACGGATATTCTCTTCGGCAATCATTTTACGCACTTGTTTTTTCTCTACCTCATGCAAACCGGCATGAATATCCGCCGCCAGGAACCCCTCGGTAGTCAACTGCGCTTCTAATTCCTTGGTCAATAAAGCGACTGCCTCTTCGCGCTCTTCTTTCTTGCTTAACTTATATACTTTATTTAATTTCTCCTGCGAAAGGGATTCAATTTTCTGCATTAAGGCTGGGTCGAGCAGCTTAAGCTCAACCTGGGCTTTTGGGATTCCATAAAGACGGCAAAATTCTTCCTGCATACCGATTATAGGATTTAAGCTTTCCATGCCGAACTTCACCGCTTCAAGATAAGCCTCTTCGGAAACCTCTTTGGCTTTTGATTCAAGCATCACCACGCCGTTTTTATTTGCCGCGACCACTACCTCCAGGTCAGCGCTTTCAAGTTCGGCATAAGTAGGATTCAAAACAAACTCATTATTTATCCTGGCTACCCTGCAGCTGGCCAGGGGGCCGTTAAAAGGAATATCTGAAATAGATAAAGCCGCGCTCGCTCCGATTAAGGCCAGGACATTCGGGTCATTCTCTCCGTCGCTTGAAAGGACAATAGCCATAACCTGGACTTCATTTAAGAAACCTTCGGGAAATAACGGCCGGATTGGACGGTCAATAAGCCGTGAGCCTAAAATCTCATTCTCTGAAGGCCTTCCTTCGCGTTTAAAAAAACCTCCGGGAAACCTGCCGGCGGCATAAGTCTTTTCCTGATATTCTACAGTCAAAGGGAAAAAATCCTGGCCTTCCTTAATCCCCTTGGACATACAGGCAGTAACCAAAATTACAGTCGATCCATAAGTGACTGTAACCGAACCATTGGCTTGTTTAGCAAGCCTGCCGGTCTCCAGGATAAGGTCATTTTTACCAAATTTAATTTTTAAGCTTTTATTTTGCATTATTAGGCTCTTTCTTTTTTGTAGGTGAATTATTAAAGGGGCCTTACTTTCTCAAGTGGAGCTTTCCCAAGACCTCTTCGTACTTCTTCAGATCCTTATCCTTGAGATATTTGAGCAGGCTGCGGCGTCTGCCTACCAATAAAAGCAGGCCACGGCGAGAATGTAGATCCTTTTTATGTGATTTAAAATGCTCACCCAGGGCGTTAATCCTTTCAGTCAAAATAGCTATCTGGACCTCGGCAGAGCCGGTATCCCTGGCATGTACCTTAAAATCATTAATTAATTTTGCTTTCTTTTCTTTTACCAAAACCAATTTTCTTCCCTCCCTTTCTAATTCGAAATATTATACGATAACTCACCCGGCAAGTCAATGAATTTAATGAACCCTGCGGCTAAGTTCTTTTGATTTTGAATATTGTAGCACAAGAATCAAGTTATGCAACCTCAATTTCACGGATTTTCCTACGCATAGACTTCTTTTCGGAATGCCGGCGCTTGCCCTCAAGGATCCTTAGCTTTACTTTCTTCGATTTCCTGCGGCTTGAGCGCATAACCTTAGCTTTAAGTGACTGCTTTTGCAGGATATCATGCTTAATCTTATTTTCAATCTTGCTCAAGAGAATATGCCTCGCCAGGTTGCGGTTAAGCATCTGATAACGCTGGCTCTGGCACTTTACTTCCAAACCGGTAGGCAAATGCTTCAGGTATACGCAGGTAGAAGTTTTATTAACATTCTGCCCTCCCGGACCGCTTGAGCGGATAAAACTTTCTATGATATCTTCTTCACGCACCCCCAAAGCAAACATCTTCTTTTCTAAGGCTGTCATTTCCTTAGCAATAGTTGCCATAGAGGCATTCCCTTTCTCTCTGCCTATTCAGCAGAAAATTCAAGCGCTACTTTCTTAATTAAAGCGTCTATCTCTTTAATCAAAGGCATAGGCAGCATCTTTAAGACCTCTGCCTCCTGTTTCAACGCGCGCAGCTGGCCCAGGAGCCTCTTGATGATAGCTTGTTTTCTTTTTTCCTGAGCCTCTTGCGGGTCCAGTTCCTGGCGCTGCCTGATAATTACTCCTAAATTCTTCTTTAACTCCTGGGCATCCCTGCCCTTTTCAAAAATTTCTTTTTTGAGGCTTTCATAGTCATCCTGGTCTAAGGCCTTTTTATTTTTTGCCTGGCGCAGGATATCCACTGATTCATAGCTGGGGATATTCGCGGCCTGGCTTTTATCGGCATAATCGCTTTTCAGATACTGGGGTTCTTCTTTTTCCAGAAAATAATATGATTTCAGCAGTTTCATTGCCGTCAGCTTACGGATGCCTATCTCGCGGCTTACATAAACATCAAAATTCAGATAACCCCACTCCTTATACATCTTGTCCTTCCAGGCCGAATAAAGAGAACGGCCCAACTCAATCCAGGAACTCTTAAAATTCTTGGCGCTTTCCAGGATATGGTACCGTAAAGAACCGCTATCCAGGCTCTCCATTTTTTCTTCTATATTCCTTAATGATTTTGTTTTTGTATCATCCATTTTTATTTCCCGAATATTTCTTTCAGCCCTTTGCCATAACCTTTAAATTTATCAATTACATCGCTTACTTTATCCGCTATTTCCTCTGGCGACTGGCTGCTTAAATTCTTCATCGCTGCTTTTAAAATTATGTTTTTTAATTTATCCTGGCTTAAAGCCGGATTATCCAGTTTGGTATCAATATCAAATACCAAATGCAAATTACCCTTGCTATTAGTAAACAGGTCCAGGGCATTCTTCGCCAAATCAAGGCTGATCTCCTCTTCAGCAGCCTCTTCATAAACCAGGCCGGAGAGATTAAAATCCGTATTAATATTCAAGGCATTATCCTTGGCCTTAAAGGTTGAGGCAAGGTTAAGTATCGCAGAAAGGAGCTTTTTATTTGAAATGAAATTCCCGTAATAAGGGGAGAAATTGGTAATATCCGTATCCTTGATCTCCAGTTTGGCGTCCATATCACGGGCAGGATAATCAATCCACCCGGAAAAATTAACCTTGCCGAAAGCCTTGCCTGCCGGATTTGAAAGCTGGCAGCTTGCGCTGATATTCACAGCTAATGAAGTCACTGGAAAAGCGACCTTGGAAACGCTTATATCCAGTTTATCTGCAACAACCTGGTAACCCGCTGCGCTTACTTTTCTGTCCGTAAAAATTATTTTTGCGTCCTTAATCTTAAGGCTAGTAGGATAAAACTCCGGGGCCTTAGCCCCCGGCTTCTGTTCCAAAACCGGCAGGTTTAATTTTCCGTCAGATCCCTGCTCAAGGTTAATCACCGGCTCAGTAATAGTCAAACCGTGGATAACTACCTTGCCAAATAATAAAGCGATCAAATTTGGGGAAAAGGATATCTTCTTTATATTCGCCAGGCCGCCAATCTCCAGTTTCTCAAGAGTAACAGTAAAAGGCATGCTTAAACTTATTTTACCAAGACTAGCCTTAACCTTAAGATTCTGCCGGATCTGGTCCTCAACAATCGCCGGGGCATAAATTGAAAAGAGGATGCTGGCAATAAGAAAAATAACGACTAATATTGCGATGATTATGAATAAAACTTTAAATATTTTAGGCATATCCCCGCCCCCTTTTTACTTACTCGCTTGAGCCTAACTTTACCTCTTCCGGATTAAGGCTAAGCCCGAGAAACTCCTCATTTGTCGGCAGGCTTAAATAAAAATCCGCGGTCTCATCAATTTCTATTTTTACCCTGGATACCTGAAAATCCAGTAAATGCCCGCCCTTTCTCTTGTCTTTACTGATAAAATGCAGGTGGTATCCTCCAACACTGAAATTCCCGGCATATTCCGGGGAACGGAACCCAATTACGGTACCTTCTATATCATTAAATTCAAACACCTTCTGCTCTTTTACCGCCTGATTAAGATCGGGATACGGCTTAGGTTGCTTAGGCACACTCCTGGTTTTCACATATTTAAACCTGCCGCTGATCTTTACAGCATAAAACAGGTTCGTTGAAGATAATAATTTATCCAGATACGGGCTTAGGCCCGCGTAACTTAATTCACTATCAACAGGAAATGCCTTATCAGCATCAAAAAAAGTTACTTGAGCAAAAGGGATTCCCTCTGCCTTATTCACCGGGTGCACGCGGCCGTCAACCTTCACCTGATAAAAGTTCCCGTCTAAAACCACCATCTCGCCTTCTAATCCCTGAAAAGTCCCCAGGCCGAAATCTCCGTGCTGCTTAAGCGAGCAAAGATCTTCCTGTCCGTCATAATAACCCGCAGAAAGCGCTTGAATAGTTGAAGCCTGATAAAGAACTTCTCTATGCGGAACATGGCTGCACCCGAAGAGGATAAAAATAATAATTACGCAATATGAATATTTTTTATTTACTATCATGGTTTAAAGTTGCGGCCTCAATCTTACCCCGTATAATATCCCTAAGCCGGCCAAAATCTCCGGGGCCAAAACTATCGGTTTCTACTACCGGCAAGACAATCAGCTTGACGCAAGCCTTGCCCTTAAAAATCCAGCTGCCTTTGGGAATTGCCTGGCGCGTGCCGATTAAACAAATAGGCAAAATCGGCTTTTTTTCTTTTATCGCCAGCTTAAAAGCCCCGTTCTGGAATTCATTCATTTTATCGGTTGAACTGCGCGTGCCTTCCGGAAAGAATAAAACAGACATATCTTTCCGCAGCCATTGGCTTGCCTGGTGGTAAATCTCTTTAATGCTGGCAAAATCCCCACGCAAAAGCTTTATATGCTTAATCAACCCAAGGCACCAGCCGATAAAAGGAACCTTAAATAAACTTGCCTTGGCCACCCACTTAAACTGCATCTTGGTCTGATAAAGCACTACTATATCAGCCATACTTTGATGGTTAGAAATCACCAGATAAGTTCTTTTATGGTCTATGTTTTCAAGCCCGCTTACCTTTACGCTCCAATAAGGATTTAAGCCAATCAGGGCATCCGACCACCAAAAACACTGCGCATGGGTGATTTTTTTCTTTTTATCGAAAGGAAAAAACAGGATATTTAAGACAAAAACCACAAAGAAAAGCAGGATAGTCAATAACCCACTACCTAACCAAATTCCAATAGAAATAATCGCTTTCATTCTCTTTACTTGACTATAGCCCAAATAGCCGGGGTTGTCAACGGATTACTGCGTAGGGGCAGATTTGATTATAAGCGCAATAGGTGCAGGCCTTGTATTCAGGCTTAGCCGGATAATTCTGCTGGCGGATTCCCGCGGAAACCTTCAGGATGTCATCTTTTACATCACCTAAATCATCTTCAGTAAGTTCATGCCTGCCGATAATCCCTGACTCCAGAAAATACAGTTCTACAGCGGCCGGTAAAACTCCGAATATATGCTGATAGGCTAAAGCATAAAGCTCAAGCTGCTTATTTTCCTTAACCCGCTTATCCGCGTCCTTCTGGGTTTTAATCGCTGAAGTTTTAAAATCCATAATTACCGCGCCGTCAGGCTCCATATCTATGCGGTCAAACCTTCCGGTAATCTTATTATCCCCTATTACAAAAGAAAAATCTTTCTCTATGAATTTAGGAGTTGAATTACGATTTTCTTCATCTTTATAAAACCTGGATAGTGCCTCTTTGCCGATACGAAAACGCTCTTCCTGATGGCTGGCATCAAGAAATCCCTGGGGGTCAAAGCTGGCTTCAAAACAATCCAATAGCTGATCCATGGAGACCTTATCCCCGTTAAGTTTACGCAAGAGATAATGACTGACTGCCTCATGCATTGCCCTGCCGTAGACAACTGTATGATGCTCCATAATCGGTACGCGCAGTATATTTACATATTTGTATTTCAAAGGACAGGTCAGGTAGTCATCAATCTGGTAATAACTTAAACTGACTAATTTATCTTCCGGTATCTTTTGCAGGGCTGACTTAGGCGCGCCTGAAGGCGCTTTAGCCGGGGCAAAACGTTTAATACTCTCAATAGCCGCGGTTTTCTTTTTTTCAGCGCTTTCTCCGGGCTGTTTACCCAAAGCCTCAAGCACAAATTGGCTTACTTTACGCAGCCGTTTACCGCCATAATCTTCGGCGCTGGTAAGATACAATTCTTCTTTGGCGCGGGTCATTCCTACATAAAAAAGCCGGCGCTCCTCCTGGATATGGAAATCCCCCGTGGGCAGGACTTCTTTGATTAAGGTATCCGGCAATTCAATTTGCTGAGAGCGCCTGGGAAGAGGAAATTTACCCTGCACCAGGCTGACTAGAAATACTACTCTAAATTCTAAGCCTTTTGCTTTATGTATAGTTAAAATATTCACCGCGTCCTGGTCTAAATCCGCCTCAACTGTCGGCGGATCATCACCTGACTCAATAAGTAAATTAAGATGCCTGATAAAACTGATTACCCTGTCCTCTTTAGCCACAAGCTCAAAATCGCGCACCTGGTTAAAAAACTTGGCGATATTCTGAATCTTGGTTTCTTTTTCCAGGCTGGGATTATGCGTAAGGTATTTTAGGTAGCCTGTATCCGTAAGAAAACTATAAAGCAGCCTGCCGGTTGTCTCATCGCGGGAGACCTGTAAAAACTTTTGTATATCCGCGAGTACCTGTTTTATCTTTTCCCTGGTCTGCTCTTTTAACTGGCTTAACTCCGGGATCTTTTCCAGCCCGCCGAACACATCGTAAAGCGGACGGTTCCTTCTCCGGCTGAAATGGTTGCATAATGTCAGGTCTACCAGGTCCACCTTGTAAACTTCCGAACTGACCAGATAATACAAACTTAATGAGTCCGATGGATTGGCAATTACCCGCAGAAAATTAATGCACAACTTGACCTCTTCCCTGCCATACAACCCCTGGTTACCGCTAAACTGCCAGGGAATATTCAGCATATTTAATGACTGGATAAAACCCTGGGCATCAGAATTAGAGCGCACAAGGATAGCAAAATCCCTGTATTTAAACTTACCTATACTTACTTTCTCTTGTATAATCTTACTTACATTATCAGTTTCAGAGGAATGTGTATCAAAATGCAGGTGTTCTGGCTTTGGCCCTTGCTTGGTTAAGCCAACAAGATGTTTATCAATCTTAGCCTTTATCTCAAAACGCTCCGGATTATTATACTGAATTAACTGGTAAGCGCTGTCCAGGATGGCTTGAGTAGAGCGGTAATTCTGAATCAGGGTGATCTTCTCGGCCCCAGGGTATTCTTCTATAAAATTCAAAACATTGCTATAGGCAGCCCCCCGCCAGCGGTAGATGCATTGGTCATCATCCGCGACAACAGTAATATTGCCCGCGGAGCCTGCTAAAAGCTTGACAATCTGAAACTGGGCGAAATTGGTATCCTGAAATTCATCTACCAGAATATATTTAAACTGTTTATGATAATTCTTCAGGATTAAAGGATGCTCACGCAGCAGCTGCAGGCTTAAATAAAACTGATTTCCAAAATCAACCAGACCTTCACGGCCAAGAAGCTCCTGGTATTTAAGATAAGCAGAGGCTACCTCTATCTGCTGCCCTGCTAATTCCAGGCCGGCATCATCCTGCGGATTAGTTTTGGCCTGGATCAGAAAATCCTGGGCATATTTAAAATATTCTCCTGCCGATATATCTTCGTCTTTGGCCCGGCTAAAAAATGAAATCAGGGCTTCAATAAAACGCGTAGGCTCAGCCAGCGGACGGTAGTAATTGAGGGTAAACTCAAAAAGATGCTCGCGAAAGAATACCGCGGCCTCTGGCCGGGCAAGCACTTTAAAATCAGGATTAAGCCCGGCAACTAAAGCATTCTCGCGAAGTATACGGTCGCCAAAGGCATGAAAAGTAGATATCCAGATATCCGTA